>JAKEEP010000165.1 GCA_022616475.1 Phycisphaerales bacterium | reverse complement strand
CGATGGTTTGAATGCGCTGGCGGCGATGCGCGATTTTCATCGGGATTTGCGCGGTCAGGTGATATTGACGCCACATCCTGGCGAGCATGGGCGGTTGGCGAAGGCGCTGGGAATGAAGGCCGATCCGGTTGATCAAACCAAGCGCGAGGCGGCAGCGCGGGAGTTGGCGCAGCGATTGGGGTGCGTGGTGGTCCTCAAGGGACACCGGACCGTGATCAGCGATGGGCAGGAGAGTTTCGTGAACGAGACGGGGAACGTCGCCCTGGCGAGTGGCGGGACGGGGGATGTGCTCACCGGAGTCATTGCCGGGTTTGTGGCGCAGTTTTTTCGCGGCGCCCAGAGCAAGTTGAGTTTGCTGGAGTGCGCGAGGCTGGCGGTGTGTGTGCACGGGTTGGCGGCGGATCATTGGGCCCAGAGGCATGGGAACGCGGGAATGCTGGCGACCGATTTGCTTGCAGGGATTCCAGATGCGATGAAGCATGTGCGCGGGTAGCTCTCTCCACACGGGCATGCTTCACCCTCCCCCGGAAGTCGGCTGAAGCATGGCACCCAACGAATGAGAACATGGCACCTAAGGAATGAGTGCGTGGCACGTGGAGAGGGGGGCGGCTACACTGTCGGCTTCGATAGGAGCGAGCCTTGGCGAAGACCTTTCAATGTTCGATCGTGACGCCGGTGGCGGCGGTTTTTGATGACCAGGTGATGTACGCATCATTTCCGGCTTGGGATGGCCAGCACGGGATGATGCCCGGCCAGTCGCCGCTGCTGACGCGATTGGGAGTTGGGTCGTTGCGGCTGGACTTTCCGCCGCCGGATGGGGGAAGCCGGTGGTTTCTGATTGATGGGGGTTTTGCGCAGGTTCAAGATGGAAGCTTGACGCTGCTCACCGAGGCGGCGACGCCGGCGGAAACTCTTTCACTCCAAATCGCCGAGGCGGAACTGGCTGAGGCGAACGCGCGAGTGACCAAGCCGGGAGAGGTTCTGGCGGCGGTGGAACGGGCGCAGCAGAGGGCGCTGGCGAAGATCGCGTTGGCGCGGACAATGGCCGAGCGCGGCGGAGCGATCTGAGAAACGTGCTGAGTGCTTGGTGCTGAGTGCTGAGGAAAAGGAAGGAAAGCGAAACGGGCCGAATCGATGCCACGGATGACAGCACAATCGCAGGAGGCGGCGCGGCCGGTCGAGGTTGATATCGAAGAACCTTCGGAACCACCCACGGCCAAGGACCTCAGCCCAGGAGAAGTCTGCCCGCGCGAACCGCTGACCATGCGGGTTGAGGCGCTGCTGATCGCGACGGATCGGCCTTTGACCGAAGCGAGAATCGGCGAGATCTTGGGGCTGGAGGGCAAAGGGGCAGGCAAAGCTGTGCTGGGGGCCATTGAGGAACTGAATCGCGAGTACGACAAGACCGGGCGAGCCTTTCGCGCTGAGCGGCTCGCTGGCGGCTGGCAGATTCTGACGCTGGCCCAGATGGGGCCGGTGCTGAACCGGCTGCACACGGATCGACAGCGGACGAGATTGAGTCAGCCAGCTCTGGAGACGCTGGCGATCATCGCGTACCGATCATCCAAGGGTGGGATCATGCGAGCAGAGATCGAAGCGATTCGAGGTGTCGCCAGCGGAGAGGTTCTGCGCGGCTTGCTCGAGAGGCGTTTGATCAAGATCGTTGGGCGGGCCGAGGTGCTTGGCAGGCCGATGCTGTACGGCACGACCAAGGAGTTCCTCAAGATCTTCGGATTGGCGAGCCTGGATGATTTGCCGCCCGTGGCAGGCGGGCAAAGCTCGTGATCAAGGGTTGCACAACGGAAAAGGTTCCAGGCACCATTTTCTATGACCTCCTTTGTCGCCGAACGACCGTGCAGAAAATGGTGCCTGGAGCCTTTTCCTCTGGTGATCTTCTCCGGGCTTCCGCGGCGGCTGCCCAACCGATCGCTGGAGCGGCTCAACAGAACTGCCCGATAGCGTTTATCATGCACGCCCCGATCCGGGCGCACGCTCTGATGATTGACGGAGGTGATGAGTCATGATGACGACGAATTTACTTCACGGAAGATGGCGAGCACTGGCGCTGGCGGCCGCGTTGGCCCTGCTTCCTGGATGTGGCTACACCTTGCGGGGAAAGGTGGTGCGCGGGCCAGTCAGCGGCGTTGAGCCCATCCATGTGATCGATCCGGCCCTCAAGGGGGCTGGCATCCCGAACGCCGAGGTGGCGGTGCGGCGCGATCCGAACACCCCGAATCAGCACCTGGTGGGCCGCACCCGGACCGATGCGGGGGGAAACTTCTCGATGCGCATTAAGGACTTTGGCGCCGGGTGGATGCACGAAGAGTGGCTCGTGCAAGGCGCGCAGACGGGCTACCAGAACGCTGAATCGATCATGAAGCTCCCTGCCAAGGGAGGGAAATGGCGTTTGCTCATCACCCTGGCCCCGGGAACATCGACGTCTCTGGAGGAATCCGATCCGATCATGGAAGACTACGAGAAGTTCAAGTAGGCCGACGGCGGGCGATGTGGGAATCGCTCTTTTTCGGGCGTGGCGGCTAGACTTTGTCGCGCCCCATCGTCAACGGTCTACTTATGTCACTGACTGCAATTGTTCGCCGCGTTCAACCGCACGTGCCGGGCTTGATCTACACCGGTCTCTTGATGCTGGTGACGGTTGCGGCGATGAACAATCAAAACAACTTGTTGTTCTGGGTGATGGGGGTGATGGTGTCGGTGCTGGTGATTTCGGCGGGGGCATCGGCGCTGATGATGTGGTCGTTTCGGATCAGGCGGATTGACCCTCGGCACGGATCGGTGGGCGAGCCGTTGATCGTGCGATACGCGCTGACCAACCGGCGGCGGCTGATTTCGGCGTTCAACATTCACATCCAAGAGCGAACAGCGGGCGGCGAAGCGGGCAACGCAGGGAATTGGCGCCGGCTGATGAGTGACGCCAGCGCGTGGGTGATGCACGTGGGGCCGCGCGAGACGGTGCATGGCGAAGCGATCTTCTGGCCGCTGCGCCGAGGCAAGGTGATGTTCGATCGAATCGTGGTCTCGACGACGTTTCCGTTCGGGATCGTGCGAAAATCGATCACGATCTCGCAGCCGCAGCACACACTGATTTTTCCGATGCTCTATCAACTTCGGCGCGGAGTGCTGGGCGCGATCTCACCGGCCGGATTGATCGGCTCGAAGGTGGCGCAGCACGCCGGTGCGGGCGACGATTACTACGGCATTCGAGAGCTCAAGCCGGGCGACAACATCCGGCACGTCGCCTGGAAGCGATCGGCGCGCACGGACGAAATGGTGGTGATTGAGCGCACCAGCCCAAGCCCGGCGCGGATCCGTGTGATCCTGGACTTGACGACCGCGACGCAGAAGCTGCACGTTGAGCCGGGCGGCCTTGCCGAGGCGCGCGAGCTCGAGGAGCGCGCCATCAGCCTGGCGGCGTCGATTTTGCACGAAGCCGACTTGGAGGGGTATCAAGTCGGGCTCACCGTGCTGGGAATCGACATGCCGGCGATCAGTGTGCGACGGAATCCGTGGCACTTGCGGCGAATCATGGCGGCACTGGCTTCAATCGACTTGGATGGGAATCGCACTCCCCTGGAGGCAGCCGGCCGGGGGAAGATCCGCGATGCCGAACGCGCGAGTCTGGTTGTGGTCTCGCCTGATCGGGTGCAGCCGCTAACCGGCCGTGAGAATGCGTGGTACTTGACGGCCAGGCAACTGGAGAGTTTGACCGTCGCCCCCATTGGATGGGACGCCTCCAAGCTGGCGCGCAGCCATGAGAACGAAGGAAGCGACGAGCCTGGGGGCGGGATGCCGTCGCACCAACCCTCACCCCAGCCCTCTCCCCCTGGAAGAGGGAAAGCGACCAAGGGATCGGGGGCGGCGGCATGAAGTTGTTGCGAACCTTTCCGGCGCTGGCTTTCGCCCTGGTGCTGCTGGGCATCGCCGGATTCTGCGCGGCGCAGGAGAGCGTGCAGCTGTTGCTGGTTGCCGGAACGCTGGCGGCGATGAGTTGGTACATCACCGAGGGCCCTCGTGGGAAGACATTGCCAAGATGGGTTTCCAACATTCTTGTGATTGGCGTGTGCCTGAACGTGTGTGTGGATGTCTTCCAGAACCGGCAGGACTTGTTGGGGGTGCTGGGAAGGTCGGTGGTCTGGCTCACGCTGATCAAGCTCTACGAGCGGCGCACGGCGCGGGACTACGCGCATCTGCTGACCTTGAGCTTGCTGCTCATGATGACCGGTTGCCTGAAGTCGAACGGTTTTCTTTTCGGTGTGCTTCTGGTGGTGTATGCGGGCTTGGGGCTGTATGTGCTGCTGCTGTATCAGCTGTACGCGTGGTACGAGCGGTCGCGCAACGCGCGGCAGTCGGCGATTCCAGCCGACTATCGATTGGTCGGGCCGCTCAAGCCGATTGCGGGACGGTTGGCTGGATTGCACTTTCGAACTCAGACCGTGAGCATTGGGATCGTGGGGGCGGCAGTGAGCGTGCTGGCGTTCTTGGTGTTTCCACGGGGAGTGGGGGCGGGGATGCTTGGGGCGCTGCACGTGCCGTCGTCGGACCGGATGCCGCAGTTTTCATGGCAGGTCGATCTCAACGTTGGGGGACGGATCAGCCAATCCAGGCGGAAAGTGATGAGCCTTCAACTTTCCGATGGGCGCGGGCGCGTGGTTTCGACGCGGGAGCCGCTGCGGCTGCGCGGCACGGTGCTCGATCGCTACGAAGGGCTGGGGCGGTGGCGAGAGCAGCGGGGGCGGCCTCGGCGCATGGGGGTCGCGCCGCCGACCGCGGCGGTTTTGGAGGATGTTCATGATGCGGGCCAGATTCTGACGCAGCGATTTGATCTGGTTCGGATGAGTTCGGGGTCGGCGCCGTTGTTCTCGGTGTATGCGCCGGTTTCGGTGGAGACGGACAAGGCGGCGAGGTTGGATTACGATTCGGCTCGGCAAGTCATCAAAACCGTCGAGGGCTCGCCGCGATTGATGAGCTATACCGTGTACGCGCAGCGAAATGGGGAGGAAGGCGTGGGCACGATCGAGCGGGGCGCATGGTCGCCTCAGCCCCCTTGGTTTGTCGCGGCGGATCAGGACACGCTGAGGGGGATTGCCGAAACCGTGTTGGCGCAGGCCGGCGTTGAAGGTGACCGCGAGACTTGGCAATGGCGGCGCGACGCGGCGAGCGCGCTGACAAGGTACTTGCAGACGACCGGCGGGTTCACGTACACCACAGACTTGAGCATGGTCAAGCGACGAGACCTGAGCGAGGATCCGATCATTTTGTTCTTGACCCACAGCAAGAGGGGACATTGCGAGTTCTTCGCCTCGGGGCTGGCGGCGTTGTGCCAGAGCGTTGGGATTCGTGCGCGGCTGGCGGTTGGCTATGTCGCCTATGAACATGAGCCGGGCCTTGGCTGGTACAACGTCGTGGAGTCGAACGCCCACGCGTGGGTGGAAGTGCAGACCGGTCCGCGATATTGGGCGACGTTTGATCCCACGCCGTCAGCGACGCTTCGCGAAATGCACGCCAGCCAGAGCACCGTGGCGGATCGATTGCGCTGGGCCTACCAAACGTTCGAAGGCGATTGGAGCGACACGATTGCCGGGTTTGACGACACAGCCCAGACCGAGATTATTGAGAACTTAAATCAAGGATGGTTCAGCCGGATCAGGTCGGCATGGGATTCGGTGCGGGCGTGGATGGAGCGGGTCAACCAGAGGTTCTACTATGGGCCCGCCGGATACATCTGGATGGGGATTGTGGGGTTGGCACTGGTGATCGCGATCGTGGCGCTCGTCAAGCTCATGCGGAGATCGATGGCGATCAAGAGCACGCTGCAGTTGCAGCACCTGCGCGGGCGAGAGTATCAACGGATGCTGCGGCAGCTTGGGTTTTACCTGGACATGCTGGGGGTGCTCAAGAGGAACGGAATGGCCAAGCCGCACTGGCAGCCGCCGCTGGAGTTTGCGCGGCTGGAACTTGTGGGGCAGGCGCGTGCGGCGGAACTCGTGCGCGAGATTACCGGCGTGTTCTACGAGGCGCGGTACGGTCGCAAGAAGCTGGAGCGCGATGAGGTGGAGCGAGCCCGGCAGATGGTGGAGGAACTGTCGGGGGTTGTCGCACGTTCGTAGCGCCCACGGTCCGCGTCCAAGACTGCAACGCAACCTCATGGTCGTGGAGCAATGGAATCAGGCGGTGCAGGTGTGATCGGCCGTGTGCGTTCAGGGGTTTGGCGAACCGGGGGGAGGGAGGCCTTCTGCTCCGGAGTGAGCAGCTCCATCATTCGCCTCCGACAGGACGTATTCATGTTGTCTCGATTTGCCTTGAGGTCGTCGACGTTCTGTGTAAACTCCGCTAACTTATTCGCGTCATAGCTCATATTCAAGGCAAGCTGTTCCTGCCAATCTCGTACAAGCTTCTGCAACGTCTCATTGATGGCCTTATACGACGTTCTATAGTCACCTGCTATTGCCTGAATAGCATCACGCTGTTCGTCTGTCAGGTGCTCAACCGCCAGCAGTGATCGAACTGTACTTTCGGCCGATGTCAGATCAGGATGAATACTCGGGTATGCCTTGCTGTAATATGCATTGTGCAAGCGTGCGCCTGCATCCCCGAGTTGCTCTACAAACCGACGAAGAAATTCGCGGTTGACGCCTTCCATGCGCTCGCTGACGAGTATTGTCTCGTGTGCAAGTTTGGCGCGCTGCGCCATCATATCAAGCCAGAACTGGTGTTTCTTCTCTTGATCAGCGCCCTCAACTGCTGCTAAGGAACCCATCAGGTACGCATCCTTGACCATATTCTCCAGCCGGCTGTCGGCATGGCGGCGAAGGAGAGGCACCATGGCTTGGAGATACTCGTGCTCTACATCGCGCGAATGTACCCGTTGCGTTGGATCCGTAATCGTCAAGCTGATCAGGGTAATCAAGTCCACTCTTGCCTCGGGCAGCGTAGCGAGCAGGAAGAAGGAGGAATAGAATGTGCGCAGTCTGTCCAAGCGTACAAATTGCAATAGATGCTGTTGCTTCTCCGAAAGCACAGGTACCATTGCATCAAACAAGTCGGTGTCGAGGCGAGAAACCTCATCCGCGAATGATGCTCGGTCTTTCATCAGAGATTCATATGCTGCAGGCTGTTGAGTAACACCCGAGACATGCAGCTCCGCTGCCTTTTGCCACAATGGTCCGATCAAGGTTCCTTCGAGCGTTGAGTAGTGCTCTTGATAGGCGGCAAAATGCTGCTTGAAGACGGTTATTTGTTCCTCCGAAAGAACGAGAAGGTCTGCGTAACGATCAAAGCCCCGCTGCTCAATTGGTTCTGGCAACATGATGTCAATCGACGCCGGTGGCCGTTGCGGGAGCGGTGCTGAAGTCGACTGGCGCACTGCCTCTGACAAGTTAGGCGAAGGCGGTGGTGCCGCATAGCTTCGAGCTAAAAATGTTGTCAATAGGCACACGGCGCTGACATTCAGGAGTATTGTGGGATACGGCATGTCCTTAGCTCCTTCGAGTAGCAAAAGATCACAAACGTGAGGCAAGCAAGCATCGCGAGATTACGTGATAACAGCACAACTCGCTCCACCCTTGCATCTTGCAGCGCTGCGATTACGCCAAGGCAACCACAAAGTGGTTGGTCAACAAACAAGAGATGTACGACGTATGCGCCCGTGAACGCGATCAGCAAGAGGAGCGCACCGATAAGAGGCACGAGGCGGCCCAAGTTAATAAACCAAGCTAGAGCCAATCCTATCTCAGCTGCGGGCACAACAACAGCTAGCGCTGGTCGCGCGCCCTGGGGCAGCAGTTGCCAAGTCGCGAGCGATTCGGCAAACGTCGCAGCGTCGTAGGCCTTCAATACTCCGGCCACGAGAAGTACCCCCATAACTACGGCTGCGATCCACCGGGCGTACTTAAAAGGTGTGCTTGCGATGGGCAAGGCCTTGTCATTGCTAAGGAGGACAGTCATGCTCCTGATTGATGTCAGGACAGTCTTGACAGATATTGCTGGTAGTTGTGCCTTCCCATGTGCAGGCGGGGGGGATGGAACCGCAATGAGCCTTATAATACACACACGTGCCACCGGGGAAGAAACACGGCGGTGTTGGTGGATCCCAGCCCTCTGTGCTGTAGTAATATGTCCCTACAGCCGCATCGGACACGATCTGTCCATCACAATACCATACCTGATGAGTTATGCTGTCCTGGCAACGGATTGTAATGTTCGAAAGGCCGCAGCACATGAACATTGCCCAATTGAAGCATGGCGGCCGTGCGAGGAGCAATGTGTTGCTTCCGCACAGTATGGTTATAAGTAGGCAGAGCGTTGACAACATCGACCGAATAGTCCGCTGAGATAGCATAAGCCGCCTCCTTTAACGATCTGACTTGTGGAATCTGAAACGCGCGAAGAGAACCGCTGCTATCATCGCGCCTGAAACAGACCAGCCCATTTGTCGAAAGCGATGCCGAGCACGATAGCTCATCGCATCAAGCTCATCCTGAGTGAGTACCTTTATTCCATCCTCTGTCCGGATGGAGCTAATGCTCGGGAGAACGCGTAGATCCGTACTGCTCACGAGACTCATCAAGCGACCGCGATGAGCGTCGACGGCGTCAAAATCGGGCACGCGCAGGGAAGCGTCAAATGCCTCAGGCGAAACGAGAGATGCGTCCTGGAAGGTTATCGAATACAGCTCTTGCTTTGTCGGGCCGACAAATCGCACTCTGTGTGCTACCCAACGATCTATAGACGAGGCGAACGTCCAATCCTCAAACAAGAAAGAGTGGCCCTCTTCTGGACCACGAGTGAATGCAATTGATTCGACGAAACCGCGCTGTAAAGCACCATCCCACGTTCCGCCAAAGGCGACCGAGTTGGTCGCTGCTGTGCAGATTATGGACCATCGAGCCGTCGACTCGTCGAACACGCATGAGTGAATCGCATGCGTCGCAAAGTTGCCGATGCCGCCGCGCGTCAGAAGAAGAGCGTTGGTGAGCGCTTTCTGACCGTGTTCGTGAATTGGATGACCTGGAGGCGATAGGGCTTCCGGATCGAGGAGGACCAACCAATACGGCGTGAGTTTCCATGCGTACTCAGGCGTAACGACATGGTCCAAGTAGCTTATCGCGTGCTTGCCCGTTTCGCCTGTGTCTTGTGACACCCGCCAACTGCCGCTGCCGTTAGTACAAAACGTAAAACGTGATGGATGTGAGGACAGGGAGCCATCGGAACTGGGAGTTTGGAAAGTCCAAGTCAGCGAAAGAAGGTCCAAGGACTTGGCAGCGTCCTTTCTCCACTCCCGGGCAAACCAAGTGAGCGCTGGGTGATCACACCCGTCACTCAAGATTTGGGGGGGGGAGAAGACCAACGCGCTCGAAGCCAATACCCGAAACATGGCATATCCGCCTTGCTCGACGAGGTGACTTGGACGAGAGAGTACTCGGAGCGGAAACCCCTGTCAATAGGAAAGGCGGCGACGCGAAGCGGCCGAGGGTTGGGGCACGCGCGTCCGCTGGCGCGAGCCGATCGCTGATTATCGGCGGTTGGGGGAGCAACTTTGGATAGGCTGAACGGAGTGGGCGACGGGGCTTGGGGCCGGCCACGAGCCGAATCAACCATCGCATGAAGTAAACGGCGGACGCGGACGATATGTGATCGTCGAGGCAACGCTTCACCCTCCATGGTCGAAGGGTGGCGTTCGATCGAAACATTATCACTGCGGTCGGTTCCGGGGTCCAATCTGGGACCTGATCACGGGGGGCCAAGAGCCGCAAGGAGCCATCGTGCCAGCTAATCGCTCGCGGACTTTGGAGTGGCGCCGGTGTTTGCGTCAGGTATGCGATCGCGGCGGGGCGCTGGAAATCGCAGTGGCACAAAGCCCATCTGAGACGGCTTGCGTTCAACACTTGGTGTGGCGCGTGCGGCTGCTGGGTGTGACCGAAACCGAGATCATCATCGAGCAACCGGCCGCGCTGGGCCAGGTTGTCAAGATCGATCAAGGCATTGAGTTGATCGTGATCCTCTCGATCGGGCAGAACCGGTGGATGTTCACGACGGTGAATCTCGGCTGGCTGAATTTCTCGTTGCCGGACCGCCAAGGCGTGCCGGCGCTGCGGCTGATGATGCCCGACTCGGTGCAGCGGTGCCAGCGTCGAAACTATTACCGCGTCGACACGGCGTCGTTGAGCCTGCCGGAAGCGGAGATTTGGCCGCTTTTGGAGCCCAAGTCAGTGCTGATGGCCGAGCGTGCCTACGAGATTGCGGCCGAATCTCACGCCAATCGCGGAGCAGCCTCGGCGGAGTCATCGCCATTTGACTATGACGCGGTGATGCCCGAGGTCGGCCCGAAGTTCACCGCGACGCTGCTCAACCTTGGTGGAGGCGGTGTGGGATTGCGGGTCAAGCCCGCCGATGCGCAGACCATCGCCAGGCACAAGTTGCTGTGGCTGCGGATATCGTTACCGCCTTCGCTGGCGAGCCCCATTTGCGCCAGCGCCAAGGTCGTGCACACGCACGTCGAATCGAATCACGACACCTATGCCGGGCTGGCGTTCGACTTCTCGTTCAATCCGAGCCACCAGCGATTCGTGGTGGACCAGATTTGCCGGTACATCGCATTGCAGCAGCGGGCTCAGCTTCACCCGGTGCTCAACGGCGTGCAGCGCAAGAGCGCGTAAGCGACTGATTCTCCGACCCGGCTTTCCGAAAACCATTGCCGGCGTGAAGCCGATGCGGAATCGGCCATCGCCGAAGCCCTTGGCTGTGGTTCCCAGGCCAGGACAGGTGGCGGTATCGGAAATGCACCGGAGGGACTTGAGCCCGACCATGTGATTGAGTTGAGGAATCCCAGGCCAGCGATGATCCGCAGACGCCCTGGCGCATCGCAGAAGAACTGGCCAATGGACAGGACGAGTTGATCAT
>JAKEEP010000164.1 GCA_022616475.1 Phycisphaerales bacterium | reverse complement strand
TCGCAGTATTGCGGTTGAAGCCCGACCGGGGAGAATCACGGCGATTCTGGGGCCGAACGCCGCTGGAAAGTCGACGCTCTTGCGGTGCATGATCGGAGCGCTGCGGGCGGAACGGGGGCGGGTTCTGATCGATGGTGTACCGGCCCATCGCCTGCGAGCGACGATGCTGGCGCGGAGGGTGGCATATGTTCCGCAGCGGCCGACGGTTTCAGCGGCGTTCACGGTGCGGCAGGTGGTGGAGCTGGGCCGATATGCGCTGGCGGCGAATGCCGCGCGGGTTCAGGAGGCGATTGAGCGATTGGATCTGGCGGGCGTAGCCGACCGGCCATATCCGGAGCTCTCGGCGGGGCAGCAGCAGCGGGTTGCGCTGGCCAGAGTTGTGGCTCAACTTGAATCTGACGGCCATCTGCTGCTCGATGAACCAACATCAGCGATGGACCTGCGGCACATCGCGCTCACGATGCGACTGTTGCGCGAGCTGGCGAGCGGAGGCGCGACGGTGGTGGTCGCGATGCACGATATTTCGCTGGCGGCGGCGATTTCGCAAGATGTGTGGCTGCTGGATGGAGGTCGAGTGGTGGCCGCGGGTGAGGCATCGTCTGTGCTGGAAATTGATCGATTGCGATCGGTTTTTGGCGTGGACTTTCAGTGGTTAGACGACGGGCACGGCGCAGCAAGACTGCTTGCGGACGTTCCGACTTAGGCGTTATGGAATAGAATGAGACACCATGACTTGGGGCATCATTGCAGCAGTTCTCTTTTTCGTCGTCCACATTCTTGGAGCGATTGCGAAAGAGGCGGCGCGACGGAAGGAGCTCGAGAAGCGCCGCGAGGCCGAGCAGCGCAGGCAGCTTGAATTGGGAAGAGCGAGTGGTCCGGTGATGACTGGTCCGATGGCGCCTGAGGCCGCTTCGAGCACGCTGCGGATTGAAAGCGTTCCCGCGCGGCCGGATCGCATGCAGCCGATCGGCACGGTCGATGACTTGGCGGCCCGGCGAAAGGAGCAGCTCGAGCAATTGCGGCAGCGTCGGGAGAACCGCCAAGTGCAGCGTGCGACGGTTGCGCGGCCGCCTGCGGATCGGGGCGCGGTACCTGCGGACCTGTCATCGTCGCGCGTTTCGCGGGTGGATGCGGTCAAGGCGCCCAAGGACCAGCGGGAGCAGCGGGAGCGTGAGCAGGCGAAGGCGCGGCGGCTGCAGGAAGCCCGAGCTGCCCAGCAGCGGCGCGAGGCGGTCAAGAAGGCCGCGCGGGAGCGTTTGGATGCGGAACGCGATTCGGAGCCGGAGCAGGAGGCTGTTCGAAGCGAGGATCAGCCGGCGGCAACGCGGATTTCACATTCCAAGCAGGTCGCCGGCGCGAAATTCCGATCGAAGCTCAAAGACCGCGCATCGTTGCGAGAGATCTTCATTTTGAAGGAAGTGATTGAGGCGCCATTGGCTCTGCGGGGCGATCGAAACAGTTCGGCCTGACGGATTATTTCGATCGGGGCTGGGCAAATCGCCGACCTGAGGGTGTGAGAATGTCGCGCAAATTAGGGGTGAATCTACGAATTTCGACGCAAATGGCCTCAAAATCCACCAAACGGTATACTCCGGCTATGGAAGAGGCCCCGTCGCATGGTTTGGCTCCCGGGCTGAAGGCCGCATGCATTGCCCGCCAGAAAAAGCTCCGGCAGACGATGTCTCAGCACCAGGTGGACGCGCTGCTTGTGAGTGCGGAGAAGGACATCTTCTACCTCACCAGTTTTGTGGGGCACGACAGCCTGGCGGTTGTGCTGGGCTCCGATGATGACGGTGCAGGATGCGTGATCATTTCAGACCGGCGCTACGACGAGTATCTGACTCCGTGGCGCGATTCGGGAATCTCGGAGGTTGTGATGGGAGTGCGGCACCGGTTGCACGAGAGCGTCCGCGAAATCTGCCAGGCAACGCGAATCAAGCGGTTGGGGGCGCAGGCTGAGCACATCACGGTGGCGAATTACAAGAAGGCGGCTGCGACGCTTGCCGGCGTTCAGCTGATCGAGACCACGGGATTGCTCGGCGGGTTGCGGCAACGAAAAGATGACTTTGAGATCGCGGCCATCGAGCGCGCGATCGTCATTCAACGGGAGGCGTTGACGGCGGCGCTGGGGCAACTGACCATTGGCATGAGCGAACTGGAGTTCAGCGCGATCCTGGAGTACGAGATGAAGATGCGGGGCGCGTTTGGCGCCAGCTTTACGCCCATCATCGGCGCGGGATCAAACAGCTCGATTGTTCATCACCTCAGCAGCGGCGCCACGATCGAGCCCGGCGTTCTGCTGGTTGACTGGGGCGCGACCGTGGACGGATACAACGGCGACATGACGCGTACGTTCGGGGTGGGGACCATGCCCAAGAAGATTCGGGACATCTACGCGGTGGTGCACGAAGCGCAGCGCGCTGCGATTGAAGCGATCGCGCCGGGGAAGATTTGCGCTGAAATCGATGCCGTGGCGCGACGGGTGATCACAAAGGCTGGGTACGGGGAGTACTTCGGTCACGGACTGGGACATGGATTGGGGCTGGACGTGCACGAAACGCCGTATTTCAACGACTTGGAAACGGCCGTGGCGCTGGAGCCGGGCATGGTCATGACCGTTGAGCCGGGGATTTACCTTCCGGGAATCGGCGGAGTGCGGATTGAGGATGATGTGTTGATCACCGAGACCCGCAGCCGTGTGTTGGGCGATTGTCCGAAGGACCTCGGGTCGGCGGTTCTTGAGCCGGCGATGAGCGGCGCACGTTTGGGGACACATTGATGATTGACATTCGCAAGCTCAAGGAGCTGGTGCGTTTGATGGTGGAGAACGACCTGACCGAGCTCGATCTTCGCGACAGTGAAGAGCAGGTGACGATGCGCCGGCCGAACCCGATGTCTGGCACGGCGGTGATGACGGCGCCGACGGTGATGGTTTCGCCGGCGACCGCAACGCTCCCCGCGCCTGGCTTCGCGATGGCGCCGGCGAGCGGAAACGGCGCGAGCGCGCCGGCATCGGAGCAACCGTCGAGTCTGGGCGAAGACGGCGATCTCCTCCAGATCCGGAGTCCGATGGTCGGGACGTTTTATGCGACGCCGAATCCTGATTCGCCGCCCTTTGCACCGGTGGGGACCGCGGTTTCGGCGGAGAAGGTGGTCTGCATCATCGAGGCGATGAAGATCTTCAACGAGATCAAGGCCGAATGCAGCGGCGTGATCCACAAGGTGCTGGCCAAGAGCGGCGATCCGGTGGAGTTCGGTCAGCCTCTCTTTCTTGTCAAACCAGGATAAGCACTCCCGGAACAAGCAACACAGGAAAAGCAACCACGGATGAACACCGATACACACAGATAGGGAAGGAATCTGTCCAAGACGAGTTCCATTGATCTGTGTTCATCCGTGTTCATCCGTGGTTTCATTCATGTTTTCCCGAATACTCATCGCCAATCGAGGTGAAATCGCGTTGCGGATCATTCGCGCGGCGCGCGAATTGGGGATTCAGACGGTGTGCGTCTATTCGGAGGCTGATGCCGACGGCCCGTGGTTGGAGCACGCGGATCGAACGGTCTGCATCGGCTCGGGGCCGGCGAGCGATTCGTATCTTCGAATTGACCGGATCATCTCGGCGGCAGAAATCGCGAACGTTGATGCGATTCATCCGGGGTATGGCTTCCTGGCCGAGAATGCGCACTTTGCGGAAGTATGCCGGGATTGTCACATCGAGTTCATCGGTCCATCGCCGGAAGCGATGGGGCTCTTGGGCGACAAGATTTCGTGCAAGAAAATGGCGAAGGCGTCGAAAACGCCGGTGTTTCCCGGTTCTGACGGCGCGATCGAAGAGATTGACGACGCGGTGGAGCAAGCCCAGAAGATCGGCTACCCGGTAATCGTGAAGGCCTCGGCGGGCGGCGGCGGGCGGGGGATGCGAATCGCCAACAACGAAGTGGCGTTGCGATCGGGCATCGCGGCGGCCAAGCAGGAAGCGCAGGCGGCCTTCGGCAATGGCGCGGTGTACATCGAGAAGTTCCTGGAAAACGCGCGGCACGTCGAGATTCAGGTTCTTGGCGACAAGCACGGCAACGCCATTCACCTCTACAACCGCGATTGCACATCGCAGCGCCGGCATCAAAAACTGGTTGAAGAGGGCCCGGCGCCGGATGTTGACGCCAAAGTTCGCGACGCCGTGGCGCGATCGGCGGCCGAACTGATTCGGAAGGCCGAATATTCGGGGGCGGCCACGGTCGAGTTTCTGATGGACGCCAAGCAGAATTTCTACATGCTGGAAGTCAACACGCGGGTGCAGGTCGAGCATCCGGTGACGGAGATGATCACGGGTGTGGATATCGTCAAAGAAATGATCAAGGTCGCCGCGGGTGAGCCGTTATCGATCCGCCAGCGCGATGTGCAGATGAACGGGCACGCGATCGAGTGCCGGATCAACGCCGAGGACCCCGAGCGAAACTTCATGCCGCAAGCCGGTCTGGTTGAGGTGTTCATTCAGCCGGGCGGGCCGGGGGTTCGGGTGGACACGCACATGCGCGGCGGATATCGCATCCCGCCGAATTACGATTCAATGATCGGCAAGCTGATCGTGCACGCGCCGACGCGAGCGCAGGCGATTGCGAAGATGCGGGGCGCTCTGGACGAATTCAGGATCGCGCCGATCAAGACGACGATTCCGCTGCATCGGCGCATCATGGACAGCAAGCCGTTCATCGACGCCGACTTTGACATTCATTACATCGAGCGGTTGCTCAAGCAGGGGGCGCTGATCGGATCGCCTGCCGCGCCGTCCAAGGCCAGCGATGCGCGCAGCCATCGACGGTGATCAGTCCGGGAATTGCCGCAAGGCTAGCCGATCAGCGAGGCGGCCTGACGCCGGACGGCGGGCGCTCGCCTTCCAAAGGCTTATCGGTTTCGGTGGGCACTCGGTCGGTCCGCTCGGCCGGGGCTTCAATTCTCGGGGCCAGCAGCGAGCAGGTGCCGACCGTGACATCGCCGCACTTGAGGCCGGTGATGGTTGAGCCTTCGGTGACGCTGAACACGAGCTTGAGGGTTTGGCCGCCGCTGGTGGGCAGGGCAGGAAAGTCCTTGAGCTTGCGAACGTAGTTCTGGAAATCGACCTTGATGCGGGTCCTTCCGCTGCGCTCGTGGATGAATCCGACGGGCCAATACGGCCGGCCGCTCGAGTCAACGAGCAAGAGCTCTGCATCCTCGCCGGCGCGCTCGCGGACCGAGCCAAATATGTTGGCGGTGCTCTCGCGGCTGACATCGACCTGCACGATGCGGGCGCCCTTGGACTCAAGGATGCCTTTGACGAGCAACGCGCGCGAGGGCCGTTCGCCGCGCTGCTGCAACTCGCCGTCGCCTCCGGAAAGGAACTTGTCTTCGGTGACTTGAAATCCAGGAGGCATTTGGTTGGTGCTGACGAAGACCGGGATTTTGTTGGTCAACTCGATGGCGGATTGAATGGAGACGGCCGAGGTGTCGAGCGTTACATTGGCCATGGCCCCGGCCACGCCCGAGGTTTGCAGTTGGAGGATCCTGCCGGAAGCAACATCCAGAACGGCAGGCAGGCGGTATCTGGTTCCACGAATCTGAATGAATCTGGCGCGGCTGTTTCCCAGATCGGTGGCGTTGAATTGGAAGACCATGTCGGCGCCCGACTGAGCGGGCTCGCTCGACGCAAAATGCGAAAAGTCGTCGAACTTGTGCCAGCCGTCATACTGCGTCCAGCTATCTGGATAAGCGACCTTGGCTTCAGAGGTTCCGCGGGCTTCGCCGATCAATCGGACCTGCGACTTGGAAAGCGTCAGCTGTTCTCCGTAGTCGCGCGCCCCCGGTTCGAAGGTGACGCGCACGGCGTACCGGTTGAACCCAGCCTCGTTACAGCGAATCGCTTCAACAATGTGGGCATCCTTGGGGCGGAGCGAAACTTTGCCGCGCCCGTCTTTGAACGAATCGCGAAAAAGGGACATGGCGTATTTGTCGAGGTCCGGATAGTAGGAGCGAAGGGGGGTTCGCTCGAAGGTCGGATACAGCGACCCAACGCTCAGAAGTCCATAAAACTCGTACGTCCATGCGTGAACGGGGGTCCACAGCTGGTTGATCTGCTGAACCTGCCCGTTCTGCTTCGACCGCGCCCACCCGACGACGCTCATCATGTCGCGGCTGGATTGAATGAAACCAGCGCCGATGAGAAAGATGCCGATCGTCAGCACGCCTGACGCAGCGCCGACGGGCAATCCGAAGGCCAGGTTGGCCCAGTTTGGGATGTTGATGTTGGCGCCCACGATCTTGTCGACCGAAACGCGCAAAATGAGCAGGGTAATCATGAACACGAGGATGAAGCTCACTCCCCAGGCGTAGTTGTCGAACCCATTTCCACGAAGCAGTAGGCCTGTGGTAAGCGGCTCCCAAACAGCGAATGCGATCGCGCCCGCGGTGATCACGCAGAGCAAATGGAGCAGCGCGCTGAATAGGCCTTGGTTGGCCCACCAATAGGCGATCAGGAGGACCAGCAGCACGATGATGGCGTTGAAGGCGATAAACATGGCGATCACTCTCAGTTCAAATTCGCGCGGCAATCAGCCGCCGGCAGGCGATGGTTGCTTGGAAACGGCTGCCGGACCTCCCGGGGGTTTGGCGGCAGCGCCTGACGCAGGAGAGCCTGCCGAGGCGGTCGGTGCGGCGCCCGCCTGGGCCGGACGCCCGGCGGATGTCGCTCGCACAACCTCCTCGATATCGGTTTCGCCGGTGATGACTTTGCTCAGCGCCGCCTCCTGCAGGTAGATCATGTTCTGGCGGCGGGCATGGGCGCGAGCCGACTTCAGGTCCAGGGCGCCAAGGTGCTTGCGCACCTCGGCGTCGACGATCATCACTTCGAAGACGCCGGTCTGTCCGAGGTAGCCGTGACCGCCGCAGACGGGGCAATCTTCGATCTTGTTCTTCACCTGAACTTTGCCGCTGGCGCGATAGAGTTGACCGCCCTTTTTTGGAGGCAGGTTCAACTTCTTCAACTGCTCAGGCGTCGGTTGATATGCCTGGCGACAGTTGGGGCACAGCGTTCGCAGCAATCGCTGGTTGACCACGGCGCGGAGGGCCTTGATGGCGTTCTTGCCGTCGCCGACTTTCTTGAACCAATCGCGGATCTGATCGTCGATGGTCGGCAGCGGCTGCTGAACATAAATCAGCGGCCCCTTCATTCCCGGCTCGGTGATGACGCGAGCAGTATCCTGATCGCGAACATCAGCGGTCAGAACAATGTCCGGGTCGCGCCGGAGGATCGACTGAAGGTTGGTCGCGTAATCGATGTCGGGGTTGGTCGGATCCCATTGGGTCTGATCAACACCCAGCAACTGCACCATGACCTCGCGCTCGAGGGTCTTGACGTTCGAGGTGTAGGCGTCGTGGCGCGACAGGAAGCTGTAGGCGGTGGTGGTGAGCCCGTGACCCGTCGGGGCGCCGATGAGAATGACGCCATGCCGCTCGTGGGGCTGCTCGAAGGCGCGCAGGGCCTCCAACTGCGGCGCCAGCAAGCCGATGCCATCGAACGGCTTGTGCATGCGTTTCTCGCGCTCGAAGTCGATGCGCACGCGCTGGCCGGTGGAAGATCCATTGGTGATGATGTTGATCTGCGTTTCGCCGCCTGGGCCCTTCAAGACGAAGGCGCCGGCCTGTCGGCGGCGGCGGTCGGCGGCATCGAGCCCGGCGATGTCCTTGAGGTAGTCGATCATGCGCATCGAAATGTCGGTGGGGACGGCGGCGCGCTTGTATCGAACGCCGTCGATCGTCTGCATGACGGCGGTGCCGCTGGGACCGACTTCCATTTCGATGCGCGAGGCACGGGCAGCCAGGGCGGGGCCGACGACGTCTTCGGCGAGCATGTGCACGGGAAACAGCGGCTCATCCTTGAGCGGCGTCGATCGAGTGCGGCCGTTTGAATCGACGAATTGAAGGAGAGCCTGTTTGGCAGCGCGAGCCTGGCGCCGTGCGGCCAGCTTGTTTCCAAATGAGTCGCTGCTGAGGTGGTAGCGTTGGGCTTCGGGCACGGCCGCATTGCGAACCCGCCAGTACACCAGGATCGGCGCGAGCAACAGCAGAATCCCCACGGGCCAGCCGAGCAAGAACCAGGGCACGAGCAACATGACGGCGAGAGCCGCAAACGCGGCCGCCAGATGAATGCTGTTCCACCGCTCGTGCTTGAGGTGGTAGAAGCGGGCGTCCTTTTCGAGCTTGGTCGCTACCAGCCAGCCCCAGGCGACGAACGGCGCCAGAATCAGCAGCGCCTGGTACCAACTGACCAAGGAGCCCGAAACGCTTTGGGCGAAAGTAAGTTCGATAATCATTTCCCGTGAACTCTCAAATCGACGTTTACGAAATGCCCTTCAAACGCATCTTCAGCTCCTCGGGCTTGGGCGTTGCTTCCATAGCAACCCGATGGTGGATGAACTCGCCTTCCACAAGCTTCACCAAGGCGGTGGTGAAGTCGACCATTCCTTCCTCATGGCTGCGCCGGATGATATCCAAGAGCTCGCCTTCGCGGCCTTCCAGGATGTACTTCTGGACGATCGGCGTGTTGAGAAGAATCTCCACAGCGGGAATGCGGACGATGTCTTCATGCAGCGTCGGCAGGAGTTTTTGATACACAATGGCGCGCAAGTTATACGCCAAGAGCTTGCGGATCTGTTCGCGTTCGGCCTCAGGGAACAAGTCGTAAATGCGGCCAAAGGTCTGCCAGGCTGAAGAGGCGTGGATGGTTCCGAAGACCAGGTGACCGGTTTCAGCGGCGCGAATGGCGGCTTCAAAGGTCTCGTAATCGCGCATTTCGCCCACCAGCACGACATCTGGATTCTCGCGCACCAGCGCTCGCAGGGCTTCGGTGAAGTTCAGGCAATCAATCCCGATTTCGCGCTGGTTGATGGTGGCCTTGTCGTCTTTGAAGATGTACTCGATAGGGTCTTCGATGGTGACGATGTGGACGCGCTTGCGCTCGTTGATGTATTGGAGCATCGAGGCGATCGAGGTGCTCTTGCCCGAGCCGGTCACGCCGGCAAAGAGGATCAAGCCCTGCGCGCTCATGGCCACGTCGCCCAGGATTTGCGGCAGGTGCAAGCTCTCAAACGTCTTGATGTTGGAGGTGATCAACCGGCAGGCCAGCGACGGCTTGCCGCGCGCCATGAAGAGGTTCACGCGGAAGCGGTTGTCTTCATCGTAGTCGTACGCGAAGTCGAACTGGCCGTGATGCTTGAAGTGGTTGTACTGGCGATCGTCGAGCACATCCTTAGCGATCTGGAACATCAGGTCGGGCGTGCAGATGTCGGTCTGCAGGCTCTTGAGCGCGCCGCGCACGCGGATGCGCGGCGGCAGGTCAACCTTGACAATGAGGTCCGAGGCCTCATAGGAGATGGCAGCCTTGAGGTACTTGTCGAACTGCCGCCTGCCCTCGCCCGAGGTCGTGCCCCGGTCATGGTGAACGGGAACGGCTACATCATCGGCCACAAACGCTTGCGTCGTCGTCACATCGCGCTCCTGCATGAGGCTGGACGGCCCGCGGTCGGGCCAATCCAAACCATAAGAAGTTCATTGCTTGCCGCTAACAGTTCGCTTACCCAGCCCGGAAGTTTCCTTAAATCTGAATAGACAAGGCCCCTTACCCTAGCAGATAGGCCCAAAGAAAGGAATACCACGCCCTGGGCGCAGGGCAAGGCGGATTGTCGATTGTGTGGTGTGGTTCTTGCCGTTGACAAGTAGATCGAGGTCGATCATCATTGCCTAATGGAGCACCCCCTTCGCCGCACGGCCCAAAAAACGCAGTCCACGCCGATTTCGGGCACACAAATCAACCAGTTGTCTGAAGAGGGCATCACCTTCGACGATGTCCTGCTCATACCCCAATTCAGCGATATCACGCCCGACAAGGCGGACACGTCCTCGCGGTTGACGCGGAATATCCGGCTGAACATTCCATTGGTCTCGGCCCCGATGGACACGGTGACCGAGTCCAAGCTGGCGATCGCACTGGCGCAGGAGGGGGGCATCGGCATTATTCACAAGAACATGTCGCCGGAAGCTCAAGCCCGGGAAGTGGCCAAGGTCAAGCGCAGCGAAAATGGGGTCATCACCGATCCGATCACGCTCAGCCCGGAGGATACGGTCGCCAAAGCGCAGGCTCTGATGGACCAGCAAAACGTCTCGGGGTTTCCGGTCACCGCCGATGGGGCCAGGCGCGGCAAGGTGGTCGGCATCCTGACCCGTCGCGATATGAAGTTTGTCGATCCGCGTCGCGGCGCAGGGCGCGTGGGCGATGTGATGACCAAAGAGTCGCTGATCACCGCGCCCCCGGAAACGACGCTGGAAACTGCAGAAGGGATCCTCAACAAGGCGCGGGTGGAAAAGCTGTTGCTCGTGAATCGCGATGGCTCGCTGGCGGGTTTGATCACGATGCGCGATATCGACAACATCCGCAAGCATCCGAACGCCTGCCGCGATGCGCGCGGAAGGCTGCGGGTGGGCGGCGCGGTGGGGGTGATGGCCGGAGGGTCGCTCGATCGGGTCGATGCGCTGATCAAGGCGGAAGTTGATGTGGTCGTGGTGGACACGGCGCACGGCCATTCGGAAAACGTTATTCAAACGGTGAAGGCGATCCGCAGCCGGTACGACATCGAGATCATCGCGGGCAATCTTGCGACGGCCCAAGGCGCGCGCGATCTGATTGAAGCGGGGGCTGATGCGGTGAAGGTTGGCATCGGGCCCGGTTCAATCTGCACAACGCGAATCGTGGCAGGGGTCGGAGTGCCTCAGTTGACCGCCATCATGAACGCGGTGGGGGCCGCGCATGATTCGGAAGGTGAGGTGCCGGTCATTGCCGACGGGGGCATTCGGTCCTCGGGCGATATCGCCAAGGCGATTGCGGCCGGGGCTTCGAGCGTGATGCTGGGGTCGCTTTTTGCGGGGTTGGATGAAAGTCCCGGCGAGTTGATTCTGCACCAGGGCCGGCGATTCAAGGCCTACCGGGGCATGGGAAGTCAGGGCGCGATGGGAGCGGGTTCGGCCGATCGATACGGCCAAGCGGGCGTTACGGAATCGAAAAAATACGTGCCTGAAGGAGTCGAGGGGCGCGTTCCGTACCGCGGATCGCTGTCTGAGTTTGTGTTTCAGATGGTGGGGGGGTTGCGGGCGGCCATGGGCTACTGCGGCTGCCGGACGATTGATGATCTGCGAGCACCGCGCGTTTCCAAGTTCGTTCGGATCACGCAGGCCGGTGTCGTGGAATCACACCCGCACGACATTCAGATCACCAAGGAAGCGCCGAACTACTCGCCGGCGCAGCCGAACTCAGGGTGAGCGCTGTTCATTTCTTCGATTGATGTGCGAGGCGCCAGCAGGGTATCGCCGCCAGCGCGCCTGAGACCGGCGCGGCCAGATACAACCAAAGGGATCCGAACCGGCCGGAGATCACCGCTGGGGCCAGGGAGCGAGCCGGATTCATCGAAGCGCCAGAGATCGGTCCGCCAAACATCGCATCAAGGCCGATGGCGCCTCCTATTGCGATGCCTGCCATGAGTCCCTTCTCTTTCGACCCGGTGGTGACCATCAGGATCACGAACATGAGGATCGCCGTCAGGAAGAACTCCAGCACGAACGATTGGATGTCCGAGCCGTTGGGAGTCGTTGCACCGAGCGTTCGATCTTCGGGAAACATGAGGCGATGCATGATTGAGGCCGCAAATGCGCCAGCGACCTGCGCCGCCACGTACGGACCCACCGACTTGGCCGGGAACCGGCGGCTCGCCCAAAACGCGATGGTGACGGCGGGGTTGATGTGCGCCCCTGAAACGTCGCCGATCGCCATCACCATGACCATCACGACCAGTCCAAACGTGAGCGCGATTCCAACATGGGTTACCGCTCCGTCAGAAACGCCATTGATGATGATCGCGCCGGCGCCGGCAAAGACCAGCGCGAAGGTGCCGATGAATTCGGCCACGAGTTTGTTCATTCCAAACCAATCGAGTCTTCGAGGCTCAGAAATGCAAAACTCACGGCGAAGAGGCGGCGGATCGCTCCTCAATCGGCCTGTGGACGGCCGAAGAGCAGCTCAATGTAGGGGCGGTCCTCTTCGTGGCAGAAGACGTAGACGTGATCGCCGGGAAGAAGCACGGTGTCGCCTCGTGCGGCCAGCAACTGCTGGTCGCGAACCATCAGGATCACCGCCGCGCCTTGGGGGAATGGAATTTTGGCCAGCTTGACGTTGGCGACCGCCAGGGATTCATCAATGAAGAATGAATGGATTTCGCCCCGCAAGAGTTGAGTGGAGTTGATCTCCAACACCGCCGCCGGTGTAGGAGGCTCGGCGACATCCAGTTTCAGCCAGCGAGTGAGCCAGCGCAACGATGCGCCGGGCATGATGGCGTTGATGACCACCACGAAGAACACAATGTTGAAGTACGCAATGGCGTTCGGGACATTCTCCATGACCGGAATCGTGGCCAGAATGATCGGCACGGCTCCGCGCAACCCAACCCACCCGATGTAGGTCATCTCTCGAACCGAGTAACCGAACGGCAGCAAGCACAGCCATACGACAACCGGCCTGGCGACCGTGGCAAGGAAGATCGCCAATGCCAAGCTGTAGATGACGCCAGGCAGGCGCACGAGATCGAGAGGAAACACCAACAGCCCCATCATGAGGAACATGGTGATTTGGCCCAGCCAGGCGATCGCATCGTGAATGCGAGTTAGACCGCTGCGATACGGGATAGCGCTGTTTCCCATTACGATGGCAGCCGCGTAGACAGCAAGGAAGCCGCTTCCGTGTATTAACGTCGCCAAGCCGAAGGCTCCCAGCGCCAAGCCGAGCGTGAAGACGGCGTACAGGCCGCCGGCCTGCAAGCGGAGTCGCCGAAGCAGTTGCACGCCCAGCCAACCCAATGAGATGCCGACCGAAGCGCCGATCAGCAATTGCATTGGAACGAGCCACACGATGCTCCAGCCGATCGGTTGTCCGCCGGGCGCCAGGCTTTCAGTCATGGCCATGGTCAGGATGACCGCCAGCGGATCGTTGAGGCCGGATTCAAGTTCCAGCGTCACGCCGACGCGCCGCTGCAAATTCAAGCGGCTGCCGCGCAAGACGGAAAACACCGTAGCCGCATCGGTCGAGGAGACGATGGCTCCCAGAAGCAGTGCTTCCTGCCAGCTCAGTCCCACCCAGCGATGAGCGCCAAACGCCATCAGCCCAGCAGTTCCAGCGACACCCACAGTCGCCAGAACCGATGCCGGCGCGATTCCATGCTTGATGGATTCGACGGTGGTGTTCAATCCGCCGTCAAAGAGGATGAGCGCCAATGCGATCGTTCCAATTCGGAAGGCAAAGTGGTAGTCCTCAAACTCGATGCCGCCGATCCCCTGCGATCCGGCCGCCATTCCCAAGCCAAGGAAGAGCAGCACGATTGGCACACCCAGCCGCTCGAGCGCACGGCTGAACAGGACGCTCACCGCCATCAGCAATCCGAAGATGGCTGTGAGGACGGCGGTCGCGGTCGGTTCATGCACAGTCTGAGCGAGAATCATGGCCCGTGGCAATCATGTCCGGCTGGTATCACTTTCCATCCTGTTCATCGGCATGAAGGGGCGCACGCTCATGCGGCGGGTTGTGATTCGCTTCGCCACGCGCCACCACGACTGCTGCCGCCAGGTCGCCGGTGACATTCAAGGTCGTGCGGCACATGTCCAGCAGCCGATCGACGCCCAGGATGAGCCCAATCCCTTCCGTGGGCACGCCAACCCTGGCCATGATCATGAGCACGACGGGAAGCGAGCCGCCGGGCACGCCGGCGGTGCCGATGCCGCCCAATATGGAAATGAGAATGACCGTGAATTGCTGCGAGAGCGTCAATTCGATGCCGTACACCTGCGCCAAAAAAAGGACCGTGACACCTTCGAACAGCGCAGTGCCGTTTTGGTTGGCCGTCGCGCCCACGGTGAGCACAAAGCGGGAAACGTGACTGGGAAGGAGAAGGTTTTGTTCGGCGACCTTCAAGGCAGTGGGCAAGGTGGCGGCGCTGGAAGCGGTGGAGAAAGCGGTCAACATGGCTTCCTGGATCGCGCGAAAAAAAGCCAGGGGGTTCATTCGGCCCAGCGTCTTGACGGCAATCGAGTAGATCACGACCTGATGGATGGCCAGGCCTAGCAGCACGACGCCCACGTACTTGGCAAGTTGGTTCAAGAGCTCGTACCCGAATTGGGCCGTCAGGTTGAATAGGAGCGCCGCGACGCCAATCGGCGCCAGCCAGATCACGAGTTGGATGAGCCAGAACGTGACGTCGTAGAGGCCGGCGATGGCTTGGCGAAGCACGGTGGCCCCGGGCGATCGGACGATGCTCAGCGCGATTCCAATCATCAATGCGAAGAACATCCAGGCCAGGTAGTCGCCTTCAGCAATCGCCTTGATGGGATTGCTGAGCACGATGTTGACGATGAGATCCATTCCTGAAGCCGGGGCTTCCTTGGGGGCAACGGAGGGTAGCGGCTGTTGTTTGGGCTTGGATTGATCGATGATGCGTTGGCGGGTCTGGTCGCTCATTCCCGCGCCGGGCTGCAAGGTGTTGACAAGGACGATGCCGATCAGGACAGCGATCGCCGACACGATGACCGTGTAGGCGAGCGTTTTCACGCCGATGCGACCGAGGCGGCGAAGATCGCCGAGCTCGCTCACACCCATGACCAGCGCGGCAAACATCAACGGCGCGACGAGCATGAGCAGCAATCGCAGGAAGATTGTGCCGACCGGCCACGTCACGTACTTGATGGTCCATTCGAGCGGCGACAATGAATCGGGGTCGTGGTGCTGGGGCAAGAGCGCGTTGGCGAGGGTTCCGAGGCCCGCACCCACGACGGCGCCGATCAAGATTCGCACGTGCAGCGGCATGCCCATTGGGGCGGAGTATCGCAGCACCAGCTGGGCCGGGCAACCGGACCGGCACTCGTGGCCGGTTGGCCGCCCGCGGCGATCGAACGTATACTGCTGCCCTACGCCGTGGGGCCGTTGGCGCAGTTGGCTAGCGCGCCTGCTCGACACGCAGGAGGTCACTGGTTCAAGTCCAGTACGGCCCACTCATGTAAGTGATGCTGAATGCGTGAAAAAACGCATACCCGCCAACGCGGCGGTGCGGCACAGACCCCGAAAAATTTCGGTCACTTGACCGAAAACGGAGTGCCGCACCATGCCCGACAAGCTCAAGAAACGAATTCCCACCTACCGATTGCACAAGGCCAGCGGTCGTGCTGTCGTCACCCTTCCCGGCTCGGTCCTCAAGCGTGGTCGTGACGTCTTCCTTGGTTGTTACGGCACGCCAGAGAGCCGCCAGCGATACGCTCAGGTCATCGCCGAATGGACGGCGACTGGTGATGTGCGCCCTGCCCCAACCAGCGATATCACCGTCATCGAACTGGTCGATCGGTACTGGGTCCATGTCCGCTCGTACTACGTCAAAGATAGCAGGCCAACATCGGAGCAGGATTTGATCAAGCAGGCATTGGCGCCGCTGCTGAAGCTCTATGGCCTGACTCCTGCGCGCGAATTCGGACCACTGGCTCTTAAGACTGTCCGACAGACAATGGTCGGCAAACAATGGTGCCGCAACTACATAAACCGCCAGTGCAGCCGCGTTAGGATGGTCTTTGGATGGGCTGTCGAGAATGAACTGGTTCCTTCCGCTGTTTTCCACGGTCTCCAAGCTGTCAAGGGCCTTCGTAAGGGACGGTCCGAGGTGTTGGAATCGGAACCGGTGAGACCTGTGGCGGCAGCGGATATAGCCGCCGTACAGCAACTTGTGCCGGCTGCTGTGTGTGCGATGATCCAACTTCAACTACGCACTGGGGCACGCCCCGGCGAAATTTGCATCATGCGCACGGCGGACATCGAGACCACCGGCAAAGTTTGGTTGTATCGTCCGCATTCGCACAAGACCGAGCACCATGAGCACGAACGGATCATTCACATCGGTCCGCGTGCCCAGACAATCTTGCGGCCGTGGTTGCAAGCGAACCTCAGTGCATACGTGTTCTCGCCAGCCGATGAGGCCGCAGCGAAGATGAAGGGCGACTGCAGTCGCCGTGGATTGGCGCTCGAGGATCGAAAACGCTCGCCACAAGACCGATACAGCGTGGCGTCGTACCGGCGCGCCATAGCCCGAGCTTGTGATCGAGCATTCCCGCATCCAGATCCCGTACTGCGGCCTGCGCTGATCGACCTGGGCGAAGGCAAATCTCGGGTTGAGACACGAGCCGAGTTCAATGCACGGATGACAGACAAACAGTCGGACGCCCTGAAGAAATGGCAATCGGCGCGCCGCTGGCACCCACACCAACTCCGCCACAACGCCGCGACTGCTCTGCGAAAGGCGGGAACGGTTGGAAACAGTCCTCCCAACTGGATGCCACGTGCGCAATACAGCAATGATCGGGCAAACCGTTTCCGACTGTTTCCGAGCTACCACGTCTGCGGCGCATCGATTCTTCGAACAGAGGAGGAACGTCAGTGGCGCGAAGCTTGTCCATACTGCAATGTGCAATTCTGAAGCTTGCGGTTGCCAATGGCAGGAGAGACCCCGGCCGGGGATGCGTTGTTACTCGGCGCGAAGTGCTCGAGGCGCACTACGGTTGGCGGCCGGTTCGCGCTGGTAAGAGAACGAAGTCTCCCGCGTTCAGTCCGCAAATTATCGGTCGATCCCAGTATTCCGCCGTGCAAGTGAGCCTGAGCAAAGCAGTCAAACGGCTAATGGCGCGTGGCCTCTTGAATCGCTGGCCAAGCCGTATAGTTCTTACGGAGGCGGGCATCAGAGTCGGCGAGGCGCTGCTGGAACCAGCGGCTAATAGTCAACGCAGCAGCGGCTAATTACGTTACCAGTACGCGCGCACGCGCGAAGCAAAGGCTGCGCCTCCTTTGAAGTTCCCTCGAGTGGTCAATTGCCCCGCATGCCATCCGGAAAGAGGTCACGCATCGCAAGACCTAACGCCGCCACGACAGCTGCTGTTTCGCACCCAGCATGGCATCTCAGCAGCACTCGGCCATCATCTCCTTGCGCAATGCTCAGGCTCGGATTGTGGTCATCATGTGCTGGGCATCGGGCAATCCATTGGCCGGAACCTGCCGGCTTGTGATCTGGGAGAAGGGCAAGGATCGCCGCAACAGGATCGCTCATTGTTGCGCCTCCGCCCCTTTGGCCCGGTCAATGAGAATGTCGTGATGGTCCATGCGCACCGGGTGCCCAACAACCGGAAGGACGCGGTCAAAAGGCGTCATGAGCTTCGCGACTTCGACAATGGTCACGAGAGGCGGGGTCGTGTGTGCGGTCATTGCGCCGCCTCACTTTCCAAGCGCCGCGCACGTTCGCGCAGTATCGTGGCCACGGTCTCGGGATCAGAGAATGGAACGCCCGGCTCTTAGATGAGGGATGCGATGAGCTTCCGCTTCCACTCGTAGCCATCGAGCAGGGATACGCAATCGCCTCGCCATCGCCGCCAGTGGGAGCAAATCCTCTTCTGCTTGCATGCCGCTTAGATCGGCGGCATGGAGCGGGTTTCAGCGCCAAGAGCAGTTCGACGATGGTCAGGGCGCGTCTCGTTGCATCGCGCCCTCCGGCTGCATCGACTGAGCAGGCAGGACGTCGGATTCACTGGGCGGAACCCAACGGTAAACGCATTCATTGGCCCACACGAATTTGATCCAGTTGCCGCGAATCACCTTTTGTTGGTCGCTGTCGGGGGGGGCCTCGTTCTTCGTTGTGCAGCCTGGCTACTTGGATTGGACCAAGTTCAGAGCCAACAGTCGCGGCATCGAGCTCGTCCCATTTGTCGATGCCAGATTTGCTTGGCTCCTTGAGGATGTGGTTGGCCACATGGCCTAGCACGGAGTCGCAAGGATCAATCCATGGCCGTGTTATTAGGAGGCGGTGAGGAATGAAGTCATTAACAGTCAGCGGCGTGGAAGCGAGAACATGGAATTTGCGAGTATGCTCTAACAGCATCGTCAACTTGATACGGATCGGCTAGAACTGGAAAGCTACACTGCTACGAGTGCAGAGTGGGTGGGAAGGCAGGAACGAATGGAGCTTGCGCTAAAGGGGGCCGTCGGTGCTGGATGACGGCAAGGGCGATCGAGTCTGGGGTCGATCGGCGGAGCAGACGCTAAACGGGTGAATCGACGCGGAAGCGGACTTGTGTGGGGGGCATGCGCGGTGAATCCTCTCTCAACCGTCAGCTTATCCACAATCTCAAAAGTCGTTGCAATGCTCGCGAGTCGTGGTATACAGAACTTCTGATCCAGCACCTTGCTTTCCGGCGATGGAATGCCACATCTTTGCGTTTGCGCCCAGAAACGCACCGCCTGCCACGATCCGTGGTGGCTTGGCAGAGTCCCGTTCGGAGTTGAACTTCGATTGCTTTTTCGAGGGGTCGATCGTGGGTAAGAGCACCTTCCAGGATCTCGAACTTGCCGCATACGCCCCCGAGGGGCAATCATGAGCCAAGGGCGCCGGCGAACTCGCATCGTTCGGTACGCGGTGCTTTTCGAGGACTTCCTCAGCACCCTTGGGGGCGGCCAGCGCTTCGAGATACTTAGGGTCCTCGCTGAATCGCCCAGGACTGTCACGCAGATCGCCGACGCGCTGTTTCTGAAGCTCAACGCGGTAAGCCGCGACCTGGCGGCCCTGGAGGAATTGGGGCTGGTCACCTTCACGCAAGTGAAGACGAGCCGCATTTACCAACTCAGCGATCGCGTGCGATTCTTCCGTAAGGACCAAATGCTCCAAGTTGTGATCGTGAATCCCGCAGGCCAATGGGTCCTCTTTCACATCGACGAGACGACCGAACCATCGCGGCAGATGGCGCCGCCTCCACATGCCTTTGTAGAATTCAATTGAAACCTGGTTAGTTTCGGATGGTTGTCGGATGGAATCCGGCCGTCACCCACTGATGGCGACCTTCACGGCGCCAGCATTGGTTGCCGCGTTAATTCTGAATCCCAACGGCTTGGCATGGCCGAATCCGCGTGTTGTGTCCAATTGGTGTCCATTCGTGGCCAAAAGAGCTGCCAATGCCGTTGCAACGTATTTGACATCGTATTGCCAAACCGATGGTCTATTCCGCAATCGTGGATTTGGCCAAGGCCGGCGGGGACCTCCACTTCAAGCCCACCGGCATGAAAGAAGCTCCCCGCAACAATCAAATCCCCATTGAACACTGCCAGCGCGCCTACAAAATCCTCAAGGGAATCACCAATTCCGTTTCCGACGTTCAACCAGTCCGATCCGGTCCACGCGGCAATGTGTTGGGAAGCACTGGAGAGATTCCCGGCATGAGCAAAGTTGCCGCCGACGATCAGTTGATTGTTGAACACGGTCAATGCAAAAACCGGACCATCGGTTCCCTCGTCGAGCGCGCGCCAGACATACCCATCCCACGCAGCGATGTTGTTGACGGCGATGTTGCCGATGTGAGTAAATTCTCCGCCGACCACCAGCATCAGCGGCTGCGCGCCCGGCGGATCGAACCCACGGATGACAAAGATCGGGCCATCCGCCCCGCTCAGATCAGGCGCCAGCGGTCCGGCCACCCACCCCTGATAGCAGGTCTGAGTCAATGCCGGCCTTGTGGCGAGGAACAGCGTGAGACAGGTCAGTGCGGTTAGAGGTCGCAGATTCATGCTGAACTCCTGATTCCAAGAGTGTCGGAGGTTCGTGGTGTGGACTGTCGTCATGGGCACGCGCCCCAGGCGCTGATCACCGCCAGCAAGTCATCGACGTTCACAACGCCGTCGCCGCCAGGCGGCGCGATGTCGGCGGGGCAGCTTCCGGGGGGACAGGAACCCCAGGCGCTGATCACTGCCAGCAGGTCATCAACGTTGACGACGCCATCGCCGCTGACGTCGGTCGGGCAGCCGCAGGGGGTCATAAGCGTGAGGTGACGACATGTATTGCCGAAGCCGATCGGGGTCGGGTCGATTGAGACGCCCAGCGTTCCGTCGCTGTTCTCGATGCCAACGCTGCCCGAGAGCGGCGGAGAGCCTTCAAGCGCGCCGTAGCGGAATTCGATGTCGCTGGTGGCGAAGAGGATGGCCTGGAACGTGTTGGCGCCGGTCGTTTCCCCGAAACGGCGGACCTGGTTCCACTGGACGACAAATCGGGTGGGGTTGGAGAGGATCTGGTAGAAGACGTCGCCGTTTCCCAACGCATCGGTACGGAAGTCGTCCCAGAACGGGCAGACGATGTCGTTGGGCGCTTCCGGGAAGGGAATCGCGACATTGTTGAACGTGTTTGGTCCGGCCTGATCGAAACTGAGGAAACCGTTGGAGCAGATGCGGATCGTGTTGTAGATGTTGCCGAAGTATGGGAAACTGAATCCGATCGGAATGTTGAGGTCAGAGCAGTCATCGCAATTGCTGGCATTGGGCGCGAGCGTGCCGGTGGTCGAGATGTCCTGAAGCGGATTGGTGCAGTTGGCGACGGCGTACGTGATCGGGGGGCATGCCACGCCGTCACCCTGGTAGTTCCCACCGTCTAATTGGCAGGATGCCTGCGTCCGGATTTCGCAACTACTCGACACACAGCAGGCGCCCATCGGAGTGCACGTGACCGCAGGGCATGCCACGCCGTCACCCTGGTAGTTCCCACCGTCTAATTGGCAGGATGCCTGCGTCCGGATTTCGCAACTACCCAACACGCAGCAGGCGCCCATCGGAGTGCCGCACGCCAGGTTGAGCTCAAACGTGCCCTGTTCTGTGTCATTCCACCCGGCGACGCGGATCCAATACGTATTGCCGAAAGTCAGATTGCTGACGGTAACGCTCGAGCGCAGTCCGCAGGAATCGTCGTTGCACCCCAGCGCGGTTCCGCATGGTGCATCGTAGATTGAAAGAACCGAATCGCCCAACGATCACCCGCTGCAGGTGCTGGCGGTCATGGTGTTGGTCATGGCGTCAAAGCGATACCACACATCGGAGTTGGTTGGCGCCCCACCGAATGAGCAGAACGAAAACAGACCATCATCGGTGGCGTCGATGTTGGTGCCTTCCGTCGTACTCTCACAGGCGATGAGTTGCGCGTTCCGGCAATCGTCATTCGCAGGCGGTTGGGGTGGCGTGCAAGGCGCGCCGCTGGTTACGGTGATCTGAAATGGACCGGCGTTGGTAGCAAATCCAAAGACCAGAATGTAGTAGGTCTGGCCGGGAACCGAACACCAGGAGAACTGCGTCTGAAGGCCGCAGAAGTCATCGTTGCCCCCGACGCACTCCAGGCTATCGCACGAACCACAGAAGACCGTGAGGGCCGAGTCGTACGTGGTGAGTGGGCTGCAAGTCGAAGCCGTAAGCGTCGTGCCGTTGCCGACAACGCTGAACCACACGCCGAGACTCAAAGGAGGGAACAGAGCGCAGGCCGGCACGGTATCGATGCCCATTCCGACGGTTGTGTCGGTAACGGGCACGCCGAGGGTCAGCGTGGTCGCGCCGGCGCAGGTGTCGTTGCCGTCGCCTTCAGGGCCGCCCGCAATGCCGCCTTCTGGTGCCGGATGGCCGACGGCAGTCGTGCTCAACTTCAGACCGTTCTTGTGCTTCTGTGCGCGCACTGCGCTGGGAGTTTTCGTCAGCACTTCGGTCTTCGTCGGCGGGGCGGAATCCGGTGCATTGGCGCTGATGGGAACCGTGCCGTGGTCCGGTGGGCCGGCAATCCGGTCGTCGCTCCCACCGGCACAGACATTTGATCTGGAGCCCAATACAAGGAGCAAGTTGAAAATGGCGACGATTTGTGAGTGCATGGCAAACTCCTGACTTTCCGGTGCGGGATGCGCGGCACGGCGAACACGCGAGTCGCACCAGCCCTCCTTATGGCGAAAAACGACACTCTCAGCGGCCAACAAAATCCGCTCAACGCGCCAAGAAGTTGCTTCCGCCGCGACCAATCCGGTCATTCCGCATGAAGGATTCCCTGTGGAGTGTCTGGTTGTGGGGTCAGCCGAAGCCGGAGTCGAGTAAAATGCGCCCGAGGCGAGCGGTGCCGAGCAAACCCGGCCAAATCACCCAACTCTTGCAAGAAGTATCCGACGGCCATCAGTTGGCCAGAGACACGCTTCTGGAGCAGGTCTACGAGCAGCTTCGCGCGATTGCCCAGCAGCGCATCAACCGCGAACGGCCCGGCCACACGCTTCAAGCCACAGCGCTGGTGCACGAGGCGTATCTGCGAATGTTGGGCGACCAGGACGTGGCGTGGACCGATCGCGGCCACTTCTACCGAGCCGCCGCCGAGGCCATGCGCCGAATATTGGTTGATCACGCCCGGCGCCGCGGCGCCGAAAAACGAGGCGGCGACCATAAGCGCCTGCCGCTGAACGTCCGCAACCTCGCCGCGATCGACGATTCGGAAGGAATTTTGGCCGTCGATGACGCCATACTGCGCTTACAGGAGTACGACGCATCCCTGGCTGAACTCGTGCGGCTTCGGTTCTTCGCCGGGCTCTCAGTGGAGCAGACCGCCACAGCCCTGGGAGTGTCGGAACGGACGCTCCGGCGCGACTGGAACTACGCGCGGGCGAAACTGTTTCGCCTGCTTCAGGACTCCGATAGCCTGGCGTGAATTGTGTCGGAAAGGAACCATCACACCGACATGCTGGAACTTCGTCGCGAAACTCGGATCAGGGAACTCTTCAACGAGGCGTTGGAGCTCGATGAACGCGAGCGCGCCGTGTTCCTGGACCGAGTCGCGACCGATGACCCATCCCTCCGCGTCGAACTCCGGGGGCTGATCGAAGCCCACGAGCGATCAGGCGCCTTCCTTTCCGACCTGACGACGAGCGTTTCGGCCGAGGCCTTTGCGGACTCATGGCCACCTGCTTTTGCCGGGCCAGCCACCGAACAACCTGGTGAGATGATCGGCCGGTACGAACTGGTACGCTTGATCGGCGAGGGCGGCTTTGGACGTGTGTACATGGCCGAGCAGCGTGAGCCTGTGACTCGCAGTGTGGCCTTGAAGATCATCAAACTCGGAATGGATACGCGGCAGGTGATCGCGAGATTCGAAGCCGAGCGTCAGGCCTTGGCAATGATGGAGCATCCGAACATCGCCACGGTCTTCGATGCCGGCGCCACTTCCGGGGGCCGGCCGTACTTCGTGATGGAACTGGTCACAGGCGTGCCGATCACCGAGTATTGCAACGAAAACCGTTTGTCGATCGAGCAGCGCCTCGATCTGTTTCGCCAAGTGTGCTCAGCGGTACAGCACGCGCATACCAAGGGCATCATCCATCGCGACATCAAGCCGACCAATGTCCTCGTGACGCTTCACGATGGCCAGGCGCGCCCCAAGATCATCGACTTTGGCATCGCCAAGGCCACCAGCGCGCGGCTCACGGACAAAACGCTGTTCACCGAGTTCCGGCAACTTGTCGGAACGCCCGAATACATGAGCCCCGAGCAGGCCGACGCTGACGCCACCGACATCGACACGCGCTCCGATGTGTACTGCTTGGGCGTGCTTCTCTACGAACTGCTCACGGGCGTGACGCCGTTCGAAGTCACGCGCTTGCGCTCGGCGCCGTTCGGTGAGCTTCAGCGCATTATCCGCGAGGAAGAACCGCCGGCGCCCAGCACGCGGCTTTCATCGCTGGATGATTTGCCGCGCATTGCCGTTCAGCGCGCCACCGAACCGCGGCGGCTGACGACCTGTTTGCGCGGTGATCTGGATTGGATCGCCCTCAAGGCCCTGGAGAAGGATCGCGAGCGCCGGTACGGCAGCGCCGCAGACCTAGCCGAAGATGTCGGCCGCCACTTGAGCCACGAGCCGGTGCTGGCGAGTCCGCCAAGCGCGGCGTATCGCATGAGGAAGTTCGTACGGCGCCATGTAATGGCCTGCCTGATCGGCCTCGCCGTCGTGGCCGGCGCGGTCGGCACGACGATCGGTATGGTTCAGGCGCAGCTTTCGGCTCGGCGCGCCGGCGAGGCCGCACAGCAAGCCCAGGCGGTCAACGACTTCATGCGCGAGGTGCTCACCAGCGTCGATCCTGATGAGCAGGGCGCGGATGTGCGCCTGGTCGAGGTGCTGGATGACGCCTCCAGAACCGCGGCGCAGCACTTTGCCGGCCATCCCGTGCAGGAGGCGGCGGTTCACGTCATGCTTGGGGAGGTCTACACCAATCTTGACCTGGAGAAGCAAGCGACTGCGGAAACCCAAAGGGCGGTCGCGTTGCTGCAATCGATGGTCGACCCCGACGATCGACGTTTGCTGTCTGCACAAGTGCAGTATGGGCTGGCGTTGCTCAATGAAGCGCGCCACCGCGAGGCGGGGAAGGTTCTTGAAGGGATCGTGCCGCGGACTCACCGCGTCCTTGGCCCCGATGATCTGCTTTCAATGCAGGCGGAGCGGCTTGTGGCCGTGGTGGTGGCCCATTCGGGCCGGGAGCGTGAGGCCGAAGACATGTTCTGCGCTCAGCGGCAGCGCGCCGAATCGATCGGCGCCGATGACTCAGTGCACATCGCCATCTTGAACACTCTGATCGGCGTTCTGACAAGGGGGCTCCGAGGCGACCCTGCAAACGATCTACCTCGTTGGCTGGAGATTGAAACCCTCGCTCGTGAAATGGCTGATCGCGCGGCGCGCCGTCTGGGTCCCGAGGCGACTCCGACGCTGCGCGCCTGGACCATCGTCGCGGACATGATGCAACGCCAAGGACACTGGCAGGATGCGGCGGACATCTGCACCGCTGTTCTCGCCACGTCCGAAGAGCGCCTGGGCCGATGTCACACGAACCGCGCGCTCGCCATGGACGTGCTTGCTGACGCCAAGCATCATCTGGGGGATTCGAACGCCGCAGCGGACCTCGCGCTCGAACGGATCGAATGCAGCCGCAGGTTTGGCGCGCTGGTCCCGCTGCTGGGACACATGCGCGCGGCTTTGCCAATTCTGGAGCGCGCCGGCCGGTGGGTCGAAGGCGAAGCGCTCGCACGCGAGTACACCGCGGAACTTCGCAAACTCGGCGGAGGTCATGACGACATGCTGTACGAAGGCGAGGTGTATGTCGCACGATTTGTATCGTTGCAGGGCCGTCTTGACGAAACCGAAGCGCTCTTCCAGGCCCTGTTTCCTCGCGAGAATGAACTTCAGTCTCAATTGCGTGCGCGCCTACACCTGTTCTACGGCGCCTATCTATCGCAGCGCGGGTTGTATGCGGACGCCGAACAAGAATTGCGAACGGCCGCAGGGGCGCTCGATGACTTTCGCCTGGGTACGTGCCGGCACAATCCGGATGATGTGCTGGTCGAGTTGATCGCCCTGTATGACGCCTGGGGCAAGCCGGACAAGGCCGACGAATACCGGCGAATGCGCGATGAACCTGAGCGCAGGTGAGCAAACTGAATTGCGATGCTGTGCCTCGGCTGTCCTGGCGACATCTATCGTCAAGGTGGCGATGGCGAGGTCAACGTTAATGATCTGCTTGTCGCTGTTCTCGACTGGGGGTTTGCCCATAGGTTACCTCGAAGATGATTCTGATCGCCGCTTGACTTGCCACGTCATCGATGCGATGGCTGATGCGCTCAGCATCAACGTGGCCATATGGAGACTTGCCGATGGTTGGCAACTTGAAGCGTGGGATGAGTCAGGTCAACGATGGGTCGTTGAAGTTGAGCGCCTGTACGATGGGACGTGCGAACTTGCCGGGATGCTGCACGTCGAGCTCGATGATGGACAACCATCGCGGCCCTGCTTCGAGCCTCAGAATGCGACAAGCTCAGGTGATTTTGATGCATTTCTGTCAAGGAGAAATCGCGCACATGAGCGGCTTGTCTTGTGTCCATCCATGTGTCCGTTGGGCCAAGAACCGGCATTCTTAGTGCACAAACCGAGGTTTCATTCGGTCAACAACAACGAAGGTCGCGTCGCAATCGCGATAATCCGTCCTGTCGCGGCCATGAGTGATCGCAGCACAGTGGGTGTGACCCATTCAAACGAACTAGGGCGGACCTGGCCGAAGTCAGTGACGTTAATTTGGCAATCGTTGTTGCAATCGGCCTAGCAGAAGCACGATGGCGGATCCTTCGACCTCGCAGAGATCGGGAACGCCGTTCAAATTGCAGTCGGTCGGGCAGTAGCCATTCAGAGCCGGCACCGAAGTGCCGTATGACGCGATTCGAATTGTGGGACGGCGCCCTGACGGGAAGCCAAACGACCGTGAAAAAATATGACCGCGGCTCGAACGTGAGCCGCGGTCGGAAGATGTCGTTTGGAGCCTTAAGACAAATTCAACTTCCCGGTGGACATGGGGGACTACCGGGACAGTCGGGTCCAGGATCGCCTGGTGGGCTATTGTGCTGCTCGTACACAATCAACTGACAACTGGAACAAGGTGTGGTGCCCAGCAAGACTTGGCCATCGACGCCGGCGGGTACCCATTCGGGATTTGCGAGACCCTCAAAGATGCCGCCGCGGCCGTTGGATCCTGCATCGCCACCGTTGACGTTGAATGAAGCGGTCGCGAGCATATAAGAATTCGCAACGAGCTGAATTGTTGCGCCGTTGCCACCCGGCGCGCCGTTTCCGCCACGGCCTCCTGGGGGGCAATAGACGCAAGGATCGCACGCTCCGCTGTCGCCCCCCCATGCTCCGTTTCCGCCGCCTCCGCCTGCCGCGGAGAGGCCGGCGTACAAAAGATCGATGGTGCCTGTGGAGAGCGTCGAAGAAGTTACAATCGTGATAGTGCCGCCCTCACCAGCCAATCCTCCGTGCGGCGCGTCCACACCGGTGAACGAGGTCGAACACACGCAACCCGGAGACGTGGCGACCATGACGACACCACTCCCTCCAGGGTATCCAGCGTGACCGCCACTGGCCCCGTCGGTACTGATGCCCAGCCCATGGCTCCCAGCGCTGCCCGTGCCGCCAAGTTCGATGGGGCGTCCGGATACGCTCCAGATTATGACGTCACCGCCATCGCCGCCATTGCCTGCATTTCCGCCTGGCCCTCCATAAGTTCCCGGACAGCCAAGGCTGAGAAGGCATCCGCAGCACTCTTTGCCGCCGGAAGCGCCGCCGTTTCCGCCGGAGGCCCCATAACCGCCTCTGGTGATGAAGCTGCCTGGAGAATCGTAACTTGTGGTAATCGTGTTTCCTTGGACAAAGATAAGGCCGCCATCGCCTGCATGACCGCCGTGCCCGCCCGAACCTGGGATGCCTGGGGGTGTGATCTCGCCTAATGACGTTGGTCCACCTCCACGCCCTCCTGCGCCACCCCATCCCCCCCACGTATCAACTCCGCCCACCAGATCGATGATGTCGATGGGGAGGGCGTGAGAATTGTGCGCCAGGGTGACTGATCCGCCAGCGCCGCCGTTGCCGCCGTCACCGCCATCGCCGCCGATTGAATTTGGCTCGATATAGCAGAAGTTGCCTCCATTTCCACCATACCCTCCATCTCCGGCGTATGCATAGATTACACCGGCGGCGACCAACTTGCGACAGCTTCTGGCAACCAGCGACCCTCCGTTTCCGCCCGAACCGCCCGCTTGTCCGGATGTCGCTGGCGAAAACCCGCATGGAGGCGGAAAACCGCAGGCAAAGGTGCCCGGTGCGCCAGGACAGCCATCGCTACCGTGAAGGTCTATTTGTGCGTACACAAGAATGTCGCCCTTTCGCAGAGCCTCATCGGTGTCATCGCCGCCCGGGCCATCGAGTGGACAGGGCGGGCTTGGTAGAGTCTCCAGGGTGAGATTGAACCCGTTGCAACCGGGCAACCCGGTGTTCGGTTCGTAGCTCAAGTCGCAGGGAATGCCTTGAAAACAGTCGTTGTCGCGGTAGCCGTGAATCGGATAATTCACAATGATTGAACCACCGTAGACGCGGATCGTCGTGTCGCCTTGTAGGTAGAGGTCACCCACGACGATGACGTCTTCGCGGCAATATTCGTGAACCCCGGGTGGAAATGGCCCTGAGATTTGCTCTCCAAGGGCTGGAATCGGCAGACCGAGTCCGAGACCGAGCGATCCTGCTATTGCTGCCTTTCGTGCGAACATTGCATTTCTCCTGTTGAGTTGCCGATGGGCCGTCCTCTGTCACGCCCGAAATTCCCTTGCGGTCTGCCACCAAATCTGAAAAAATGTCGTACCCATTTCTGGGAGGCTCCGCATGATCGACCTTTCTCGAGCGGAGATGGCCATGGTGAAGGATGCCGACGCGGTCAGCGGCGACTCGGTCGAGCGCTTGATGTCCGTTGCCTATTTGGAGCTCCGGGACACGGCCCGTGCGCTATTACGTCGCGAGCGGACTGGCCACACACTTCAGCCCACCGCATTGGTGCACGAGGCCTTTCTCTTGCTGTCCAGGCAACGCGTGGCCTTGAAGAATCATTCGCACTTTTGCGCGGTCGCGGCGACGATCATGCGACGGATTCTCGTCAAGCATGCGGTTTGCCGCGCCGCCGCCAAGCGCCAGGGCAAGAGTCCCGGCCGCCCGTGCCTTCCACTTGCCCTCGACGCGGCCGTCGCCCGCTGCGAAGCGCGTGGCACCGATCTTCAGGCCCTTGATGAGGCCATGGAGCGGCTGTCGCAGGTTGACCCCCGACAGAGCCAGATCGTCGAGATGCGCTTTTTCGGCGGCTTGACCGTCGAGCAGGTCGCGGCGCTGTTGGATATTTCGCCGCGCACGGTTCACCGCGAATGGGGTATCGCTCGCGCGTGGTTGCGCACGCAGATCGCTGAGGACTTATCGTGACGACCATCAATCCCGATCAATGGTTGCGCATCAAGCAGGCGCTGAACCAAGTCCTCGACGCACCGCGATCAGACCGCCGTGACGCTGTCCAACGCGCGTGCGACGGCGACGAGGACCTTCGATGTCACGTCGAGATTCTACTGAGCCACTTTGAATCGAACGATTCGTTCCTCGATCCCAATGACTGGTCCGAGCAAGCGTCGACCGGTGTGGAGTTGGAATCGGCGGTACTTCCTGCTGATCGACGTATTGGGCGCTATCGAGTCGCGGAGCTGATCGGTCGCGGTGGCATGGGGCTCGTGTTTCGCGCCAGGCAGGAGGATCCGCCTCGGGACGTCGCGATCAAGATCCTTCATCCCCTCTTGAGCTCGAAGCCCCTTGCCTCGCGATTCAGGCAGGAAACGCGGGCACTGGCGAGATTGCAGCATCCGGGCATTGCGCAAATCTTCGAGGCCGGAACCTATCAATCGCCGCTTGGCGGACTCTCGTATTTCACGATTGAATTAGTGGAAGGCGACCCGATCACGCAATGGGCCAGATCGCAAAGCCTGACCATCAACGACAAATTGATACTGATCTTGGAAATCTGCGATGCGATTCAGCATGCGCATCAACGCGCCGTGATTCACCGCGACCTCAAGCCGGCGAACATCATTGTGAATGCCGATGGACGGGCGAAGGTGCTCGACTTCGGCATTGCGAGGCTGCTGGACGAGCCGGGTCCGCGCCTCACAAGGCTAACCGAGCATCGCCAACTGCTGGGAACTCTTCCGTACATGAGTCCTGAGCAGCTTGCGGGTGATGTGGACGCCGACGTGCGCGGTGACGTGTATTCGTTGGGGGTGATCGGCTACGAGTTGTTGGCGGGCCGCACGCCGCATGATGTTGAAGGAAAGTCGCTGGCCGCGGCGTTAGGAGCGCTGGAAGAACCGCCTACGCCACTGGGCTCGATCGATCGATCGTTTCGGGGGGACTTGGAATTCATCTTCGACAGGGCGCTGGCGCGCCATCCCGAGAAGCGCTACGCATCTGTCGCCGATCTGAAGAGCGATCTCGAGCGGTACCTGAGCATGCAGCCGGTCATGGCTCGACCGGCCGGGTCGATCTACCGGCTTCGCAAGTTTGCTCGTCGCAATCTGGTTGCGACGGTGATCGGCCTTGCGCTGGCTCTCCTGGCGATAATCGTGACGGTCACCATCGTCGGTGCTCGAATCAAAGCCAGTCGCGCTGAAGAATTTGCGATCGCCGAAATGACGCGGATCGACGAGGTGGGCCGCTTTTTCACCCACACCATCCTCGGGCTTGGCCCCGAAGGCGCGATTGACCCGCGTGTCATAGTGCGGGAGCAGTTCGACCGCATCTTCAACGAAATCGATTCCCCGCTCGTAGACCACCCGGTTCTCAAGTCGCAGATATGCGATGAGTTGGGCCGGAGGTCACTGAGCTTTGGCTTCTTCGACCAGGCACAAGAGCAACTGACCCACGCTGTTGAACTTCGAAGCGCGTCGCCGAAGTCGCAGGACGCACTGCTGGGGAAGAGTCTTCTTCAGCTCGGATGGGTTCTCAATTACAAACGTGAGTTCAGCCAAGCGGAGCCGCTGTTTCGCGAGGCGCTGCGAATCGCGCAGCAGACGCATGGCGACGAGCACGGCGATGTTGCCGCTGCCCTGTGCGGCATCGGATGGTCGCTGATCTATCGCTGCGATTCGGAAGACCCGCTGCCCATGCTTGAACGGTCGCTTGGAATGCGCCAGCGCCTGCTCGAGTCTGGCGATCCACAGATCGCTGAGAGCTTCTATGCGCTGGGCACGTACCACTACGAAGCCGGAGACTACGCGGTGGCGGAGGAAGACTTCCGAAAGTCCCTCGAAATCCTTCGGCGGTCTGATCCGCCCCGGCCGATGGAGCACGTGAGGGCAGTGAAGAACCTCGGCGACTGCATGCTCATGCTTGGCCGGGTTCGTGAGTGTCGTCCCTTGATGGATGAAGCAGGAACGATCGCCGCAAGTCTCTTCCACGGAAATCACCC
>JAKEEP010000163.1 GCA_022616475.1 Phycisphaerales bacterium | reverse complement strand
CGTGTGGTATTGTGCTGCGATGAGCAGTCGCCCCAAATTGACGCGCCGGCCGCGAGCTTCGACCCGTCTGCCAGTTCCGGGGGCGGGGGGCGTTCCGACGGTTTCGGCAGCCGATGCTCGCTCACTTCTGTTGCATGCCCAGCAACTGGCGTCCGATCCGTCTGGTCCGGTAACAACTCGTCGCTTGAATCGCCTGGTCGAGGATATGGGCTTTGTGCAGCTCGACACGATCAACATCGTCGAGCGTGCCCATCACCTCACGCTGTTCAGTAGGCTTGACGGCTACGAGCACGCCATGCTCGCCACGCTTCTGGAGGGAAAGCGAACGCTGTTTGAGCACTGGACTCATGACGCCTCGGTGATCCCGACCAAATGGTTTTCGCATTGGCGCCCGCGGTTCGAGCGATATCGGCAGCGCGATCCAGAGCATTCGTGGTGGAAGGCTCGCATGGGCTCCAGCGCCAAGCAAGTCATGGCCGAAGTGCTCCAGCGCGTTGAGACGCACGGACCGCTGATGTCGAAGGATTTCGAGAAGCCCGACGATGCAACCTCCAAGAATGGCGACGCCTGGTGGCATTGGAAGCCACACAAGGCGGCGCTCGAATACCTGTGGCGCTGCGGCGAACTCGCGGTCGCCCGCCGCATCAACTTCCACAAGGTTTACGACCTCACCAGCCGTGTTCTTCCCCATGTTCACGATGCGCCGCCGCCGCCGGCCGACGAGCACATCGATTGGGCCTGCCGCTCCGCTCTTGAGCGCCTGGGCACCGCCACGGCGCGCGAGATCGCCGCGTTCTGGCACGCCATCGATTTGCCCGCCGCCGGGGCCTGGTGTAAGAGCGCCGTCGAGCGCGGCGAAATTGTCCAGCTCGCCATCGAAGCGTGCAACGGCGGACAGCCCCGTCCCGGCTTTGCGTTCCACGATTGGAAAGCCCGGCTTGACGGCGCCCAGCGCTCATCAATCCCGCAGCGCATCCGCCTGCTAAGCCCGTTCGACCCGGTGATCCGCGACCGCGCTCGCGCGCAGCGGCTGTTCAACTTCGATTACACCTTCGAGGCGTTCACGCCCGCGCCCAAGCGCCGCTACGGCTACTACGTCCTGCCCATTCTTGAAGGCGACCGACTCGTTGGCCGGCTCAATCCGAAGTTCCACCGCGACCGTGGCGTTCTCGAGATCGATGGCCTGTGGTGGGAACCGAAGATCAAGCCCACTAAGCGGCGCACGCAGTCACTTCGCCTGGCTATCGAACAGCTGGCGGCCTTTGTCGGTGCCAAGACTGTATCAATGGCCAGACGATAGGTGATGCGCCGATGGCGAAAACCACATCAAGGCGTAGCACTCGAAACGAAGACGCCCCGGAAGACTGCCGGGGCGTTGGTCCATTCAGATTCTGAGGGTCAGCGCCGACGCCGTCGCACGCTCAAGCCGAGCAAGCCAAGGAGGGCCCAACCCGCCAGATGTTCCGCCTTATTTTTCGCCTTGCAATTCCATACCAGAATTCTGTTTCGACAAAATTGAACCCGTGCATACCCTAACCAAGCGTTAACAACCAAGCCTACTCATCCATATCGAAGGAGGTCTCGGCGTGAATGGCCCGGTGCAAGCTGTCCCTCACCAGCGGCACCGTATAACACCGCGCGCGCGCTGAGTTCGTGCTGAGGCAGTTTTCCTTGCGCAGGGGTTGTGTGGGGCGGGTGCTTAGCATCCGTCGCCGACGCGGCCTGCGCTCATGCTGATTCGGTCATGATCTGGCCTGATTCCGATGAAATGGCGCCGAAAATCTCGCGATAGAATGAGGTGGGATTTGACCATGAGTGCGACCAAAGCCAGCCAACAACCGTCAGAAAGTCACTCATCGGCCGATGTGTCGACCTCTCCGCAGGAGGTTCTCAAGTCGGGTTTGGACGATGTTTCCAAGCTTACCGACAGATTGATGGAGGTCGACACCGCCGCCAGCGAGCCCCCTGACGACATGATGGCGCTGGTGCACCGGTTGCGGGTGGCCTCGCGGCGGGCTGACGCTGCGATTCTGGCGTTTGGCTCGCTTGCCAAGCCATCGCGCCGGAAGCGAATCCGGCGACGGCTTCGCCGGCTGCGGACGGGCGCCGGCGCGTTGCGAGCCGCGCAGGTCCATTTGCAGACCCTCGATGATCTTCGCCAGAACGGTCCCGCCGAGCTCGCCGACGCGCTCGATATTGCCGTCTTGCTCTGCGAGCGCGATGTGCAGATGGAATGGCGAAACCTCAAAGCATGCATGGCATCGGGGGAGATGACTTGGCCTCGCAAGGCGATCAAGCAATTCGTGCGGTCGTGGAAACGCCGAAGCGCCAAGGCGCAGGAGCAGCCAACGTGGTCGTCCTTTCTCGGCAACGGACTGGCCCCGGCCATGGAAGTGGTGCGCGAGCTGGTTGGTCGCACGCCCAGCTCGGTTGACGACCTGCACGCCTTGCGAATCGGAGGCAAGAAACTGCGATACGCGCTTGAGATTTTTGGTCCGTGCCTGGGGGAGGCCCAGGTCGAGCCATTAGCCACGGGGCTCAAGGACCTGCAGGTTCGTCTTGGATCGGTCAACGACCTTGCGGGTCTTGCCGAGCGTCTCGGCGAGTATGCTCAAACTGGCCGCAAGCAATCCTTGCAGATGATCTCGCGCAGACGCCGTGACAATCAAACCGGCAACGGCGAGACGACCGATGATCGGTTGCCGGCGCGACTCGAAGCGCTGCAATCCTGGATCAACCAACGGTTGCGAGCGGCAGTCGAAGAATTCACCGCGGCTTGGCCTTCAGCATCGCAGTCGCTGCTGGATGCATTTGCTGTGCTGCAAGAGCGCATCCAGGTGCCGGACGATGACCAGCACCAGGCCACCGTGCCGAGCAACGGGGCTCTGTCAGCGTCGAGCGATGCCCCGGACGCCGTTGAATCGAATCGGATGATGGAGGTGAATGCGCAGGTTGCTGGGCGGGATCGCACGTGGGGCCCGGCGGCGTTGCGATCGGTTGCACAGTCGGCACAGGATCCTCAATGCGATCGGCTGGCGGCGCTCGACATCGGCACTAACAGCATTCGTCTGGTCATCGCCGAGGTTCGGCCCGACGGCAGCTACAGGGTTTTGGACGACGAGAAAGACACGACGCGGCTGGGATCCGGCCTGGTGACAACGGGTCGGCTCTCGCCGGCGGCCATGGATCAGGCGATCGAGGCAGTCAAGAGGATGAACGCCATCGCCCAAGGGTACGGCGTGAAGTGGCTTCGAGCGGTGGGGACATGCGCGGTGCGCGAGGCCGAGAACAGCAAAGAGTTTGTCAAGCGAATGAAGCGGGAGGCGGGGGTTGAGCTGGAGGTCATTTCGGCCGAGGCCGAGGCGCGGCTGGCGCATTTGAGCGTGAGCACGGCATTTGATCTGAACGCCATCGATGCGGCTGTGGTTGATATCGGCGGCGGCAGCACCGAAATCGTGCTCAGCTCGCGCGGCGTCATTGAACATGTTTACAGCTTGATGTTGGGTGCCGTCGGGCTCACCGAGGAGCACAAGCTGGCGACCGACGATGGCGATGGCATTCCGGAGAAGCGATTTCGACAGATGCGATCGCAGGTCCGCGATGCGCTGAAACGGCTGATTGGAAAGCCCCCGCTGGCGCCGCAGACGGTTTTCGGAACCGGCGGAACATTCACAGCGCTGGCGTCGGTGGCTTTGTGCCGCAATCGGCCCGTCGATGACGATCCCGGCGCCCTGAATGTGCGCGGGTACGACCTGACCCGGCCAACGCTCAAGCATCTGCTGCATTGGCTGCGCGGCATGTCGTCGCAAGAGCGAGCGAGCGTCAACGGGCTGAGTCCCGAGCGCGCTGAGATCATCGTCGCCGGGGCGGCCATTGTCGATGCGGTGCTGGGGCGGCTTGGCTCCAACGCGGTGCGCGTGCATGATCGGGGCATTCGCGACGGTCTGATGCTTCAGATGATCAAAGAGCATGGGCCGGCCCGTTCGCCCGGATCGCCGGCGCCCGAGGCGATCGACCCGGTGCGATCGTTTGCGCGAGCCTGCAACTATGAAGTGGCCCATAGCGAGCACGTCACGATGCTGGCGTTGGAGGTGTTCGACCAGCTTGCCGAAGCGCAGGGCGCGGCATGGATGACGCCGACCGCCCGCCGTCTGCTGGAGGCTGCATCGGTCTTGCACGACGTCGGCTACTACATCAATTACGCCAAGCACCACAAGCACAGCTACCACCTCATTCTGCACAGCGAGCTGGCCGGATTCACGCATCGGGAAATTGCCATCATCGCCAACGTGGCCAGGTATCACCGGCGATCGGCTCCCAAGCGATCGCACGCCAATTTCTCGACGCTGGCCAAAAAGGATCAGGCGCTGGTGCGGCGGCTGGCCGGAATCCTGCGCATCGTCGATGGGCTTGATCGGGCTCACGGCCAGAACGTTCATCGGGTTGACGTTGCCGTCCGGGGCGCTGAGGTGCGCTTCACGGCGCACGCGAAATTCGAACCGGCCGTTGACATCTGGGGAGCCCAGCGCAAGAGCAAGTTGCTCGAATCGACGATGGACCGCAAGGTCCGCTTCAACTGGGTCAGGGTGCTTTCCGAACAATCAAACCGGGTGACTTCGATGGAAGAGCACGCCCTGGCCGGATGATCCCTGGGATCCGGCGTGAAGCGTCCCAATCGCGTTATTACCCGCATCGCGCGGAATGTTATGTTCACAACCAACGAGCGCTTTGGCTGCACCGTGTAAGCGTCGCGTTCAAAGCGGGTTAGGGCTTTGAGAGGCGCGCTCATTTTCGATTCACCTCTTGCGTCGGTGAGGATAAACTCCAGGTGTGTCGAATGAGCCTTTACAGGACGCGGTGGTCGAGCCTGGGGCCCCCGAAGCCGCGGTCAGGCCGTACGAGACAGAGCCAAAACCCGAGACCGCGCGCTACCTGAACCGCGAGCTGCAATGGCTCGAATTCAACGAGCGAGTGCTGGCGCAGGCTCTCGATGAGCGCGTGCCGGTGCTCGAGCGCGTGCGCTTCCTTTCGATCCACGCCAACAACCTCGACGAGTTCTATATGAAGCGGGTGGGCGGCTTGCGGCGGCAGTTGGACGCCGGCGTCTTGCCCATGCCGCCTGAAACGCTCGCTCCGGCCCAGCAGTTGACCTTGCTGCGCGAGCGACTGCTCGATGTGACGCGGCGCGAGGCTGATTGCTATCGAAACGTCATTGTGCCGGCGCTTCGGAATGCCGGCGTGCACCTGCTGGAGCATTCGGAGCTCACGCGCGCTGAGGTTCGTGTAGCTGACGAGTGGTATCGCAAGAACGCCTTTCCAATTCTCACGCCGCTGGCGGTCGACCCCGGGCACCGCTTTCCCTTCATTTCGAATCTGAGTGTGTCGCTGGGCATCGTGCTGCGCCGGCCAGGCGACTCCGAGCAGCTGTTTGCGCGTGTGAAGGTTCCGCAGGTTCTTCCCCAATGGGTTCGCGTCGGCACCAATCGCTTTGTGGCCCTACGCGAGATCATCGAGCGCAATCTTGCGGACCTCTTTCCTGGAATGGAGATTCTCAAGGTGCTGGCGTTCCGCGTCACTCGCAACGCCGACATTGCCGAAGACAACGAAGATGCCGAAGACCTCCTCGAATCGATCCAGCAACAGCTGCGGCAACGCCGCTTTGCGCCGGTGGTAAGGCTTCAAGTGGGCCGAAAGCCCAATCGCCGGCTGATGGAGTTTCTTTGCGACGAGCTGGAGATTCGGGCCGCCGACATCTATGAGACGCCCGGCCTAATCGAGTACGTCTCACTGAGCGAGATCGCAAATCTGGACTTGCCCGACCTTCGGTACCCGTCATGGCGGCCGATGATCCCGCCGCAGCTTTCGGATGCGGATCAAGACATCTTCAGCGCGATCCGACAGGGCGACATCCTCGTGCATCATCCATACGAATCATTCGATAGGAGCGTCGAGCGCTTCATCGAAGAGGCGTCGGCCGATCCGAATGTCCTTGGAATCAAGCAGGCTTTGTATCGCACATCGGGCGACAGCCCGTTTGTGCGCGAGTTGATTCGAGCGGCCGAGGCCGGGAAACAAGTGGCGGTGCTGGTGGAGGTGCGGGCGCGCTTTGACGAGGCCAGCAACATCGAATGGGCTCGAAAATTGGAGGAAGTGGGGGTCCACGTCGCCTATGGCGTTGTCGGGTTGAAGACGCACACCAAGATCGCGCTCGTTGTTCGGCGTGAGCCCGATGGCCTGCGGAGTTACGCGCACATCTCGACCGGCAACTACAACTCCAAGACGGCGCAGATCTACGAGGACGTGGGGCTCTTTACCTGCGATCCGGCTTTGTGCGACGACGTGATCGATCTGTTCAACGCGATCACCGGCCGCTGCCGGCAGCCCGACTACACCAAGCTGATCGTGGCGCCGTTCGGCATGCGAACGAAGTTCGTAGAGCTGATCCATCAGGAGATCGCCGCGCATTCGCAAGGAAAGCCCGCAAGGATCGTCGCGAAGATGAATCAGCTGCAGGATCAGGACATCATCGAAGCGCTGTATCGGGCTTCACAAGCCGGCATTCAAGTCAATTTGATCGTGCGCGGCTTTTGCACGCTGCGACCCGGCGTGCCGGGATTGAGCGAGAATATCACCGTCCATTCGATCATCGGACGTTTTCTGGAGCACAGCCGGATCTTCTATTTCCGCAACGGCGCTGCCGATCCCTGCGATGGCCAGTTCTACATCGGGTCAGCCGATTGGATGTACCGCAACCTAAGCGCGCGGGTGGAGGCGGCGTGCCCCATCGAGGATCGGACACTTCGCAAGCGGCTGTGGGAGTATCTGAATGTCTGCATGGAGGATCGTCGGCAGGGCTGGGAAATGAACTCGGACGGCCGCTATCGATTGCGGCAGGCAAAGGATTCTGAGCCGCAGCAGCCCGCGGGGCTTGGGACTCACCAGACCATGATGAACCTGGCGCTGCAGCGAGCTTCGATACCGCCTGAGGCCGTCGAAGGCGATTAGAACCTGTCCCCAAACCCATTACTCACCGCAGAGGGGTTTAGGGATAAGCTCTAGACCTCACCCGCTCTCTCACGTCCAATTCTGTACCACAATAATCAAATCGAGCACATTCACATCGCCATCGGCGTTGTAGTCGGCCATGCGCCCTGGGCCGGTGGCATCGTGCCAGTGTTTGATGGTGTTGAGGATGTCGGACCAGTCGTTGGAGCAGTCGCCGTTGAAGTCGCCGGTGGGGCTGGGGATGGGGGTGAGGATGATGCCGATTGAGTTGCCCTCGTTATCTCGGCCGTGCGCCGCGATCTGGCCTGCGTTGTTTATGGCGTAAGGGACGTCGAT
>JAKEEP010000162.1 GCA_022616475.1 Phycisphaerales bacterium | reverse complement strand
TATCTGGCGGGCGGGCGCGTGACCAACGTGGTGCGGGCGATGATCGCCGCCGACAAGGCGAAGATCGATCTGCCATGGGACCGCGCGACCGCGATCGACCTGGCCGGGCGCGACATCGTGGATGCGGTGAAGACTTCGGTTGACCCAAAGGTGATCGATTGCCCGAGCGCGACATCCGGCAAGGGAACGATCGACGCCATCGCCAAGGATGGCATCCAGCTCAAGGCCAAGGCTCGGGTGACGGTGCGCACCAATATCGCGCGGCTGGTCGGCGGCGCGACTGAAGAAACGATCATCGCGCGAGTGGGCGAAGGCATCATCTCCACGATCGGCTCCTCAGCGAGCCACCTGGCGGTGCTCGAGACTCCCGATCGCATTTCCAAGACCGTGTTGGCCAAGGGACTGGACGCGGGCACGGCGTTCGAGATTCTGTCGATCGACATCGCTGATATCGATGTGGGCGACAACATCGGCGCGAACCTGCAGGCTCACCAGGCCGAGGCGGATAAGAAGCGATTCCAAGCCGAGGCCGAGAAGCGGCGTGCCATGGCCGTGGCGCAGGAGACCGAGTTCGTCGCCGAAGCTCAGAAGAACCGCGCCTTGGTCATCCTGGCGGAGGCGGAGGTGCCCAAAGCCATGGCCGAGGCGTTCCGCAAGGGGAATCTCGGCATCATGGATTACTACCGGATGAAGAATGTCGTCGCCGATACGCACATGCGAGATTCGATCGCCGGCACCGGCGGAACCGACTCCAAGGGCTGAGCTCGGCCCGAATCCCAGAACTCCCGGTTCTCTCTTGCCAACGTTGCACGTGATCATTCCGGTTTACAACGAACGCGGCACGCTGGAGCCGTGCCTGCGCCGGGTCATGGCTGCGGCGCTGCCGGCTGGCTGGCGGCTCGATGTGACCTTGATCGACGATCATTCCGACGACGAGCACTTTCCGGCGGTCGCCGCGTTGGTGGACCGCGTCAAGGCAGAGGGCTTTGGGCTGGTGTTTCATCGTCACCCCGTGAACCGTGGCAAAGGAGCCGCGCTGCAAACCGGATTTGACTTGGTCTTGAGCGCCAATCCGCCTGCTGCGGATGGCGATCTGGTGATCATTCAGGATGCCGATCTGGAGTACGATCCAAACGATTACGCGATGCTCATGCAGCCGCTGATCGCGGGAGAGGCTCAGGCGGTGGTGGGTACGCGCTGGGGCGATCACTACCACTACAAGAGTCTGAAGCATCGGCTTCACGCCTTGGGAAACCGCGCGTTGACCGGCTTGAGCAACCTGATGACCGGCTACGCGGTGCACGACATGGAATGCTGCTACAAGCTGGTCAGCGTCGGGCTGCTGAGGAGGCTGCGGCCGATGCTGACCGAGCAGCGATTCGGGATCGAGCCGCAGATGGTTGCTGCGCTTTCGCGGATTGGAGCGAGGGTTGCGGAGGTTCCCGTTTCGTACGATCCCCGCAGCATGAGCGCGGGCAAGAAAATCGGGGTGAAAGACGGCTTTCGGGCGCTGATTGTGATCTCGCGGGAAAAACTCCGGCCACGGAACGTGCGCCATGACCGATGATGAAGTCGAACCGGATCGCCGCGCCAGGCCCCTGCTCACGCCGCGCCAGATCGTGGTGCAGGTGCTGGGATGGCTGATCGGCGTGTCGTTGCTTGTGCTCATCATCAAGGGGGCGATCAAGCAAGGCGATTGGCAGAAACTCCGCGATGCCGATCCGCGGCTGATTGCCGCGCTGCTCGGATGCACGATTGTCAGCACCCTTCTGAACGGCTCGACGTTTTGGATTACGATTCAGCCGCTGCGTCGCGTTCGTTGGCGCGACATGCAATGTCTCAACGTTGTCGCCAACATGCTGAACTACGCGCCGGTCAGACTGGGCGCGATCGCGCGCGTGATCTATCACATGCGAGTGGACCGGCTGACGCTCGTTCAGATCGGCGGGTGGTTTGGCATGATCGGTTTGATCCTGGGGCTGGGGATGGGCGCCTGTCTGCTGGCCACCCTGGTGCACAACCAGCTCGATTGGCTCTGGCTGGCGATCGTGCTTGCGCAAATGATCGTTGGGGCGGTGGTGGCACGCTCGTTGGTGGGCATTTCGCTGATTTCACGCCACGCGCAAGGCGTCGACAAGCTGCTGCTCAATCCGCCCGGGTTGTGGGGAGCCGTCACTTTTCGATTGCTCGATCTGGCGGCGTACGCGGGCCGGATGGCGGCGGCGCTGGCGATTTTGGAGATCAGTCTTCCACTGTCGCAGGCTGTTTTGCTCGCGCTGGTTGCCCTGGCAGCGAGCTTGATGCCGATCGGCAAGGTGGGATTTCGCGAGTATTGCGTGGCCGCGCTGGGGGCGAGGCTGAATGTGGATGCGGCGAACCAGGGAACGTGGGACCAATTGGCGCTTATTGAATCGGCTGGTGAGGCGCTGGTGTTCATTCCGGCGGGCGCGGTGCTGCTCGTGTGGCTGCGGCGAAGGCTTTTGCAATCGCCGCGCGCCGATTCGTCACCGCAATCGTAGATTTCTCGCGTAAGCTATGCGGCATGACGCCCCTGGATCGGCGGTCGTTTCTTGCGGCCTCGGCGGCTTCGGTGCCGCTGCTGTCGAGCATCGCCTCGGCGCAGGATCAAGGGCGCGCGAAGCCGCAAGCGGCACAATCGTTCCGGCCGATGTTGATCGGTTCGGGCAACAGTATTCCCGCGGTGACCAAGGCTATGGAGTTGATGCGCAGCGGAAGCGACCCGCTCGACTCGATCGTCGCGGGCATCAACATTGTTGAAGACGATCCCAATGATCAATCAGTCGGCTATGGCGGCTTGCCCAACGAAGACGGCGTGGTTGAGCTGGATGCTTCGGTGCTGCACGGTCCATCGCACAAAGCAGGCTCGGTCGCCGCGCTTCAGAACATCAAGAACCCCTCATCGGTGGCGCTGCAGGTGCTTCGGCGAACCGATCACGTCATGCTGGTTGGCGAGGGCGCGCTGAAATTCGCCAAGGCGCTGGGCTTCAAGGAAGAGAACCTGCTGACCGAGAAATCGCGAGAAGCCTGGCTGAGGTGGAAGGCGAATCTCAATCCGGGTGATGATTGGTTGAATGCCGACCAGCAAATCAAACCCGGCGATTTCAACCGCAAGCAATCGCGAGCCAAACAATTGGGCATTCCATATACGACTGGCACGATCCATTGCTCGGCGGTGGATACGTTGGGCAACATGTCCGCCTGCACCTCAACCTCCGGTCTGAGCTGGAAACTTGCGGGTCGCGTTGGGGATTCGCCAATCATCGGCGCGGGCATGTTTTGCGACAATGAGGTTGGCTCGGCGGGCGCGACTGGGCGCGGCGAAGCCGTTATCCAATCGTGCGGTGCATTTCAGGTCGTACAACACATGGGCAATGGGGTCGAGCCGACCGAGGCCTGCCTGCGCGTGCTTCAATGGATCGCGGACCACACCAAACAGAGTTTTCTGCTGGATGAAGAGGGCCGTCCCAACTTCGGCGTCACGTTCTATGCCCTACGGAAGGACGGCGCGTACGGGAGCGCGACGATGCGCGTGCAGAAGGATCGGCCCAACTCGGAGCGGTTTGCGGTGCACGATGGCATGCAAGCGCGGTTGGAAAACTGCACGGCGCTGTTCAGCACCTAGAGTTGGGCGTTTCCAGTTGGGATCGTCCCGTGTTGGAGGAGTCACCCGGCGTAAACGCCGGGCTATATACTTTTTGTCATGAGTTTGTTGGCGATCGTGCTGATTTCAGCCGTGTGCTTGGTCATCGCGTATCGAGTGTATGGCTCGATCCTGGCTCGGCTGCTGAAGTTGGATGACAGCCAGGTCACTCCCGCCGTCGAGATGCGCGATGACTTGGACTACCAGCCGATCGAGCCGAAATTTCTGATGAGCCAGCATTTTTCGGCGATCGCCGCCGCCGGACCGATCGCCGGGCCGATCATCGCCGGCCTGTGGTTCGGTTGGCTGCCGGCCTTGATCTGGATCATTGTCGGAAGCATCGTCATCGGCGGTGTGCATGACTTTACAGCCCTGGTCGCCTCGATTCGCCACGGGGCGCGATCGATCGCCGAAGTGGTTCGCGAGCACATGAGCCGGCGCTCGTACGTGCTGTTCCTGCTCTTTGTATGGATCGCGCTGGTCTACATCATCGTCGCGTTCACCGACCTGGTCGCCGGGTCATTCGTCGGCGTCCGGAAGCTGGAGGACGGACAGACGGAAGTGACCGGGGCCGGCATTGCCACCAGCTCAATGCTGTACCTGGCGCTGCCGGTCGTTATGGGATTGCTGCTGCGATACACCCGGCTCACGGTCGGCTGGGCGACGCTGATCTTTCTGCCGCTGGTGGGCGTGTCAATTTGGATCGGCCAGGAATTTCCGCTGGACCTGCAGTCGATGTTCGGTTTGAGCGAAGTGCAGGCCGTCAAGCTTTGGTCGGTGCTGTTGCTTGCCTACTGCTTTGTCGCATCGCTCGTGCCGCTGTGGCTCTTGCTCCAGCCGCGCGGGCACCTTGGCGGCTACTTCCTCTATGCGGCCTTGGCTGCGGGAATGATTGGCATCCTTCTGGGCGGCTATCCGATTCAATACGACTCGTTCATTGGCTGGCGAGCCGAAAATGGGGAACCACTTGTGCCGATTCTGTTCATCACCATCGCATGCGGCGCGTGTTCGGGCTTCCACTGCTTGATCGCTTCCGGCACGACGTCAAAGCAGCTTGCTCGTGAGTCGGATGCCAAGGCGATCGGCTACGGCGCGATGCTGTTGGAAGGCATGGTTGCGGTGATTTCGCTCTGCTGCGTGATGATCATCACCAAGGAGGCGGCCAAGGGCCAGCAGCCCAACTACATCTACGCCGCCGGGCTTGGGAAGTTTCTGGAGGTGCTTGGAGTGCCGGTTGCGGCCGGAATCTGCTTCGGTCTGCTGGCGTTCACGACTTTTGTGTACGACACGCTTGATGTGTGCACGCGCTTGGGACGGTTCATCGTGCAGGAGTTGACAGGACTTTCTGGTGCAGCCGGGCGATGGTTCGGCACGGCGATCACGGCAACCGTGCCCGCATACTTCCTGATCAACACGCCCGTCGATGCGATGGGCAAGGCGCAGCCGGCGTGGAAGGTGTTCTGGCCGCTGTTCGGCGCGAGCAATCAACTGCTGGCGGCATTGGCCCTGATCGGCATCACTGTCTGGTTGTGGCGAACCTACCGAGCGGCGTGGGTGTGGATGGTCATGCTGCCGGGCACGGCGTTCATGTACATCATGAGCGCGTGGGCGCTGTTGCGGTTCATTCGCGATGGATTTGTCGACGAGACAACCCGAGCGGTCAGCCTGACCTCCAATCCAGTGCCGTGGGTCGCACTTGTGTTGGTGGCGTTGGCCTTGATGCTGTTGGTGGAGGCTGTTCTGGTCTTTATCAAGCCGCGATCGCCGCAACAGCCTAACGAGATCCCCGTGCCGGCCTGACTGCCGCACCAATCCGTCGCTGAATCATGACATCTGGTGCGATCGCATACCGTTGCGATCATGAGTTCACGGCGAATTCCCCGGAACCGGTTGCCATCCGCCGGGCATACTAACGCTGAAAACTATCGCCGCAATGACTAGCAAGGCAACCAGAATCGCAATCCCGACTCCGATCATGCCCAGGACACGGCCGGCCTTTGTGAGGCCCTCTCCAGCCCGATCCATCTCGCCGGCCGCCATCGCTCGCAGATCGCCGTTGCTAAATACCCACGCGAGAATGCTCAAAATCAATCCCGGTATGGCAAGAAGTCCGCACCCGCACCCGCTCAGGTTCAGGACGACTCCGATGATGCCAAACGTCAGAATCATCGCTCCGCGATGCGGTCTGACCGAACCTTGCATGTTGTATCCGGGTGGCGGCGCTTGGGTCATGGAGGTCCCTCAAAACGGAGTTAGCGGATGCCAATCAATCGATAACATGGCCGATTTTGCGTGAATTTTCGGCAATCTCGTTCGCTGAACAGGCCGTCACGCACGTGCCACGGCAACAGCGCAAAATCCCAAAAAACTTGATTGTTCGGATTCGTTTATCATCTGGCGTTCCGGAAACCCGCAAACCGACACTGCATCGGAGACAAGAGATGCCAACCGCCATCGCACCACCGACAGCCTGCCCTGCGATCCTCGGCGGCCCGCGCGCCGTCACCCTCGATCAAACCGAGGCCAACCGCTGGCCGATTCTCACCTCCGAAGACGAGCAAGCCGTGTTGCGCGTCATGCGCACCGGCCAGATCTCAATCAGCGATGAGACATCGGCTCTCGAGGAAGACTACAAGAAGTGGCTCAGTGTGAAGCATGCTGTCGCCCATTGCAACGGCACGAGCGCCATTCACGCGGCGCTGCACGCTTTCGACATCGGGCCCGGCGATGAGGTCATCGTGCCGTCGGCAACCTGGTGGGCGAGCGTCATGCCGGTGCTGCATTGCGGTGGCGTGCCGGTGTTCGCCGAGACCGAAGAGCAGTGCATCGGACTGGATCCGGCTGACGTCGAGAAGAAAATCACGCCGCGCACCAAGGCGATCGTGGTTGTTCACTTGTTCGGCATGCCGTCGAAGATGAACGAGTTGATTGCCGTCGCCAAGAGGCACAAGCTGAAGGTTCTTGAAGACGCATCGCACGCGCACGGCGCCAGCTATTACGGCAAGCCAATCGGCACGCTCACCGAAGCGGCGGTGTTCAGCATGCAGGCCAATAAGCTGGTTCCCTCGGCTGAAGGCGGCATGTTCCTCACCAACGACGCCGATCTGTGGGAGAAAGTGATTCGCTTCGGCCACTACGAGCGGCTATTGGCGCTTCAGTCGCCGAACAAGCGTTTCGCGGCGACGGGCTTCGGCTATAAATTCCGCATGTCGCCGCTGAGTGCAGCGGTGGCGCGGGTGCAGCTTCGCCACCTGGACAAGCGCAACCAGAAGCGAAACGAGAATTGCATCTATCTCTCGCAAGAGCTGGAGACGATCTCCGGCGGTGCGATTCAGACCTTCCTTTCGCCGCCCAATGTGCAGCGCGTGTATTTCGAGTACTTGGTCAGGGTCGATGAGCGCCGCATCGGATTGCCAGTGCGCGATCTGGCCAAGGCGCTGCAGGCCGAAGGAGCGCAGGTCGGCGCGCCGCGCTATCCGCTGCTGCACCAGCAGCCGATGTTCACGGAACCGCTGCCGGGGGCCGCTTGGGCAAAACTTGCGCGAATTCAACCAGCCCCCGGTTCCGAGCCGATATATTCCGCCAATGCCCTGCCGCGAACCGCGGCCGGGAATGCCAGCCTGCTGAAGCTTCCGAGCTTCCCGCAGGCCGACCGTGCTCTCTTGGATCAGTACGCCCTGGCGTTCGAGAAAGTCCTCTCCCACGCCGCAGACCTGCCCAAAGAAACCGCCAGCAACCCTACCCCCTCTCGAGGAACGTCCGGAACATGATCGCACATGAGCGGGACAGAGCGCCCACGGCCGAAGAAATCGAAAGCCGTTTCCGCTCGCCGGCGGTGCGCGCGGTTCGCCCCCTGGTGCTTGGAACTCTTGGCGCGGTGAAGCTGGTTCTTCGCTTCGGGTGGGAAGGGCGTTTCGATGAAGACCTTCAGGAACTGGACGGGCCGCTGATTCTCGCGGCCAACCATTGCAGCCATGCCGACACCGCGGCGATCTTGGGCACGTTGCCGGGCTCGATTCGACACCGCACGGCGGTGGCGGCGGCGCTCGATGTGTTTGGGGCCGATTCATCGGGCGGAACACGCCGTCGAATCTCCAAGGATATTCTTCAATTGCTGGTTGCCGCAGGCTTTCATGCTTTTGCGTTCGATCGCTTTGGTCCGCCGCTGCGCTCGGTGCGCACCAGCGTTCAGCTGATTCGCAATGGGTGGAATCTTCTGCTGTATCCCGAAGGCACGCGCAGCCGCGACGGCGAGATGGCTTCATTCAAGCCGGGGGTCGCCCTGCTGGCAAGATTCACACAGCGACCGGTGATTCCCGTTCATGTCTCGGGCGGCTACGACTTGCTTCCACACGGAGCGTTCGTTCCGCGATCCGCTCTGGCCATGGTTCGATACGGCACGCCGCTTTCGTACGCGCCCGACGACACGCCAATTTCGTTCACAGCCAAGGTGGAAGACCAAGTGCGCCAGCTCGCGGTCCGCCAGGCTCGCGCCGCGGCGCGTCTGATGTACCTCAACAACCGCGTCCACGCGTCGCCTTCGGCTCGCCGCAGGCAGCCGCAAACGGCGGCGGCGAATCAGCCGTATTGATCGACGACGACCCTCACCTCATGCAGTCGCGGCCTTTGCCAAACAAAACCGCCGCGGAAACTTGTTCCGCGGCGGTCGTTTGTTGCCTGAATTGATTTGATCTGATCTGGCTTTACGCCGGATGCACGTTGGACGCCTTGGGCCCCTTGGCCTCTTGCGCCACATCGTAGGTCACGCGCTGACCGGGCTTGAGGCTCTTGAACCCGTCCATCTTGATGTCGGTGTGGTGGACGAAAATGTCCTTGCCGCCGCCATCGGGGGTGATAAAGCCGTAGCCCTTTTCATCAAAAAACTTCGCAACTGTTCCGCTAGCCATGATTGGCCCTTTCCTTACCGATCCGTCAAACAACCGATTGGGCCGATCACAGCCTAACCGAGCAGAGATGTGACGTGCATACCCTGACTTGCACCTGAATTATAGATCATAATCCGGGCTTGTCCAACCCTATCGGCAATCGCCCACCGAAGGTTTGTCCGCCTGTTCATACAATCCGTCCATGTCCGATAGTGTCGATGATCCCTTCGCCCTCCTGGGGCTGCCGCATCGATTCGAGATTTCATCCGATCAGTTGCAGGTGGCGTATCTCAAACGCGCTGCCGCTCTTCACCCGGACCGCTTTCCCGATCCGATCCGCCAAGCCCAGGCTGCTCAAGACGCGGCAAGACTCAATCGCGCCAAGGCTGTGCTGGCCGACGACGAGCAGCGCGCCAACGCGCTGCTCAGACAGCTCGGCGGACCAGTCAAGGAACAGGACAAGTCTCTGCCCGAGGGCTTCCTCGTGGAAATCATGGAAGTGCGCCAGGCTATCGAAGAGGCGCCGGCGTCCAACGACCCTTCACAGCGCGAGCACTTCGAGAAATGGGCCCACCAGCAGCGCGGGCACTACAAATCGCTGGTCGCTCAGCTATTCGCGGGCGGCCCGCCCGACTCCCAATCGCTTCGCGAAATCCGCCTCCAGCTCAACGCCTGGCGCTACATCGAGCGGCTGATCGAACAGCTCGATCCCGACTACAAGCTGCAGTTGTGAAACTGCGATTTGATGCCCCGGTTGGGGGTGTACTGGTCGGATTCCGGGGGCGCCGGCTCAGACCGGTGCCCGAGTCCACATGCAAACCGCACGGTCTGCCTTCGGTTGACCCGGCACCCCGGGGCTCCCCGTGACGCCGCCCTTGCGGCAAGACAGCTTGCTGAATCCCGTACAATGGCGGGATGTCGACCGTTCTGAGCGTTGCGGACGCTCGCAAGTCTTTCAGCCAGACCAAGGCCCTCGATGGCGCCTCCATGACCCTCAACAAGGGTGAGTGGCTGGCTCTGCTGGGTCCCAATGGCGCCGGCAAGACCACGCTCATCCGGGCGGTAACCGGGCGGGTGAAACTCGATGCCGGCTCAATCACGTTGCTGGGTCAACCGCTCAACGGGCATTCGATTGATCCGATCACGAATGATGCCCGAAAGCAGCTGGGAGTGGTTCCGCAGGACATCGGGCTGTACCCGCTGTTGACGGCTCGTGAGAATCTGCGCGCCTTCGGCGAGCTTCACGACGTCTCCGGACCGCTGCTCGAGCAGCGAATCGCCTGGGCTCTTGATTGGACCGGCCTGGCCGATCGCGCCGACACGCTCACCAAGACGTTTTCCGGGGGCATGAAGCGCCGGCTCAACATCGCCTGCGGCGTGCTTCATCGGCCCCAAGTCGTGCTGCTCGATGAGCCGACGGTCGGCGTCGATCCCCAAAGCCGCCAGCGCATCTGGGAAATGCTGGGCCAGCTGCGCGATGCCGGTGCTTCGCTCTTGCTCACCACGCACCAACTCGATGAGGCCCAGCAGGTGTGTGACCGGATCACCATCATTGATCATGGCAAGACGATTGCTGACGGCAGTCTCGCCGAGTTGATTGCGCAAACCATCGGCAGGCAGCGGCGAATCACGCTCACGCTCGATCGCCCGCTGTCGGGCCAATTGCACAACGGACTGACCATGGTTGGCCCCACCACCGCGTCCGGCGAGGTCATCGACGTCGCCTCCGATTTGCCTGCCATGCTTGATCGCGTCCGGGCCGCCGGCGCCCGCGTCAACGACCTCAAAATCGAAGCCCCAAGCCTGCAAGCCGTGTTTATTCACTTGACCGGAAGAGAGCTGAGAGAATGATCGGCACCGTCCTTCGCATCGGATGGCTGAACCTGAAGCGCGATCGCGTGGCGCTGGTGCTCACGTTCGTGCTGCCGATCGTATTTTTCTCGATCTTCGCGGTCATTTTTGGCGGCCTTTCGGGCGGCGATAGCATGCCCAAGGTTGAGCTGGTCGTTGTCGATGAAGATCAAACCGACGCCAGCCGCCGCTTCGTGCGCGCGATTCAAAACGAGGATGGATTCAAGGGGCCGGAGCGAAAGGACCGTCACGCGACGACGGTGGATTCAGCTGAGGAAGCGCGCAACCTTGTGAAAGAGCGCGAGATTGATGCCGCCCTCGTGATTCCCAAGGGTTTCGGTGAATCGTTCGGCAGCTTCGATCCCAACGCCCCGCCGATCACGCTTTATGCCGACGATGTTGCCAATCCGGTGGCGCACCAGATCGTCACCGGCCTGCTCCAAAAAATCGCGATGACGGCAACGCCCGATCTGGCGATCGAGCGAGGCATCGGCATGTTTGAGAAGTATGCCGGCGCGCTGACGCCGCAGCAGCGGGCTGCGATGGATCAGTTCCTGCCGGAGCTTCGGACTCTCACCAGCGAGGGCGGGAGTGGGGAGTCGAGGCCCGCGACCGCACCGGCGACCAACGCGGCCAATGGCGCTGATGACGATGGCCCGCCGCAGAACTTCATGAGCCCGGTGCAGGTTCGCGTCGAGAACGTGCAAAGCGGAAACGAGCGGGAACGCAAAGCCGGCATTTCGTATCAAGCCGCTGGCATCGGCGTGATGTTCTTGCTCTTTTCGATGGCAGGCGCCATGGGCGCGCTGCTTCAGGAAGCGTCGTCCGGCACGCTGGAGCGCGTGCTGTCTTCGCGCTTGGGGATGACGCGCCTCTTGCTGGGCAACTGGATGTATGCCGCGCTGGCCGGCTTCGCGCAGCTCACGGTCATGTTTCTATGGGGCTGGCTGGTGTTCGGCCTGGAGCTATGGACGACCACGCACGTCACGGGGTTCATCGCGATGACGGCCGTTTCGGCCGCAGCGGCGGCTGCGTTCGGCCTCATGCTCGGCACGGCATGCCGCTCGGCGGGCCAGGTCCAGGGGATCTCCACGGTGGTCATTCTCTGCATGTCGGCGGTGGGCGGGAGCATGATCCCGCGTTTTCTTCTCAAGCAGAATCCACTCATGGATGTCGCCGGCCTCTTCACCTTCAATGGCTGGGCCCTGGACGGCTATCAAAAGGTGTTCTGGGACGACAAACCCGTTTGGCAGCTCTGGCCGCAGTTGGCAGTGCTGGCGGCGATGGCCATCGTGTGCCTGGCCCTGGCGCGCCAATTCGCGCGCCGTTGGGAAGCGGTGTGAGGGAGGGCCCCGATTTGCCGAGCGCAGCGGCCTTGCACGCCTTGCGCCATTGTTAACGCTCGGCCACCATTTTGTAGCCGATCATCAGCACGAAGGCCACGGCCGCGGCCAGGAGCATCCGAAGGAACGGCAGCGGCACCACGAAGATGGTCGCCAGACACAACAAGAAAGTCACACCCCCAGGTGACGGGAGATTGGTCATCGGCGCTGGCGACCTTTGCCATCATCACCACTACAGCAACACCCAACAGTATTTCCAACATTTTCGTCTCGTCCCATGGCTTGCCTTTACTTGCCACACATTATCTTCAATCGCAGTTGTTCGCTTGTCGAATGCCAGCGCCGAATCGGGGCTCAAAAAGAAAACCCGGCCAGCATCAGCTGACCGGGTTGATCAATCGTTTGATTCAGATGCTCAGTCAGCGCCCATGCTGAATTGCATCGGGTTGTCGTTTTCAATCAGATCCAGGTTCGTCTTGAGCTTGAATTGCGAGACCGACGCATTTCGCTGGGCATAGAAGAAGTGCAGCTGGTACACCTCTCCATCGTTCAGCTCCAGGCGATCGATGTCTACATACTGCGCTGTTGCGGGGATCACGCCGCCGCGATCCATGACCAGCTTGCCATCGATGAACAACCAGGTATCGTCGGCGCCTTCGAATTGGAAGAACGTATCCGTGCACGCATGGTGCGTGAACTCGCAGGTTGCCGCATAGGTGAAGTAGAAGTTGTGCGACTGGCCCTGGTTGCCGAAGAGCTTGTTGTCAAGTGGGAAGAACGCGTTGCTGGTGAACTCCCACACGCCCGAGCCGTTCTTCAACAGCGTGACGGTGAAGGGCATCGAAAGGTTGGTGCCCGGCACATCCTGGTACCAGTCGGCGAATCGAGCGGCCGAGACCAGGCCGCCGTTGCTGTTGACGCCTTGAGTTCCCTTGACGTCGGCGGCTGGCACGCCGCAGATTTCCGCGACCGCGCCGGCCATGTCAAAGTGGAAGTTGCCGTGGTTCCTGTACGCGATCGCCTTGCCAACGAAGCGCCCGAATAGCGTGCCGTGGTTGCTGAGCTCCATCGAGGCATTTGGACAAGTGATGTGTGCGTAGACCTCGGCGTGATTGTGGATCATGAACATCGCATCGCTCATGCTGAAGATCTTCACGCGTCCGGGCTTGGCGGGGTCGCCGATCATGGTGTGATTCCAGCTGGCGCCGCCGTTCATCAGATACACCTTGAGATTCGAGCCCGGCTTCATGATGATGATGGTGTGGGTTTCCAGCATCATGGGGCCTTCGCACAGAATGCTGATTTGGCCATCGATTTCGAGCATGCCGGAGGCATTCAGCTTGTTGCAGTGAATGTCGCTGGTGATGGTCGTGACGCCGCTATAGTTCAAATCTCCCTGATTGGGCATGTTGCTGAGCGCGGCTGGGACGATGACGTCGGGCATGGCGCCGACTTCATACTCTGGAGCTGGGCCAATGTTGGCGCCGCCGTAGGCACCCATCGTGGAGTCATAGGTGTCCACAACGCCCATCTTGGGAGCGGAGGGGACGGTCGAAACGCGGACCTTGGTTGAGAGTGCATTGTCCGGGTCGATGTACATGTGCGGCGCGATCGGGTGCGCCTCATTGTCCTGCCACTGCGAGGCGACCTTGAAGCCGTCGCCCTCATACAGCGGCCGGCCGCTGCTGGACAGGTCCTCCATGACGTTGCCTGCGTAGTGGCCGTTGCCGCCGCTCGGCACGACGTTAAAGTTGGTGTTCGTGCGCCGGAAGTCTCGCAAAACGCCCTTCAGTGGGAAGGTGTTCGGCGACCCCTGGGCTTGGGCGATAATCCCATCGGGCATGAGAAACGGCGCCGTGCCGGCGACTGCCAGCAGGGTTATGGTTGTCAGTGTGGTTATTCTGTTCGAGCGCATCGTGCTTTTCCCCTTTTGGGCTCAGCGCGTGGCGAGCCACCTTAAACGTACGAAAAAGTGCGGCGATTTCGAAGTGCACCGCTTCATACAACTCGCCAATTGTTCGCTTATGCCCAACACGGCGACCTGGCTGAATTCACAAGACGGGTTGAGCATTCGACCTGTAGCAGCGAGTCCCTTTCTGTGGTCAACAAGCCAGGCCCGGAGTGATCGGGCCACCTGCTGTGGCAGTTCGAACCGTGGCGGAAGCGAAAAGAAGCGATGCCTTTGAGGGCCGCGAGGCCCGCTGAGCCGGGTATCCCATTTCCTATGGGCACAAACGGGGCCGCCCATCAAGGTGCCCTATACTTCATTCGCGGGCTTCCTAATCTCGCTTGCTCTTTGACAATTGGGGCCGAATGGCATCGACCGGACAGGGTAGGTCTGACGCTGCGCGCCGTGGAGCATCCGTGCCACGTAAAAAGGATGCAAAACAATAACTGCTACTCCGCAGTATGCTCTCGCGGCCTAATTAGGTTCGCGCGGTTCCACCTCAACGCCCGATAGGGGCGGAACTGACGACATCGGGCTGGCTTCTGCACACTGACAAGCGATGCAGGGGCGAGATCAAGTTTGTCATGGCAAATTGGAACGCTGTCGTTGGCGGTCCACCGAGCCGAGATCAAAGAAACGACTACGCGTCGTAGATGCGGCTGGCTGACTGTATCGGCACGGGGGTTCAAATCCCCCCGGCTCCACTACAAAAATAGGTGAATGCGCGCGCTGCACCTTGATCTGGTTGCGCGAATCAACAAGCTGTCAGACCCTCAGGTTCGGGCTCTGGTGATGTTGGAAGCGTTCGATCCCCCACCGGTCTCACATAAACGCGACGGCGCAGGCAAAGTCGGATCGCCAGCCAGCTTGATTATTCGCAATCCGCGCGGCATCGTACTCGCGAGTTGGAGAATTTCCCCATTTTTGGCGGTTGAACCCTAGGCCCTTGTCGCGCGATTACTCAAACGTGCGAACCATCCTTCCGATTTGCGGCCTATCAGCTCCAGTTGGTGATCACCAGCAACAAGTCATGCACATCGACGTTGCCTGAGTCATCAAGATCGGTGTGACACGGCTCCAGGCACTCACACGGTCCCCATTGGTTGATCACCGCCAGAAGATCATGCACGTTGACCAACCCATCGCCCGTCGTGTCCCCCGGGACATCGCTGTGAAAGCCGTGAGGATCCTTCTGTTCAGGCGTGAGCGCGGCGATCCAGCTTTCGACCTCCGCTGAGAGCGCACCGGTGCCGGACAAATCGACTGTGCGCTGAATCCAGCCGTCGTGCGTCATCGGAATCGGCTCGATGCCTTGTCCGCCAGTCCCGTCGGTTGCACCTGCGCCCTCACTGGCATTGGCGAGCAGGATCGTGCCCACCGCTGCCGCATCATCGCCGCTGCTGTCGCCGTTGGGATCTGGATCAATAACCGTGAGCACGTTGGCGTGCTGATTGGAGACGTAGGCGTAGTAGCCGCCGCCGAGCTTGGCGCCCCAGTTCACGCCGTGAGTGCCTGCGGGAGTAGCGACGTACTTGACGATTTCATTCGTCGAGGTGTCGATGATCGCGACATGATCGGCTGAACCCGCAGGAGGACGCGGCACAGTCGTCAACGACAGCACCGCCGTGGCAACCCATTTCTCATCCGGGCTCACCGGCGTCTGAATGGGCGCCTGCAGCGTGTGCAATAGATCGAAGCCCGACTGGCCATCGGGCGTCAGGGTCACTGGGATATTCTTCACGATGCATAACTTGTCGACATCGATCACCGTCACCATGCCGGAAGCGATGTTGGCAACGTACGCCGTCGAGACTCCATCGACGTGGCATTCTCCAACCGCCACCGGCATCAGCAGCGCCGAGCGCAACGGATCATTGGGATCGTGCAGGAACTCTTGCAGCACTTGGCCGCTGATTGTGTCCATCACGCTCACCGAACCAGCCAGGCCGAGGCCTTTGAAGACGTTCGGCACAATGGTGCGCTCACCTGTTCCGCAGGTCAGCCAATGAGCGTGGGGGTGTGTGCGATTCTCGCCTGTTACCGCGCTTTCAACGATGTCTAATTCACCGCCCACATCAGCCACCTTGACCAAGTCATTATCGGCGCTGATCGGAATCGTCAGGTGCCCAAACTGCGGACCGGGCGTCGGAATCGTGATGATGTGCGTCGGCGCCTCGCCAACGGTGATGCTGGTGAGAATCTGGCCGCTGGTGCGATCGATCTTGTTGATCCATTTGCCGAACCAGTTGCCGTTGTAGATCGTGTCGAGCGCGAAGTTCGCCCACATGTTGTGCGGGTTGTTCCACATTCCCTGGGCGTCAAGCCCATTGATTTCACGCTCAACCGTGAACGTGGCGGCATCGACCACCGTGATCGTCCCCGGCTTGAGCACTCCGCCGTCATCGGTCTGGCCGGGCACCCGCTCGAACTGGGTGTCGATCCACACCTCACCGACCCCCGGAACAGGCGGGATGACCTGATCCTTCGCAGCCAGGATGTCCCATTTCGCCAGCTTGGCCGCGTCATCCGGCGCGACCGTCGTCATCACCGACAAGACGACGTCGGCGGGCAGCGACGGCGCGCCAAGGTGCCCGATGAACGGCAGCGAGGTCGCGGTCACGGGCGGAATGTTGCCTGCCGCATCACGCACCGCCACGACCGCCGTCATATACGGATGAATCTTGCACACCAGCACGTACACCCCTGGAACGTCGAAGTCAAGCGACAACGTTCCCATCTGGGAGCTGTCTTGGTCCATGGTCACGTTCGAGCCATCGGGCCTGACGAGCAAGGTGACGGTGTGCCGGGTGTTCGTGCAGCAGTTGTTGATCTTGAAATCGATGCGCTCGCCTGCATTGATGATTGACACGGGCGTGCCCGTCGCCTCGCTTCGGAACCAGTTTCCCGGTTCGTCCGACAGATGCATGAGATCGACGGAATCAGCCCGGGCGACATTTCCGACAGCGATTCCAACGCAAACAAGTAGGATGATCCGGCCAAAACCGTACCCATCTGCATACGAGTGTTTCTTCATACTCATGGTTTTTCTCCTCTTGACGCCGGCGGGGGATGGAAACGGGTCATTTCAACCTGCCTTTGGCCGACATCAGATCATGTCATCTAAGAGTCGTCGCATTGCCGTTGATAGCAATTCGGTCGGGCGAGTGGGGATTACCGGCTGGTCATTGCAGTAGAGGCCTATGCCACAGCCGCTGAATACGTACATCTTCCAAAATCTGCTTAGCTCCAATTCGAGATCACGAGCAATAGGTCTTCGATGTTGACAATTCCATCGTTGTTCAAGTCAGCAGGGCAACTTGCCGGCGGCGCTGGACACGGCCCCCATACATTGATTACTGCCAATAGATCATTCACGTTCACCGAGCCGTCGCCAGTGACATCTCCAACAATTGGTGAGGAGGCTTGACCAGCAAGGATTGCCACCCTCCCGAGAAAACCTGGAATGATTCCGACCGGGACGGCGAGGTCGTCGATGGCGTCGCCGTTCAAATCTGCGAACCCAAGATCGCCGGGAGAATCGAGCCCGACGCCATAGCGCGCCTGAGGCGCGAACGTGCCATCGCCGTTGTTGGCCCAGAGCGAGATGTCGTTGGATGCGTAGTTCGCCGCCAGCATATCGGTATCGCCGTCGGCATCCGCATCGAAGGCCGCAATCTCCTGGATTTGGCCCAGATCGGGCGAGTACGAGCCGGGGTACTGCACGAGCGGCTGGAACGTTCCGTCGCCGTGTCCAAGAAGGATGCCTAGGCCGGGACTGAAACTGGTGTTCTCGACGATGCCCACGGCCAAATCCAAATGCGTATCGCCATTGAAATCGGCGTGCACGATGGGAATCGAAGGCGCCTGTGACAATTGCACGATGCTGTAATTGAGATTGCCCAAGCCGACCAGAAGATTGATCGGCTGCGAGGTGACCGCCAGATCCGGGATGTCATCATGATTGAAATCGCCGATCGTCACGCCTCCGGGACCCGGGTCGACGAGGATGATTTCATCGAGGGCGAAGGCGGGGCTCTGCGGCGTGCCGATGTTCTCAACGATGAACACTCGCCGTGCTGAATTCGGAATGTTGATGCAGGCAAGCCACTCCGTCATGACCAGGTCGATATCGCCGTCGTTGTCCAAGTCAGCGGGTTGTATGTCGCTGGTCCCACAGGTTGCAACCGGACCGATCGACTCCGGGCCGAGCGACCCGTTGCCCTGGTTAATGCGCCACCTGAAGGTGTAAGGGGGCGCGGTATCCCAATGAGCGTAGATCAAGTCCGGCAAACCATCGGAAGTGAGATCGGCGAAGTGCGGATCGAAGAATTCGATGGTCGGATTCGGATAGGTGAACGCCGGCGCGAATACTCCTGAGCCATCGTTCTTGACGATCTGCACGCCGCCGCCATCGAGCAGGTTGAAATACGCCACTCCGATGTCGACGTCCCCATCCGCGTCAACATCGGCCAGATCAATTTCGGAAAACACGGAAGCGATGGAGTAGTGCTGGGCTGAGAAATCGCCATTGCCGGGGTTGAAGTGCACGTTGACGTTGATCGAGTTCGTGTTCACGATGACGGGATCGACATCGCCATCATTGTCCATATCGGCGGCCAGGACGTCGCGCGGATATTGGCCCGACGAGTGCTTCTGATACGGCCCGAATTGGCCGTTCCCAGTCGAGTGAATGACGGACCACCCGCCATTGGAATGGTGCGAGCCGAAGACGTCGGGCCATCCGTCTTGGGTCAGATCGGCGACAGCGAGTTCAAACATTCCGCCTGTGAAGTCTCCAAGAGGGAGCGGCTGTGGAGCGGCGAACGTGCCGTTGCCCTGATTGCGGAAGACCGCGACTGCAAAGGGAAACTCAAATCCATTGCCCGAGTGCATCCCGCCATCGCCGTAGACCAGATCGATGTCGCCGTCGAGATCAACATCGGAGGCTGCGACGTCACTTTCGGAGGCGCCGCTGCTGAAGATCGCGTTGTAGTGAACCGGCGCAGCGAATCCCCCGCCGGGGGGGCCATTGTTGAACAGAATGGAAACGCGGCCAAGACTAGGCGAGGCCTGACCAGTGATCGCAAGGTCGGGGTACGCATCGCCGTCGAGGTGCGCAGCGACGATCGCCAACGGCGAATTACCCGCTGGGAAGCTCAAGGGTGCTGCAAATGTTCCATCGCCGTCGTTGTTCAGGAGCGCGACCGTCGTCCCTTGGCCCAAGAATCCGTACTTGGTCACAGCCAAGTCAAGATCGCCATCGAGGTTGAAATCTGCAAACGCTATCCCCGCGGGACCAACGAATTGCCCAGCGCCAACCGAGAACTGCTGCTGGCCTTGAAAAGTCCCGTCGCCGTTGTTGCGGTAGAGAGAGATGGTGTTGCCTTCCCAGTTCACACCCATGTTGCTGACCACGAGATCGATGTCCTTATCGCCATCGAAGTCGGCGGAAACGATGTAGTGCGAAGCCTTGGCCAAGGCGTAGTGCGTTGGCTGGCCAAGCGTGCCGTCTCCGCTATTGAGCAGCACCGACACTTCAGGAAAGGATGTGGTCGTTGGCACAGCCACGTCGAGATCGCCATCGCCATCGAAATCGTTGACTGTCCCGCCGTGCGGATAACCAGCCTGTTCGTATTCGCCCAGGTCAAAGCCAAGCCACGGTGCATCGAAGACCCCGGGGGTGTGCTCGGCAATGAGCGGGGCGCCAGTGGCTGGCACGAGAATCAGGCCGGTGTAAATGGTGAGCGCGTAAATCTTCATTTTCAACTCCTTCAAGTCGGTTGGCGAAATTCGTAGCTATGCCTTCATGCATTCATTCATTGATCATTCATGTGTTCAAATCCCCGTCCAGTTGTTGATCACGATCAGCAGATCGTCGATACCGACCGCGCCGTTGCCATTGAGGTCGGCAGGGCATGTGGCTGGGGGGAGAGGGCACGTACCCCAAGCGCTGATCACCGCAAGAAGGTCGTTAACATTCACGAGGCCATCACCGGTTGCATCTCCCATCACGGGCACGATCGGCTGAAGCACAAACGACTTGTACATTCCGCCGCCACCGTAGCCGTAGCCGACGATCCAGCCGTTGTCGTTGATCGCCGTTGCGGTCATGAGCGTGAACCCGGCTGGTTCATTGGTGAGCGTGCTCAGTTCGCGCACACCATGCTCGGCGTCGTATACGAAGGCGAGCTGCGTGGCGATGGGAGTGTAGATCGAACCGACGATCACGCCATCATTGTTGATGCTCGTCGGACGCAGGTGCGGTTGGAAGCCCTCAGGCGGCAGCGGTAGCAGCGTGGGACTCTCGCCCGGCGTCCACGTGTAGCCCCAGCTGATCGAGCCGGTGCTGTTTTTCCGCCAACCCACGACAACGTTGTTGTCGTTCACATCGACGGCAGTGGTCTGGGCGTTGGGCTCTGCGAACTGTGTGCTCATGATCGTGTACGTGTTGGCGTTGAGGTTGTACATGTAGCTGTCGGGCATGCTCCAACTGCCGGTCCAACCGACGATCAAACCATTGCTGTTGATCCGCGCGGCGCCCTTGGCGTTGGGAACGCTGAGCGAACGCGCGCCGTTTGCGGCATCCCACACATACGGAATCTGAAGTGTTCCTTGGCTGTTGGAGCAGTTACAGATCTGCACGTAACCTACTGCGACGCCGCCGTCGTTCACCCCAAGCAGCACCAGCGGCGGAAAGGTTGAAGGCAACAGCGGCATGTTGGTGAACTGATCAGTCGGAATGTCATATGTTTGCAACGAGCCCGCCATCAGGCCGCCATTGTTCACGCCCTTGGGCCACGAGAGTTCGACGGCTGCCTTCTCCGTCTCCGGCGTCCAGTAAAAGCCGGTGTACGTCGTCGTCGATGACCCATTCGGAAGCTGGATCGTGATTGTCGTGGTCCCAACCGCCAGGTTTTGATCGTTGATGTCGTAAATGTACGTTTCGCGTAGGGCGTAGTTAGGCGTGAACGCGTCAACAAGCGTGAACTCGTACTGCATATCGGCGAGGGCGCCCGAGCTGATCATGAGCGCGATGGCGGCAATGACTTGGATGGGTTGTGTGCGAGATAGCATGGCGATGTCTCCTTCGTGAACCCCACACATCAGAAGAACCCGCTGCCGCGTTTTTCGATACGATAAAACCGCCCTGTTCGCAGCCCTCGGGAGGGTGACGGCGCACGCAACCACATGTGCCAATCCTCCGGTGGCTTGATTCAAGGCGCGAGCGTGCCTGAATCAGCGTCTTGGCGGAAGGCCCATTGAGATCCGGCCGGGCATGTCCTTGGTCTGCCGCTCCTTGCGTAGGTAGTCGTGGCAGGCGACGCAGGAGTTGACGAGGTTGGCGTAGTCGCTTGTGAGAGCCTGCATGTTCTGAGCGCGGGAGTGATTCGCAAGGTCATTGCAGATGTCGCGGAACTCTGAGCTGAAATCGAAATACGTTGCGGAATCCTGCACCAGCCAGTCGCCGCCCTGGCTGATGCGCTTCAGCGCCAGCGCATTGGTTTCGATCTGGGCGTAGTCGGCCAGGGCCAGTCCTTCGAGCACCGCTTGGGCGTTGGCGAGCTTGGCCTGCATGACCTCGGGCACAGTGTCGCGCGGCGGCGGGACCTCGTACTGGTCATCCATCGGTTCGACCGGACGCTGGGTGTCGCCAGCGCCCGCAGTTTGATTGCGATTCTGCGCGCATGAAATCAGCATTACTGCCGCTGCGGTTGTGAAACAGACGTGAAGAAACCTTGCCATGGAGTTCTCCTGATTGAATTCGAGGGGCGCAGTCAATCCGCCGACAGCCTGATCGGTTCGTCCGCGTCAGGCTTGCGCACGGTGAGCACGGGGCACGGCGCATGATGCAAGACGCGCTCGGCGACGCTGCCCATGAAAAAGCGATTGATGCCGGTGCGCCCCTGCGTGCCCATGGCAATCAAGTCGGCCTTCAGAGCTTGCGCCTCGTGGAGAATGGACTCCGCCGGGTACCCGCGGAACGTCTTTACTTCAACCTGCAGCAAGTCAGACTTCAGGCCGGCCGCCATTGTCTCTAACTGTTTCGCGGCGGTTCGCTCAGCCTCATCCCAATAGTGCGGAATAGGCATGGGAATATCAGGAATGCCGTGATCGACTAACAGCGCCACCGTGTGAAGCAGGATCAGCCTCGACGGCTTGCCCGAAGCCTTCAGCAGGCGTGCCGCCATGCTCGTTGCCAACGAGGCTTCCTCGGAGAAGTCGGTTGTCACGAGAATCGTCCGGATGGGATTCTGTCCAACTTTGGAGGACATTCCACGGTGGATGGTGAGCACAGGGATCGAAGTGGTCTTTATGACTCGCGCCGCCGTGCTGCCCAGGAAACGCTCAGCCATCGATGACCGCCCATGAGCTCCAAGGACGATGAGATCGACGTGGTGTTCCTGAGCGGAAAGCGGGATCACTTGCCAGGCCTTTCCGATGCGGCATTCGCTGCTCGCCTTGACGCCGCGGACCTTCAATTGCGCGCCCAGGGCGTCGAGCTTGTCGCGAAACCGTTGGCTCAACTGTTCGCGAGCATGCGCGATGGCGGGGAGGTCGCTATCGATGGCGTGCACGAGGATGATCTCTGCATGAAGCGACGCAGCAAGTTCTGTCGCCCATTTCAGGGCGTTGCTGGTGTTATCTGAGAAATCTGCGCCGACAAGAATCTTGCGAACTTGCTGGCGTGGCGCCGCTGTTTGCTTCAACTCGAACTGCGGTTTCATGGTTGTCATAGCAATGTTCCTGTCTCTTGGATTTCGCGGGCACAAGGCCGCCTAGGCTGCGTTTCGGTTCTGGCGTCGGGCCAATGCCATCGAAGAGTCGAGATCAAGTTCTGTATGGAGACCAAGTTCGATGAGAGTCCTTTCGAGCTTCCTGAAGATGCGGGCACGCGTGGGCCCGATGCTGCCGATCTTGCGGTCAAGCCGGGCAGCAACCGCGGCGTAGCTAGGCGAAGTCGAATCCAGAAAGAACGCCGTGATGAGCTGTCGCTCCGGCTCCGACAGGCGTCCCAGAGCCTCATGTACGATGCGCTGTTGCTCCCGCCGCGTGGCCTGGTCCTCCACCGACTCATCTGAAATAGGAGAGCGATCCGCAAGGTCCCCTGTCTCCCATCGCCCCGCTTGCAGACGCCAGCACTCCCGGCGCGTGACAGTGATTAGCCATGAAGGAAGTTTCCGCGGATCTTTTACTTGTGCCAGGCACCGAAACAGCTTGGCGATGACGCTCTGAAAGACATCATCGGCATCGGCTTCACACATCCCGTATCGGTGTGGAATCGAATGGACCAAGCAACCGAATCGCGTAATCAGCGCGCTCCAGGCTTCTGATTCCCCATGTTTGCAGTGCTCAATCAGCTCATGCGTGGTCAGGTCGTTCAGTTGTCTGGCAGCAGTGACCATGGCAAGCTCCTTGCGAACGATCCTTCCTTCGAACGTTCATCGCACGAACGTTGCGATGAGTAAACGTCAAAGAAGGGCCGCGCAACACAGGGAAATCACCTTGTCCAGCGCACATTCACGATGCGCACGCTGCAGCCGTCAACGGGGTGGTTTCCGGGTGTCCAACCCGTCGAGCAGGTCGTACTTTGAATCAGACAGATCGCATCTGCTTGAAGGAGCTAATGCCATGTCCGCATGTGCGCCAACCTTGATACCGCAACCCGCGCCGTTTGCATCACGGTGGACTCTCCCGCCAATACAACGCAATCCAGAAGCGCTGCCCCCAGCCGCTCAGGTCGAAGAACAGGAAGGTGTCGCTGCGGAAGAAGTGCCCTCACCGTCCCCATCAAGATCGGCGTGGGGTGCATTCAAGCTCGCGCTGGGCATCATTGGGGTCATGGCCATCGGGTCAGCGATTGTCTCCATTGCGGTGCTTGAGGCCGGTCTGGTCCTTCTGGGCTTCTGCGTGGCGCTTAGCATGATGACATTCATTGGCATGCCGCTCATTCTGGCGGCGATTGCTGATTTGGAAGAAGCCCACTAAAGCACGATCATCGCTGGCAGATGCGATTGAGAACGGCCGCCATTCCCTCCATCAAGCGCATCGACCTTGTGAGCGGTCCGGTGCTCGGCCTTCTCGCCTATCTCCTGCTCCCAGCGCAGTACCAGGACATGTCCGGCGACTGGGCGATGTTCTCGCACGCCGGCCGCGCCACCGCGGCGCTCCTGATGTGGATGGCTGTGTGGTGGATCACCGAAGCGGTCGATCTCGCGGTCACCGCGCTCTTGCCGGTGGCGATGCTGCCCATGCTTGGAGCCGGGAGTATTCGTGATGCCGCGGCGCCGTACGCCTCTGATCTGATCTTCCTGTTCATGGGCGGGTTCATCCTGGCGCTGTCGATGCAAAGGTGCGGGCTCGACCAGCGCATCGCGCTGATCACGCTGCGACTCGTCGGGACTAAACCAATCAATATGGTCGGCGGGTGCATGCTCGCGACCGCGATGATGGGCGGCTTCGTTTCCAACACCGCCAAGGCCGCCATGATGCTTCCAATCGGCCTCAGCGTCATTGCGCTCGTGCGCCAGCGCAGCGAATCAAGCGCCGATTCAACCGTCGAGCAGTCCAACTTTGCCGCCTGCGTCGTGCTGGGCATCGCCTACGCATCGTCGATCAGCGGCGTGGCGACGCTGATCGGCACGCCGCCCAACACGTTCCTTGCAGCCTTCATTCGCGATGAGATCGAACAGCCGTATCGGCGCGAAATCAGCTTCATGCAGTGGCTGGTGATCGGCGTGCCTCTGGCAGCTGTGTTCCTGCCGATCGCGTGGCTGCTGCTCACGCGCTTGCTCTTCCCGATCCGGATGAAGCCAGTCGAGGGCGGCGGCGAGCACATCGTGAAGTCTTTCGCGGAACTGGGCCCGATGACCCGCCCTCAATGGGCGACGTTCATCGTGTTCACCATGACGGCTCTCGCCTGGGTGTTTCGGCCTCTTCTAGTGAAAATGCAGATTGGTTCCGGCCAGAGTGCCATTCATCCGTTGATGGGGTTGACGGATTCGGGGATAGCGATCCTCGGTGCGCTGGCTCTGTTCATCATCCCTGCTGGCCGAAAGGCAGCCGGAGCGGGCGGGTGGGGCGTCATGGATTGGCCCACCGCAGCGCGCTTGCCATGGGGCATTCTCATTCTCTTTGGAGGCGGCTTGAGCCTGGCTGCTGCGATCGAGCGCAACGGGGTCGCCGAGTTCCTGGGCAGCCTGGCGCATCATGCAGGCGTCGTCGGCATCCCCACCATCGCCCTCGTGGTCCTGGTTGTAGCCGGCGTCGTGATGTTCACCGAGATCGCCAGCAACACAGCGACGGCGACGACGCTGGTGCCGATCCTCGCCGCGATCGCGCCTGGCCTGGGCGTGCACTCATACCTGCTGATCTTTCCCGCGACAGTCGCGGCAAGCCTGGCGTTCATGATGCCCGTCGGCACGCCGCCCAACGCCATGGCCCTCGGCACCGGCATGGTCACGATGCGCCAGATGCTCAAGGCCGGATTCTGGCTGAACGTTGTCGCGATCGCGCTGATCACCGTCTGGACGTTCTTGCTGATCCAGCCTGCGCTCGTGGGATAATGCCCAAGCTCGCGGTGTCCGTGCCATCCTTGGCGCACACGCTCATCTATTTGTGCGGACGTGGATGTTCTGGTGGCCTCAAAACGTTATCAACGGTTTGATGATGCCATCTTCCTTGGTCTGCATCATGCGGAAGGCTCGCTCGATGTCCTGGAAGCGGAAGCGGTGCGTGGTCATGGGCAGGGGATTAACGCGGCCGTGCTCGATGAGGCGCATGAGGCGGCTCATGCGCTCCGACCCGCCCGGGCACAGCGCGGTTCGGATCGTCTTGTCGCTCATGCCCACGCCCCACTCGAGGCGCGGAATGGGGACCGAGTCGCCGTCGCCGTGGTAGCCGACGTTTGAGATCGTGCCGCCGGGCCTGGTGGCCTTGATGCACGCCTGGAAGGTCGCGTGCGAGCCGAGGGCCTCGATGGCCGCATCAACGCCCTGGCCGCCGGTAAGCTTGAGAATCTCGGCGACCGGATCGGTCTTGGTGTGATCGATGATCACATCAGCCCCGAAGCGTTTCGCCATCGCCTGCCGATTGGGCATGCTTTCAACGCCGATGACCAGACCGGCGCCGAGCAGGCGCGCGCCGACGGTGGCCATGAGGCCGACAGGTCCCTGCGCGAAGACCGCAACGGTGCCGCCGATGGGGATGTTGGCGTACTCAGCGGCGACGAAGCCGGTCGAGAGCATGTCGGCGCAGTACACCGCTTGCTCATCGGTGAGGGTGTCGGGAATGGGCGCGAGATTGGCCTGGGCGTTGTTGACGTGGAAGTACTCGGCCATGCTGCCGTCTTTAGTGTTGGCGAACTTCCAACCGCCGAGCATGCCGCCGCATTGTGATGAGTAGCCGCGCTGGCAATAACTGCATTGATAGCAGGGCGTGATGGCGTTGACCGCGACGCGCTGGCCGATCTGGAACCCCACCACTTCGCTGCCGAGCTGGTGGATGACGCCGACGGCTTCGTGGCCAAGCGTGATGTTCAGCCGTTCGCCAATGGCGCCGGCGACGGTGTGCGTATCCGAGGTGCAGATGAGCGCGGCGGTGGTGCGGATGATCGCGTCGTTCGGGCCAGGCTCGGGGATGGGTTTGTTCATCACGCCCACTTCGCCGATGCGGCGCATGACAAAGGCACGCATGGTTGCGGCCGGTCGAGACGACTTGCCGGCGCGATGGGTGGGTTTCGCCTCCTTCACTTTGACATGGCTCATGACACTGTCTCAACTTCCTGCGTTTGCATTGCGAACAGTCAACACCGGACACCGCGCTTCCTCGAGCACGTGCTCGGCGACGCTGCCCATGAGAAAGCGATTCAGGCCGCCGCGGCCCTGGGTTCCAACTGCGATCAGATCGGCTTCGAGAATTGCGGCTTGCTCGAGGATTGCTGATCCGGCGAAGCCCCGCGTTGTCCTGGTTTCAACATTGAACCCGTTTCGACGAATCGGATCAGCGAGCTTTTCCAGGTCGCGGCGCGCATCGCGCTCCATGTTGTCCCAGTAATTGGGGTGAGTCGCCGCGAACTCGAAGCCGGGGTATGGCAGGCCGAGCTCGCACACAGTAAGCAACACGACCTCCGTCGAGTCCTTCTTGCTAGCGACCATGCGCAGCGCCGCTTCCAGCGCCTGTAGCGACTCCTCGGAAAAGTCAATTGCGGCCAATATTCTTCGGAAGCCGCGACCAATTCGATCATCATCCGGATGAACAACCAGAACCGGGACCGTCGCGGTGCGAATGACGCGGTCGGCGGTGCCGCCCAGAAGCTTCCTTCGCATCGTGTTGTCGCCGCGCTTGCCCATCACAATGAGATCCGCTTCGAACTTGGCGGCCGCATCGGCAATGACCTTCCAGGGCTTGCCAATCTCGTGCTCAACGACTGCATTCACTTGCCAGCCGCGCACGATCTTCGCAGTGCTTGCCAAATTCTTTTGAATCTGCTCGCCCGTCGGCTGTTCGCGCTCGCCCGAGCGACTCGGATCGATCGCATGAACGAGCGTGATCTTGGCGCCGTGAGTTCTTGCCAACTCAACTGCCCAATTCAAGGCTTGACGTGCATTGCCCGAGAAGTCTGTGGCCACCAAGATGGTTTCGAAAGCTTGGAGTGTGATTTGAGGATTTCTTGTTGCGGTGGAGAGAGTTGTCATGACGTGGGTTGCATTTGTTGGAGTTGCCGGGTGGTATCACGAGGTGACGACACGTACTCTATTTTGGATGACCGGACCCTTCGCACCACGGGGAATTCACCCCGTTTGGGTCGGGTGCTCGGCAAGCGACTGAGTTCATCTGCTTAGAATGCGGTCAGTGGCCCCGCCTCTTGAAAGCACCAGTGCCAACCAGGACACAACAACGCAGTTCATCCAACGAAACGCTCGAGCAGGCGATCGCGCAGTATCGCGCCGTGCTGGCGGCTGCGCTCGACCCCATCGTCACCATCGATGCCAATGGAATTATTCAGTCGGCCAGCGACTCGATTGAACGCGTTTTCGGCTGGAAGCCTGAAGAGGTTGTTGGGCAAAACGTCCGCGTGCTCATGCCCGAACCGCACCACTCGGCCCACGACGGCTACCTGGCTAGCTACCGCAAGACGCATCAAACCAACATCCTTGGACGCACCCGGGAATTCTTCGCCGTTCGGAAAGATGGAACGCGCTTTCCCATGGAATTGTCGGTTTCCAGAGTAGATGTTCCCGGAGCGCCGGAACCGTGGTTCATGGGGATCATCCATGACATCACCGAGCGAAAACGAGTCGAAGATGAGCTGGCGCGACACCGTGCCCATCTTCAGGACATGGTGAACGAGCGCACCGCTCAACTTCAGGCAACCAACGAGCAACTCCGGCAGGCCGATCGCCTCGCTTCGATTGGAACTCTCGCGGCCGGTCTTGGTCACGACATGAACAACGTGCTCTTGCCGATCAGGGCTCGACTTGATGCGCTTGACGCCGCGGAGCTGCCACCGAAGGCCAAGGAGCAATTCTTAGCCGTGCGTCGCTCCATCGCATACCTGCAGCAGCTCTCCGATGGACTGCACCTGCTCGCGCTTGATCCCGACGATGCTGAGGCATCCATGGGCGTTACCAACCTCATGGAATGGTGGAAGCAAGTCGGACCGCTGCTGGCGAAGGCTGCTCCCAAGCGCGTGACTGTGGAGATCGAGTTCGCCTCAGAGCTTCCCGAGTTAGCGGTAGCGCCGCATCGCCTTACCCAGGCCATGCTCAATCTCGTGGTGAATGCCGGCGAGGCAATTCGCGGCGATGGACAAATCCGCATTTGGGCTCGTGCGACGAAGCGCCGAGGCATCGTGCAGGTGGGAGTCTCTGACACCGGTGAAGGCATGGCTCCGGAAGTGAAGAAGCATGCTCTTGATCCGTTCTTCACCACCAAGAAGCGCGGCTTGGGAACTGGCTTGGGATTGTCGCTGGTGCAAGGCGTCGCTCAATCGGCCGGCGGATCGGTCGAGATCGAATCAGAATTGGGCAAAGGGACGACGGTCATCATGAACGTCCCGATCGCGACTCGTCGGGCCGATGCGATTGCCCAAGCCACACCGGATCGCACAGCCGTTGTGTCGCTTGGAGATCGACGCAGCGCAAGCTTCGTCGCGGCGATCATCACGGCCGGCCAATTCACCGCGAGAATTGCAGATGGCCAAGACCCTGGGTCGAGCCGTCTGTGGGTCATCGACCCGGATGTCGTGACAATCGCCGCAGCCAAGCGGTACCTGCGGGCCGACCACAAGCGCCGAATCGTTGTTTTCGGCCCCGCTGCGGATGATTGGTTGGCTTTGGGCGCGTTGGTCATTGACGACCCCACCAACTTCGACATGATCAGAACGACATTGGGAGAAGCTCTGGCAAAGGTTGTTAGTGCATCACAATGACCAATCGAACCATTCGAATCCTTTGCGTCGATGACCACGCCTTCCTTGTGGAAGGGCTGAATGCAAGGTTCGCGCTGGAGCGCGACTTCGAGCTTGTGGGCCGGCTTGCCACCGCCGCGACCCTGGTTGAGGAAGTGAAGCGCACAAGAGCCCAGATCGTGCTCTTGGACATCGAGATGCCCGGGCCTGATCCATTCGACGCGATTTCCGAGCTTCGCCGCCAGAACGAAGACGTTCGCGTGATCATGCTCAGCGCCTATATTCGCGACCATTACATCGAAGCGGCGTACAAGGCCGGCGCCTGGGGCTATTTCTGCAAGAGCGATGAGATGAACGCGATCGTCGAGGGTATTCGCAAGGTGGTCGGCGGCGAGTTCGCGCTTGGGCCCAAGGTCCAGGAGCGCGTTCAGCCCGCACGAGGCCGCAAACCCGGCCAAGATAAGGCCCCAAAGTCCAGGCTAGAACTGCTCACGGCTCGGGAGCAGGAAGTTCTGCGACTGATCGGACGAGGCATGTCGCGCATCGACATCGCCAAGCAGCTCAGCCGAAGCCCCAAGACCATCGACGGCCACCGCGAGTTGATCATGAAGAAACTCGACATCCATGACCGGGGCGAGCTTGTCCGCTTCGCCATCCGCGAGGGTCTGGTGGAAGCCTGAATATGGCCCCTCTGACAGCGCTCGTGAAGGGACTCTGGACGGAATACCGCTCGTCAGGTCCCAGTCACCGCTTTGAGCAAGACACCAATGAGGTATGCGAGCATGGCAGCGCTGCCTCCGACGATCAACGTTTCGATTCCTGAATTCAGCACGCGTTGCTGAACAAATCGCGCCTTCATGACGCCGGTCCCGAAGAACGCCGCTCCGGTCAGAAGCGCGCTCCAGAGAAACGTGCGTGGACCCAGACCGGCAGCCGCTTGAAGCGCGAACGGCACGAGCGGGACAAATCCGACCGCAACGAACGCAACGAACGTCGCGAGCGCTGCCCGCCATGGCGACGGTCCAGGTCCCGAAACGCCGTGTTCTTCATGCATCATTGTGTCGGCCCAACGATCGACGCTGGCCGTGATTACGTTCACGGCATTGTCGAGTTCCGGCCCCTGGAATCCTTTCTTCGCGAAGATCTGGCGAATCTCCTCGCGCTCGCCCTCGGGATAGCGGTGGATGTGCTCAAGCTCGGTTCGGCGGGTCAGGTGCCGCTGCTGACGCTCAGCGCGAATCGCCAGAAAGTTGCTGGCGGCCATGCTGAAGCCGTCTGCGACGAGGTTGGCGACGCCAAGGATGATCACAACGGCGCCCGGAAGCCCCGCCCCCGCCGATCCGCAGACCACGGCAAACGTCGTCACCGTTCCGTCGATCGCACCGTAGATGAAATCACGCAGATAGCTGTGCTGGGGACCGCGCGAGAGTCTTTCGCGGATCGCTTCGACCGTGTGCTCGCGGCGGATGGCGTCGTCGGGGTTCTCGAAGCTGTTGCTTTCCATGGACGGAGATCTCCGGTAGCCAGCAATAGATTGGGCTCAAATGGCACTCACGATCCGATGCATGTCACCTTGCACACCTGCAGTTCGACACGAGCAGGAGCGCGATCGTAGCGGCCCCGAAGAATCGTCCAGAACTCGTCCTCCTAGTTTGAGGCGACACAGGTCGCCTCGGCTGCAAACGGGGCGGTTTCCCCGTGGCTTGCCGAGCCTGAACGACCACCATTACAACGGAGGCACAAACGCCGCAGATCAGTACGGCAGCCGAGCGAGGGTTCGTCATGACCGCCAAGCCTTCGTCGTCAATGCTCGTCAAGGACGCCATGATCGCCAAGCCGATCTCCATTGTGGCTTCGGCTTCGCCGCGCGAGCTCGCTCGCGCGTTGATCGATCACGGCATTTCCGGAGTGCCGGTTGTGGATGACGATGGCGAGGTCATTGGCGTAGTTTCCAAGACCGACCTGCTGCAATGGTGTGTTCGAGGCGGCTTGGGATTCGGCGCCAGCGATCTGCTTTCGAGCCTCGCCGATGGTGGAACCGGCGCGCGGCTGGAGGCGATCGACCTTGGCATCGTCGCCGATTTCATGACCGAGACGCCGCTGACCGCCGAGCCTGATGAACCTCTCAGCGTTGTCGCGCGACGCATGGCTGAGTATCAGGTTCATCGCCTGATCGTCATCGACGAGGTGGGCCGGTTGCAGGGCATTATCACCAGCATGGATCTCCTGCGCGTGTTCCCCGCCGCGGCGTAGCGCCAAGCCGTACAATCGACAGCGATGATCAGCACCCTCATGGCGATGCCTCCAAGACGTCGCAGGATTACCGTCGCGGCGATCATCCTCTGCTCATCGGCATCTTCACCGGCGTCAGCGGCTTCACGTTCCACGCCGCCAGCGGATGGTCGTACCTCTCCAATGACCCGACCTCGTGCGTCAACTGCCACATCATGCGCGAGCAGTACGAATCTTGGCAGCACTCCAGCCCACCACGCCTTCGCCACCTGCAACGACTGCCACGTGCCGCACGACCTGGTCGGCAAGTACCTGACGAAGATGGAGAACGGCTACCGGCACGCGTGGGGCTTCACGTTCCAGGACTTCCACGAGCCGATTCAGTTGCACCCGCGCACGCCGCCGATCATCCAGGGTAATTGTCTGCGATGCCATAGTAGGTTCGTGAGCGAGATCGTTGGGCACAGCCGACTTGACGACGACCTCGCGAATTGCATGCGATGCCATTCCCAAGTGGGGCACAAAGGACATCGGTAACGCCCTCGGGTGGGTGGGTTGCTGCGTTACGCCGGCCAGGATCAACCGAATATGGACGCGGCGGGTCGCGAGGGGATCGCACGCGAACGAATCAACTTCCGTGAACGGGGTTGTTTCCCTGTTCGCGCCGCAGCTTGAGCTTGTCATCCTGCTGCACAGGTTGAATCTGACGAAGTGCTGAAAAAGGAGGAACCGTGAGCCGCTCACTACTTTGCCTGGTCTTGGCCGTCTTCGCGGTTGTGCCGAACAGCCGCGCGCAGGCCGCCGTCATCGACGTCTACGTGTACAGCTTCGAGTTCAGCATCAATCCCGAGGGTCAGCCGGTGGTTGATCCGGTCATCACGGTGGGCGACACGATCCAGTGGATCTGGCAGGAGGGCAACCACACGACCACATCGGTGGTCGGCAGCATCGAGCAGTGGAATGCTGATATCGACTCCGGCTCGCCGACATTCCAGCATACCTTCACTAATACGGGGACGTTTTGGTACTACTGCATTCCCCACGGCTTCGACAATGGCGACGGCACCTCCGGCGGCATGGCGGGCACGGTCACGGTGCTCGCGCCCGGCACCGGCGCATGCTGCCTCTCAAACGGCACCTGCGTTGAGACATCGCCAGCCAACTGCCTCCAGCAAGGTGGCGACTACCAGGGCGACAACTCGACGTGCACGCCTAACCCCTGCGCCAATCAGCCGGTGACGGTCACCCTCATTGCCGACGCCGATGGCATCCTGTACGAAAGTGGGGCAGGCGACGTGGCCAATGGCGCTGGGCAGCAGTTGTACGCGGGCAACCAGAGCAACGGGCTACGGAGGCGCATAGTCGTGCACTTCGATGTGAGCGCGATTCCCGCCGGCGCGACCATCCAGAGCGCCTTGCTGCGCCTGTACTGCAATCAGAACAACGGGGTCGCATTTAATGTGACCGCGCATCGCCTGAACGCGGACTGGGGCGAGGGCACCTCGGACGATTCGGGCAATGAAGGCGATGGCACGGCGGCCGCGACCAATGACGCCACTTGGTTTCACCGCTTCTACAACACTGTGCTCTGGACCACGCCTGGCGGTGACTTCGCCACAACGCCCAGCGCCACGCAGGCGGTGGGCGCGCCGTTGGTGTTCCACGAATGGACCAGCGCTGCCCTCGTCGCCGATGTGCAGGGATGGGTGGACCTCCCTGGTTCGAACTTCGGGTGGATCGTGCGCGGCGATGAAGCAAGCCCCAACAACACCAAGCGATTCGACAGCCGCCAGTCGGGCACCAGCGCCAATTGGCCGCAACTGGAAATCACTTACCTGCCGGTGGGCGTCATGGGCGCGTGCTGCCTGAACGACGGCACATGCGTCGAGGGGACCAGTTCGCAATGCACGGCTCAAGGCGGCATATGGCAGGGCGCGAACACGATGTGCTCGATGGTCTCGTGTCCCATTCAACTGACGCCGTATCTCGATGCGCTGCCGCTGCCGGCGGTGGCGCAGCCAACCACGGGCATCCCGGGCGGTGAGGCCCACTACGACATCACTATCCTTGAACTCTTTCAGCAGTTGCATAGCCAGTTGCCGCCCACGCGGGTGTGGGGATATGCCGGGAGCTACCCGGGGCCAACGATCGAGGCCCGTCACGGGTTGCCGGTGACGGTGACTTGGACCAATGACATCCGCGTGTTCGAGACCCAGCAGCTTCGCACCGAGCATGTGCTGCCGGTGCACACATGCATGCACGGCCCGGACATCTGGGGATTGGTTCCGATGACGGTGACGCACTTGCATGGTGGACTGGTCACGCAGCAGAGCGATGGCTACCCGGAGTGGGCGTTCCCGCCAGGCCAATCCTCGCCGGTGTACGAGTATCCCAACAACCAGCCCGCTGCGACGATCTGGTATCACGATCACGCGCTGGGCATCACTCGATTGAACGTGGTAATGGGTCTGGCGGGGTTCTACCTGATCCGCGATGACCTGGAGGATGCACTGAACATCCCGCGCGGCGAGTACGAGATTGCGATGGCGATTCAGGACCGCAGTTTCAACGCCGATGGCTCGCTGAAGTACCCGGAGATAATGATGGATCATGTCTTCGGCGATGTGCTTCTGGTGAACGGCAAGGTCTGGCCGTACCTGAACGTCAAACAGGGGAAATACCGCTTCCGCATCGTGGATGGCAGTACCTCGCGGGCGTATCGCCTCTCGCTGAGCAACGGCGCGACGTTTTGGCAGATCGGCAGCGACACTGGCTTGTTGCCTGCGCCGGTGGCGATGACCCAGGTGCTGGTCACTCCCGGTGAGCGCTTAGATCTGGTGATGGATTTTGCGCCTTATGCAGCGGGCACTGAGATCATCCTGACCAACGATGCACCCGCGCCGTATCCGGGCAGTCCGGGGGTTGGCGTGATACCCAACGTGATGAAGTTCATCGTGCAGGACCAGGTGGGCGACACCGACCGGCTTCCTGCGAACCTGGCGCCTGTAGAGCCGATTCCATCGGCGTTGTCGGTGAAAGAGCGCACCCAGGAACTGCGGGTGATCGCCGACACGCAGTGCCAGGACAACCCGCACGGCATGTGGACGCTTGATGGGCTCATGTGGGATGACATCACCGAGTTCCCGCGCCTGGGCGCAACGGAGATCTGGGGATGGAAGAACCGCTCATCGATGACGCACCCGATGCACATGCACCTGGTGTCGGTGCAGGTGCTCGATCGCCAGGAGTTCGACACGGTGACCGGAATCCCCTTCGGTCCGCTGTATCCGCCTGCCGCGAACGAAATTGGCTGGAAGGACACGGTGCAGTCGCCGCCGGGATTCGTAACTCGGGTGATCACTCGCTTTGACGGCTACGAGGGCTTGTATCCGTATCACTGCCACATCATCGACCATGAGGATCACGAGATGATGCGACAGTTCGAGGTGCGCCCGGCGTGTTCGGCCGACATCGCCCCCGCGGGCAATGTGAACGACGCCGTGAACGTCGAGGATCTGCTGGCGCTCATCTCGGCATGGGGCGCATGTTTGGACTGTCTTGCAGATATCAACCACGACAATCTGGTCAACGTTGACGATCTATTGACCCTCATCAGCGGTTGGGGTGCTTGCCCCTAGTCCACCCCCGTTCGCCGTGCTTGCAACCGGGCAATCGGGTTGCACCCCGTGGGCTTCAAGTTCCAGGACGGCACACAACACCGACATTTCCCGCTGGCCAAAGCGAAGGTTCCTGTTCTAATGCACAAAGACAACGCAGGGAGAATCGCCCTACAAAGGAGACCCGCACATGAACACGCGAAAACTCGGATATCTCGGTTTGCTCGGCCTCCTGGGATTGCTCGGTCTGGCGCTGGATAATCCCGGTTACTATGGCTTCTTCGGCTTCTACGGTTTCTTTGGCTTCTTCGGCAGGCGCGATACCCCAGCCACGGGATGAGGTCAGTGCCATTGGCCCAAGCCTGATGCAGCATCGATAAACAGTGGGGTCTGTCGGGTGCTGATTGCGGAATCCACCTTACCACGAACCACCGCTCGCCCTTGTGGACTACGATCGCCGCGGTGGGAATGGTCGTGACTTGTGCCAGTGCCGGTGCCCGCGGGCAGACGCAACGCCGCCGCAACGGACCAGCGCAGAGGCCGCTTGGATTATGACGGTCCGACCCTTGCAGCCGGCGCTATGCTTCCTTGAGGAATTTGTGCTGGTGCGCCATGATTCTGCAGCAGAGTGCTGAGCTGACCGGGTACGAGGCCTTGCTTGACGGAGTGTGGACTCGGTTGAAGCGCGCGGCTGACGACCCCTCCTCACCGTTTCACCTTATGTCGGTGGCCACGTCCAACAGCGACGGTCGGCCTTGCAATCGAACGCTGGTGCTGCGGGGAGCGGATCGAGACTTGGGCCTCATTTGGTTTCACACGGATCGGCGCTCGCCCAAGCTCGTACACCTGAAGGCGAATCCATATGTGAGCGCCCTGGCTTACGATCCATACGATCGTGTGCAGATTCGGCTGGATGGCGAAGTGACACTGCACCAAGCAGATTCATTTGCACAACGTCACTGGGAGCAAGTGAGCCTGGCAGTCCGAGGCGCCTACGGCTTGTCGCAAGGCCCAGGTGATCCCGTGGAGCAGGCAGATCCGCGAGCACAGCTCATGAGTCAGCAATTCAGATCGGGGCAGTCTGAAACTGGCTGGTATAACTTCACTGTGATTGAAGTTGCTGTCAACGTGATTGACTGGCTTCAGATCGCACATGCGGGACAACGGCGCGCCGTGCTTCGTGCTGAGACCGGATGGAAGGTTGAGCCGGTAATGCCGTAGCCATCCTGCTTGTGCGAATTCGACTTCATCTGATGGCGGTAATCAGCGCCTGGGCGTGCCCATAGTCGGTTCGCCGACCTGTTCGTTGAAGAAGCACACATCGACGGTGAAGATGATGTAATCACCGAGCGCTTCGTGCTTGATCGCGTCATTGGAACGAGTTCGATGGGCCAAACGATCGGTCCAAGCTCTTCGCGGTGCTCGGGCGCTTGCAATCACCTTCTAGTTCAATGGTGGTGGTGACTGCATGGGATATTCAGGTATGTTGATTAGTTAGTCGTGAGCGAAGAATTCGAAGAATGGCGGGAATGTACCGATCAGACCCGCCACTACAAGGAACATCGCAAAGAACCAGATTGAGTTGATCCGGACCGCCCGCGATCTCCAGGCCCCTTGCAGGACCACCCATGAAACAAGCCACACTGCGACTGCAAGGGTGGTCTTTCCGGTCAGCGACCCTGCCGGGTCGCCCCAATCGAGCCATGACTTGATCGTCGTCGAGGCCGCGGCCAGCGTCGTCACGAATCCCATCGCCGCGCACCCGATCCCAGCCGCCAGAACTGCCGCGGCGGCTGCACTCTCGCTGTGGACGCTCTCGGTTGTCATTCTTGTGATTGCTTCCTTCATCAGATGATTGGGGCCGCTTTGGTGATCAGGGTGCCGAATATGCCGGCAACCGCTGCGATCGAGAAAGTGATGATGAGCAAAGCAATGAGCCGTCTTCGAAGCGATCCGTCAGTTGCAAGGACACTCCCATGCCGCATGATGATGAACGCGATGGCGGGCATCAGGAACGAGGCAAGCCACGCGACATGCTCCTTCCATTCCATGCCGAAGGTGTGCCATCCGGCAAGTGCAGGATTTGCCAGCAGGAAGGATCGCGGAAAGCCCGAGAGCTCGGCGCCCTCCGGCGGCTTTGCTCGGTACCAGTGGTACACCAGATGCGTGCCGGTCAGGTTCGTCAACCACACAATCACGGTCATGGTGCAGGTCCCGATTCTGAGTCGGCGCAACCGATGGACAATGCCATCGGGTGTGCAAGTCCGGGCATCGAGACTCCAGAGGTCCGCCAAGGCACCGCCAAAGGCAAGCAAGAAAATCGCACCGAGCACCAGACCATGAACAAGCGCCCAAGTTTCGTGTGATGTAAGTGTCATTGGGTGTTCTTCGTGTTTGCTCGCTCGCGCTCTTCGCGCATGCGCTTGATCATGTCCCGCGTTTTCTGATCGACTTTCATTTCGGCGACGATTGCATCGGTGAGATCGACTTTTTCCACGCGATCGCTGGCGTAGGCGCGCGCTTCAACAATGAGATCGACGTTGGCCGCCTTGGCAACGGATGTTGTCGATGCGCGCCTTCGCCGTAGCGCACGATGGGCGAATGGGGATCGCCATCGAGCCGGCTGGCGAACAACTGGATAATCGCAAGTGTGGTTGCTGAAAGTTCCTGCATCATCACCACAGTGGAGGCGACCGGCTGTCTCAACGGCACAGGGAAACTTCCCCGTTCGAGTGCGGCAATGCCCCACTGGGTCACCCGAAAACACGGCGGTTTTCCTGTCCCTGCGCCTGTGTTTTTGATACGCGCTGTATCCTGCGCCCATCATGCGCAAGCTGATCTACGTCGCCATCGTAGTCGTCATCGCGCTGGCCACCGTTGGCGTGCTGCTGCTGTTGCAGAATATCTTCGCGCGCCAGCGCGAGGCCGAGCAAGTCGTCTTCAGACTCGTCGAGCTCGATGAGAACACCATCGACCCGGCCCACGTTCCGCGCCAATATGACGGTTACATCCGGATGGGCTTCCACTCCGATCACGAAACCGCGCGCACTCTCGCAGAGGCGATCGACTTTGCGCGTCAAGGCCAGCTCGCAGCGAGAAAAGCGCAAGCACGCTGAAGGAACCTACCGCGGCCAGGCTGCGGCCCAAGCAAAGCGGGCCCGCTTTCGCGGGCCCGCTCCAGAGGTGAATGATCTATCGCGTTACGCCGACTCGCCGGCGCGGCACGCGCAGCCGGCGCAGCTTTGCACGAGCCATCGCAGGCGCAATTGCAACCCTCGGGACACGACCCGCAGCAGCAGGAAGTCGCTGGTTCGGGCTTACCCATGAGGTTGATGGCCCCGATTGAGGCTGCCGCAGCCACCAGCAGCGAAGCGATCGAAGCAAACAGTGACTTGTTCATGACATACTCTCCACCTGGCACAGTGCCAGCGTTCACATGATGAGGCTCGCAACGATCGCGGCCGAATCGAGCCTCGAAATTCGGCGAAAATAAAATCAGGGAGCGATCGCAGCGCGCAATGCTCCTGCGCAGAGAGTTCAGGTTTACGTCACCCACCGGCACAGCAGAGCGCATCGCTGATGAGCCGGGAGCGCCGGTTGCCAGGTGCGCTCGAGACGGGCACATCGCCCTGCTGCTTCAAGGTCTGAAATGAGCGCGACGCATGAAATCGCGATTGCGAGAGAGTTGCGGGGGTCGAGCCGCGAGGATGCCGGCTGCGGCTGGGAAGGAGAACGATCAGCGGCGCACCCGCACGTCGCAGTGGCATCCGAGCTACAGCAGCAGGCGTCGTCATCGTCGAGCGGCTGACAGGCCGCGACAGCGGTATCGGAGTCCAAGAGTGCGGCGACGCATGGCCCTGCAAGCATCTGCTGCGTCAGCAGGCACAGGACCAAGATCGCGCGAGTCGCCATAAGAGTCTCTTCTTCCGATCCAACGTGCTTCGTGCTCCAACTATTTCCCCGAGTCTGATTCTGCCGGCATCGTGGTGCCTCAGGGCATCAGCGGCTGGGGAATCCAGTCGGATTCGGCTCGCAGCAAGGCACGTCGCTGGCCGGTCTCAGCGACCTAGAGCCAGTCAATGGCTTCCACATCGACTTCGACGACAACGAAGTTCTGGCGGCCCTCGGCAAGACGGCCCTTGGTGTGCTGGTGCCGCAGCGCGAACAGGCGCGGATCGGCCGCGCGTCACTTGAACTCGACGGATCAGTTTGTGCCATCGCGCCCGAAGAGCGAAGAGATCGCTGGCGGGCGTGCAAGCTCATCCATCGGTTCGGGTGGATCGCCTATGGATCGCGTCGCATGCGGCGGGCAAGATGAATCTCAATCTCGCACCAAAAGGAGAGCGACTCATGAGCAAAACTCTCAACATGGCGATGGCCATCTGTTGCGGCCTTCTTTTCCTGACGATGCCGATCAACGTCGCCGGACAGGATCCGCAAACTTCACAGCAGCATCAGGCCCAGGCACGGCAGATGGTCCAGGAGGTGCTCGATCGTTGGGATTGGAAGACCTGGGACCAGTTGCTGGCAGACGATGTGACGTTGACGCTCAAGCTCGGCACTGTGATGCCAGATCAGAACGGCGAGCTGGCGGCGCTGGGTATGGAAACCGAGTACAACGGCCGCGAGGACGCCAAGAAGGCGCTCAAGAAGGTCTACGGCGAGCTGAAGAAGAACTTCACCATCGAAGATGAAGTCATCAGCGGCAACGAGGCCGTGTTCGTGGGCGACCTGAACGTCAGCCATAAGCAGAAACAGGCGCAGCCGATCCCCATGGCCGTCTACCTGGAGTTCAACGACCAGCGCAAGATCAAGCAGTTCACGATTGCGACGGTCGATCTGCGGCCGCTAACGCAAACGGCAGTGAGTCAAGCGCCGGGCCGATAGCAGCAGCCGGCTGCTCGTCCAGTGCAAGTTAACCGAAGCGAAAGGATTCGACCATGGACACATATGTAGTTCTTGCTAGCCAGTATGACACAGAAGCTGCAGCGCTGGCCGATTACGACGCGGTCCGCAAGCTTTACACCGACCTTGGGATCATCGACACCTATGACGCAGCGGTGCTGACGCGCCGGCCCGATGGGAAGGTTGAGATCGTCGAGCGGGTGGAGGAGCCGACACGTCACGGTGCGGCAGCGGGACTGATGGTTGGGCTGGCAGTCGGGGTGGCAACCGCCCTCTTTCCGGCGGTCGGTCTGGCCGCTGGTCTGCTTGGCGGTGGCGCCATCGGAGCTGGTGTCGGCGCCGTCGCCGGGCATGTGGTGGGAGGAATGAGGCGGTCGGATCTGAAGGATCTGGGAGAGTTGCTTGACCGGGGCACGAGCGGGCTCCTGGTCGTGGCGGCCACTGACGTCGAAGCAAAAGTGAATGCGGCCACCACCCGGGCCAAGAAGCGCGCCAAGGCCCAGCTCCAATCGGACACCGACGCCCTCAAGAGGGAGATCGACGCGATCCACGTGTAATGGCTGAAGGAGTGCAATGCCTCAAACCCATGTGAGGGATCGCGGCCACGTTGACTTGGGCCGCGATCGTGAGGATTGACGCCGGCTTGAGGGAGCCCTTGGTGGTGATGTCCTGTCGTTCAAGGGCTTCCGTACGCCGCGCCGCCGGACCGCGACCTGCCTGCCATAAAAGTCGGCCTTGGCGTTAATGACGAAGCTGGCAATCTGTTCATCGGCTTCGGACCGCATGGGCGGGATGAGATCTTGGAATCGACGCCAGCTTGAAGCGGCAACCATTGCAAGTATGCCCACCCAATGACTCAGCTGCGCCGGTCAAGATTCAGGATGAAGCGGTGCGCCGCGCCTGTCGGCGGGTAGGTCATCTTGACCTCGCCCCGCAATTCGGTGCGCACAAAGCCCTCAATCAAGCCGGTACCCTGTCCGGATTTTGGAATACCGTCGATCGTGGGCCCGCCGCTTTCCTGCCAGGTCAAATCGAGCCGCCGGCTTCGCTTTGACGGTTCGTCCTGCACCGTCCACTGCAAGGCAACCTGCCCACCACGACTCTTCAGGCCCCCATATTTCAAGCTGTTGGCCATCAACTCCTGCACGATCATTCCCAGTGCCGTCACCTGCCGCGGCGTAATCAAGACGTCGGATCCATCCAGAATCACCGATCCACGCAAATCGAACGGCGTGAGGGATTCGATCAGGCTTCGAAAACTCACGGCCTGCCAATGGGCGCGCGAGAGCAGACTGTGCACGGCTGACATCGCCTGCACCCGTCCTTTGATCGACTCGGCAAACTCGGTCACATCCTTCTTGTCGCGCTTGGAAATGTCGATCAACGCCGCCAGCGCCGCCAGATTATTTCGCACGCGGTGATCCAGCTCGCTCAGCATCATCCGCTGAAGCTCAGTGCTTTCGAGCAGCGCATCCTGAGCTCGCTTGCGCTCGGTGATGTCGCGCTGGGTGCCCCAGGCCCTCAGCAGCTTGCCCTCTTCGACGATTCCCACCATGTTGTTTAGGAAGTACTTGGGCCGGCCGGCCCGATCCATCTCGTGCGTTTCGGCGTCCACCAGCCGGAAGCCCGATCGAACGAAATCGCGCATGAATATGAGGTTCTGCGGGTCGGAGCGCACCAGGAGGTCGCCCAGCCGCGCCCCAATGAGTTCCTCGGCCTTTGAATACCCGTACATCTGGGCCATCGCGTCGTTGCACTCGGCCAGGTACGAAGTGCGATACACATGGTCAACTTGGCGTTCCTCGCGCCAGTTCAGCGGCATCGGCTCTTCCAGCTCGACTCGCCAGATCCCCTCGGTGCTCTGTTCGATGAACGACCGATGGCTTTGCTCGCTGCGCCGAATCTCCTCCTCCGATCGGCGCCAGAACTCGCGCTCGCGCTCGAGCTGCGCGACGCGGGCCTTCAGCGCTTCGGCATCGATCACGGCGCCCTCGCCTTGCTCGCCCGGCGCTTGAAGTGTCTCCTTCCCGTTCATGCAACAGTGAGTGTAGCCGCCAGCGCTATGTTGAGACCCTCCTGGCAGGCTTGCCCGCGCCGCAAACCCCCCGCCTCCGTTTACACTATTCGCCGATGAGCGAATCCGCGCCAAAATCCGATGGCTTGCTACTGGTCATCTCCGGTCCGTCCGGCGTTGGCAAGACCACCATCACCCATGAAGTCGAACGATGTCTGGGCGGAACGTTCAGCGTCTCGGTCACAACCCGGCCCAAAGCTGCCGGCGATGTCGAGGGGCGGGATTATTACTTCATCAGCGAGCAGGAATTTGCCCGCCGTCGCGATGCCGGCGATTTGCTCGAGTTCGCCCAGGTCTTCGGCAAATACAACTACGGCACGCCGCGCCGACCGGTCGAAGAGCAGCTCCGCAAGGGCAACCTGGTCATTCTCGAAATCGATGTGCAGGGCGCCCTCCAGGTCAAAGAGAAAATGCCCGACGCCTTCATGATTTTTGTTCTGCCGCCAAATGACCAGGAGCTCCTGCGGCGCCTGCGTCGCCGCGGCCGCGACAATGAAGAGGCGATTCAGCGCCGATACGCCGCAGCAAAGGCCGAGATCGAAACTGCTCGACGCAGCGGTGCGTATGACCATTTCATCGTCAACGACGACCTTGACAAAGCCGTCAAGCACGCCTGCGACCTGGTTCGACAACGGCGAATCGGCGCCAAAACATGCTGAAACACGCGCTGTGCCTGCTCATCGCCCTTGGTTTGCTATCGACCGCGTCGGCCGAACCGGTGCGAGGCATTCACTCGCGCATCGGCCAGCCAATTGCCCCCAGGGGTTCCGTGCTGCTGTTGCCTCTGACCGCCAAACGACCCGGCGATCACTGGCCGCCAACACTCAATCTTGAGCTTGAATCCGGTCAAAATTTGACCGGAACCGTCGCCTGGATCGAACCGGCCTCGCCGACCTTCCTCCGCAATTGGACTGACGACCCGCGAGACTTGGCTGTTCGCGCCGTGCTTCCAGACGATGACTCGTCGAAAATCGACCCTGCCGGCCCGCTGGGTCCTTACTTGCTGGCTCGCCTTCCGATTGACGGCGCCGGCGCGATCACGCTCAACGAGCAAACGCTGACGCCGACCTGGCACGATGTGCCGGATTTGCCGTCATTGTTGTTCGGCGAGGAGGCGTCCACGTGGTCCGACGAACCCCAGCTCCCACTGATTCCGTCTCCAGATCGCCCCGACCCCGTATCGCCGTTCGAGTATTGGCGCTGGACGCTCCTGGCTGATCGATTGGAGATGCGTCCACCCCGACCCTTTGGCGGCGACGTCGAGCGACTCGTCGCTGAGGGCTATGCCGCACTGTGGCGTATCGGGCTTGATCGACTCAAAGCCCAGAGCCAGGGGATCGCGCAGGAATGCCGTCTCACGCTGACCAAGACCTGCATCGATCGGCGTCAACCCCTGGCCGCGTGGATTGCCGATCCTGAGCAAACCGGATCGCTGCTGTCGCGTCTTCTGGATTTCTCAACGCCCGACACCACCGCGCTCACCAACGCGGTTGAATGGCTCGATCGCCAGCCTGCCATGTTCATCTGGAAGGAATCTGAAGCCGCCGATGCGGTCGGGCTCAACGCCATCGTGCCTCACGATGAGCCGTTGGTTGCCCGCTTCACATGGCCCGGCGCCGACACTCGCGACACCACCGTTCAGCTCGAGCCGGGCGTGCTTACCTCGATCAGCATCGAGCGTCCACCTCGTCCCAAGCCGCCGGCCATTGGATTGGCGGCGCCGGCCGAGCCCACTCGTCAGGTGCTGCAAGTCGATGCGCGTGGCCGCGCGTATTACGTTCCGATTGGACCGCGCGCGCTGGTTGCCAGGCCGCCCGGCGTGTTCTTCCACCCTCTGTCGCCCCCGCTCACCCTGGCGCAGGTTCAGGGCGTCCAACAGAGCCCGCTGCCGGCCAACCAGGCTTCTTTTCTGAGTGTGCGCCGCCTGGGCGGCCGGTGGGAGGTTTTTGTTGACTGCCGCCGTCCTCCGCGAGCTGATCCCGATTCGGCGCCTTCGCAACAATCGCTTCCGCACGAGCTTCGATCGTACCATGACCTCCGCGGGCACGAGGCCATCACCATTCTGTTGGGGCCCGCCGACGCAGCGGCCGGCGTCGATGAAACATCCACGTCCAGCCCTCAGGTATGGCTCACGATTCCAGAAAATGGATTCCACCGGGTGATCAAAGGTTCAAATGATGGAACGCTGCAGATCCACAAGGCATCGCACCCCGATCGTTGGTATTGCCGCATTGTTCTTCCCGAGTCCTGGTTCTCGGCCGAGCAAACCAACCCAGCGCTGATCGGAGCGATCCGCAGCCACGACGATAGCGTTCAGCTCGAAACCGGCCCGCGAGCATCGCTTCCATGGCGGCCCGAGCCATCGCGAGCCACGCTCGACCTTCAGCCATGGGATGACCTTCCACAACCCGACGATCAGTTCAATCGCTGATCGACCCTCAGAACGTAAAGTTCACGAACACCCCGAGAAACGGTGTCGCATCGTACTCACGCTCATCGATGAAATTGCCGTTGGCGTCTTCAAGGCGCACTTCGCCCAACGTGTTGAATCCGACGATACCGTCGATCTTGGCGGTGCTGCTGAGGTCGTAGGTCGCTCGGAACCAGAACGGCAGGCTTTCGTCCTGCCCCACCCCGTCTGGCGCCACCCCGTCATCGTCCAATCTGAATCGCGAGAACTGATTGGCCACGCCCAATGCGAATTCAAGCCCCTTGGTCGATTGGTACACCAGCTCCACGCCGGTCAAGCGAAGCGCGTTGGTTGTCTGGCTGACCAATCGCAACTCGTCAGTGACCTGATAATTCAGGATCAGAATTGGATCGACTCGCACATCGTCCTCTATTTGCGTCGTGATCACCAGTCCGCCGCCCAGCGTTAGTCCATTGTCGAACGTGTAGCTGCCACCGATGACGCCGCCGCCGATCAGCCCGTCGTCCCAATCGGCTTCGAACTCGCGCGAGATCTGAGCCACCGGCCCGGCAAAGATCCTGGCGCGATCAGTCGCACTCCACGTGAACACGGCCCCCAGACTCAAGATGTGGATGTCTTCCCACGGCTCGACCGTGTTCAGCGGCAGCCCAATCACCGGTGGAGCGCCCAGCCCGCCCGCCCCCTCGAAGTCGTAGGCGTCAACCCCGTAGATGAACCGCAGAGACATGTTCAAGTCATCCGAGAGATCGGTCTGAAGGATAAGGCTGGCGTTGTACCGGCTGACGCTGAACTCACCCCCCTGCTCGGTGTCGGCTTCAAATTGATAGATCGTGCCGATCCCCGCTGAGAAGTGAACCTCGCGCCCCTGTTCGGTTTTTGCAGCCGTACCTGCTTCCTTCTCGATTGGTTCACCTGATTCTTGGCCCGGAGCAATACGCGCACCGCACATTGATCCAGCTACAACCATTGCCAGCACACTGGTCTTCTCAATTGGCACGTTCGAATTCCTCCCTTGGCTTGCTCGGCCGCCACCAGCCTAAACACTATCGGCCCAAGAGCAAACGGCTCGCCAGATTCCCATGCCACACGCTACCAGCCCCTGACCCGCCAGCAATACGCGATCCACTCCACCACCAGCAAGCCCAGGGCGCCCGCCACCAGCCACGGCCAAAGCGGTTTGCCCGTGAGCGAAGACGCCTGTCGCGCCTCCGACGTTTCGGCGCTGACCTTCAAGCGCGGCCGCGGCCGAATGTCCGATTCAACATCGCTCAGCATGCTGACCGCCAATTGGTCATGCGGTGCGACTGCCCCGCGCACGCGATACAAGCCCGCGCGCCGAATCGGAAAGCTCACCATGCCGCCCGGCTCCACTGCAATCGTTGAGCTCGTCGGCCCATCGACCACGAGTTCCCGCGCCTCGTTGTTCGCGCGCACCGTGACCGCCTCGCCCGGCCTGCTCACCAACCCGTTCTGACCCGATCCTCCCAGCGCCGCGGCGTCGATGACATTCTGAATGAACACCACGCTGCCCACGTGCAGGTGCCAGTTGCTGTGCCTCAAATCGAATGCCACCATGACATGTTGAGCCCCGCGCTCGCGCATCGCCGCGATTGCCGGCCCATCGCTGCCCAGCGCCAGCGCCGTGGCTCCGGCCGGCAGCTCATATGCTGCCCCAGTGTAGACGACTGTGTCGAGCGACACCTCGCGCATAAGCGGATGCTGACGCTCCCAGCTGAGGATCTGTTTGCCTTGCGGTCGCGCGCCCTGCTCCGATTCTGATGTGCTCGTCCGCGTCCGGACGCCGGCCGGGGCGCCCCCAATCGTCAGCGATCCGATGGCCGGCAACCGCGACGCGTTCACGCGATCGAACACGATCAGATCGCACACCTCACCCGAGTCAATTCGCTGCCATTCGACGCTCTGATACGCCGGCTCGGTCATGAACTGCAGGCTCGCGGGTTCCATGGCCGTCAGCAGTTCGCGCAAGCGGCTCTCGGGTTCGCTGCCCCCCGGATAGACCACGCAAACTCGCGGTCGCAGCGGGGCCGGCAAGACCACCGCCGCAGCATCGTCGGCGCCGAGCTGATCGACGTGATTGTGCCTGATGCCCAGCACCGCCCCAGCGCCGATACGGATCGCTTCGCTGATGGTCTGCTCTCCAAGGCCTTCGTCTTTTGCTGGTGGAATGGTTCTTCGAATCGCCTTGACCGGCTCGCCGTCCACCGTCAAGGTGGCGACGGCTTCCACCGGCTCGGGGCCAGCGTTCACCAACCTCGCAAAGATCAGCGTTTGCGACGGATCCTCGTAGTCGCGTCGCGCCGCCATCGAAGCGATCCCGACATTGTTGAATCCAGCTCCACGACCGCCCTGTTCCTGCTCCGCCCCGACGCCGACTTCGATGAACTCGAAAGCCCCTGCCTTCAGCACGTGGCTTGATTGGTCGCCGCGCTCCTCAACACCTCCGTCGGATAGCAAGACCACCAGCGGCGGCTGTTCATCCGTCTCTTCGCTCGTCCCTGCAAACGCTCCAGCCAAATCCAATGCTGCAGACAGATGGGCCTGCTCGTCGGTCGGCGAAATTGCGTTCACCGCCTCAACGAGTGCGTCCTTGTTGGCCTCGAACGGGCTGATCACCTGGGCTGATAACCCAAAGGCGATCACCATCATCTGCGATGGCTGACCCCGCTCGCCCAGACGCTCAATGATCGCCGTCGCGGCATCTTTGGCTTCATCCAATCGCGTGCGCGGCAGTTTGGCGGGCGGCGCCCCCGCGCCCACAGGTTGAGCGAGCGGCGCCCTCGCCGCTCCCTCGCCGTCCACGACAGCGTTCATCGATGCGCTTCGATCGACAAGAAGCACCACGCGCGATGCGCTTCCCCCACTGCCGCGGATCATCGGCTCACCCATCGCCGCCACCAGAGCAAGCAGAATCAGCAGTTGCAGCAGCAGCAGCACCGACCACCGCAGCCGCTGAAACGGCGCGTTGGCCGCAAGATCCTCAAACGCCTGTCGCCACAGCAGCGTGCTGGCGATCCGAATCCGCTGCCGGCGCAGCTTGAGAAAATAGAGCAACAACAGCAATGGCACCGTTGCCGCCGCCGCAACCAAGGCCGACCATGGCGAAAGAAAACTCACGTCCAAAGTGTAGGGCAGGCCGTCGCCATGCCGAACCCAGATGCCTCCCAACCACCGGCGCGACCGCAATCCCGGAAGCTTGCTACTCTTCCACCTTCCGCCGCAGAAACACAAACTCGTGCTCGATCATCTGGCCCGTTCGCTCGACCATCAGCCGAAGCGTGACCCGGCCCTCCTTCCATTGCCAGACGTTCACCACTTCGTACGACGCCGGATACCAGCCGCCATCATCGTAAAACGTGTGTCCGACCGAACCACCGTAAAACCCGCCGTCGGAGTAGCTCCCAAATCCCACGCCAACGCCAAACCTGGGTCCGGCATCGTACATACGCGCCGCCGGCGGAATTGTGAATGCCACAAAACTATCCGGCGCGATCGTTCCTCCCCTCATCGGATAACTCTGACCGGCCGGATCGACCACGTAGCTCTTCTCACCCACCAGAGTGACCGGTTCGTCGTTCGGATTGACGACCTTCACGCCCAGACGCGATTTGAGATCCGTGAACCGATATGTCAACGGCTCGCGCTCGATCGCCACGTCCTCGCGCCCGATCGTGCGGGCAAACTCCACCGGCTCAACCAGCACGTATTCATACGTGGCGCAGCCGTTCAGCAGCGCCACAAACCCCGTCGCCAGCCAAAGCCATCGAGATTTCCGGCTATCGGACTTGTGCATACGACTGCGAAAGTCTAGTCCGGTCGTTGCCAAGCGCATACTTGCTCTGGGTTCATCCGGTTTTCACCCACGCATTCTCAGGTGGTGCGCGCTTCCTGCCGATTCCCAGTGGCTTCGCGTCATTCCAAGCGCGGGCGCCGCACACATTCGCCGTCCTGTACAGGTCAGGCGGCTGGGGAGGTACCGCTCATGAAGTTCGCTGCTCTAACCGCCATCGTTGCGACAGCCGCTTTGGCCCTTGGCGCCGGCTGCTCCTACGACACCGCCACCGAATCCAACGTCACGGCCGGCATGGCCAAGGCCACCATCGTCAGGGGCCAGACCCGCCAAGTCGAAGTCATGGAAATCTTCGGCCCGCCCGACCTGGTCACGCATAAAGACAACATGCAGGTCTGGACCTACGACAAGATCAGCCAGCAGGTCCAATCGTCTGGCGGGTTCCTCACGATCGGTTTGGCCGGTGTCGGTGGCGAAAGCTCCAGCGTCCGCTCTCGCTCAACCATGCTCATCATCTACTTCGACGACAACGACATCGTCCAGGACTATCGCATGAGCGTTGCGAAGTTCTGATTCCGTTCTGACTTCATACGACCGACGCCGCGTCTGACGACCACAGGGAGGAAGACCCGGATTCCTACAACTGACATGGATTCTCAATACTTCGGTTTTTAGCTAAAAACCGAAATAGATCACACAAGGAAAAACACTCCAATGCGCACTCTCACGCTCGGACTCCTCGCTCTGCTCTCGTGTCTGACCCTCGGCTGCTCCTTCGGCGGAACCAAGCTCACGCAAGCCCAAATGAACGCCCTTGAGACGCGCGAGGTTGATGCCACATTCAGCGAAACCTTCAACGCCGCCTCCAGCGCCCTTTTCGACGCCGGGTACACCATCTCGATGTCTGACCGCGATGGCGGCCTGCTCAGCGGCAACAAGTCCAACAATCGCCGCGCAGAGCGCTTTTGGCTCAAGAATCAGAACATCGAAGATGACCACTTCGCCATCTCGATCCAGATCCAGGAAAACGGCCCCCGCCGCTGCTCGGTCCGCGTCAAGACCTCGGTCAACGGCGAGCCTCGCTCCGACAAGGCAGCGATCGATCAACTCTGGGTCCTCATGCAGCGCCAGGTCATGATGAAGGAACCCGCCGCCATCGCCGGCGCATCCGACTCGCGCTCGTTCTGAAATCAGTGGCACAGGCGTCTCGCCTGAGCGTCATTTTGAAAGTTTCAGTTTTAACTCATCGCCCCGGCAACAACCGGGGCTTCTTGTTTGTGCATTCATTGAACACGCAGCGAGCCGCCGCGTCCTCGCGAGCGGCGGCGCTCGAACCACGGTAAACTCCCTTCACACAAGTGGACACAATGATGGCCGATACTCAGCCACCCCCGGCGTCGATCGCTCGTCAATCACTTCACCCTCACTTTCGCACCTGGCACATCACTTGGGGTACGCGCGGCTCACGTTTGCACGGCGGCGAGCGCGCAACAGTTGACACGGATCACAATCAGCGCGGCGAAGCTTTCGTTCACGACAACGCCGCCCGCTCCAATTTCGAAAGTAACCTCATGCACGGTGGACCCGTATTCCTCACGTTGCAACAGCGGCGATTCATCCAATCTGTTATTCCCACACTCTGCGGGCGTGGAAGATGGCTGCTGCGCACCTGTGCTGCTGGACACGATCATGTGCACGTGCTCCTCGACATCGATCCGGCAATTCACGGTGAAGAAGTGCGCCGGCTGCTGAAACGTTGGGTCACGCAAGGGCTCGAAGAGCATTGGCAAAAACCCGCTGCGGGCGGCTGGTGGGCGCGCCAGGGTTCGAACAAGCCCGTAACGACCGTCGCGTATCTGACTCGCGTCTTCCCTTATGTGCGCGATCAACGCGCACCGATGGACTGAACGGTGCAAGTTGATCCGGCGCGGCCGCTCGCGAGGACGCGGCGGCTCGCTCGGGTGCGCGAGGGTGCGGCGCTTCGCTGCTTCACGCCGCCACGCTCACGTCCACCGGCATCGTCTCCACAACGTTCTGCAGCACCGTATCGGTCTGCATCCCCTCAGCCTCACCCTCGAAGTTCAGCAGACAACGGTGCCGCATCGCCGGCAGCACCACGCCGCGAATATCCTCGATCGAAACGTTCGGTCGCGCATCCAGCAGCGCCCGCACCTTTCCCGCCAGCACAAGAGCCTGCGCCGCCCGCGGGCTGGCCCCGAACCGCAAGAACTGGTTCACCATCGGCGTTGCCAGCTCGCCCTGCGGATGCGTCGCCAGCACCAAGCGCACCGCGTAGTCCTGAACGTGCGGCGCAATCACCACCCGCCTGACCAACTGTTGATGTTCCAGAATCGTCGGTCCGTCAAGCACCTGATCGAGCTTCGGCTGCGTCCCCGCCGTCGTGCGATTCAAAATCTCCGCCAGCTCCGCCCGCCCCGAATACCCAACCTCCAGCTTGAAGAAGAATCGATCCAATTGCGCCTCCGGAAGCGGATACGTTCCTTCCTGCTCAATCGGGTTCTGCGTCGCCATCACAAAAAACGGCTTGTCGAGTTGATAGGTCGTCCCCCCCACCGTCACGCTCTTTTCCTGCATCGCCTCCAGCAGCGATGACTGCGTCTTCGGCGTCGCGCGATTGATCTCATCCGCCAGAACGATCTGCGCGAAAATCGGCCCCTTGCGAAACTGAAACTCGCGCCCGTGTTCGGTCTCCACCACGATCGTCGTCCCCGTCACGTCCGCAGGCATCAAGTCGGGCGTGAACTGAATCCGGTTGAACTGCAAATGCAGCGCCTCGCTCAGCGACCGGATCAGCAGCGTCTTCCCCAACCCCGGCACGCCCTCCAAAAGCGCATGCCCTCCCGCGAACAAGCACATCAACACGCCATCAATGATCTCCTCGTGCCCGACGATCGCCTTTTGAATCTGCTTCTTGGTCTTGATGTAGTCCTCGCGAAACTTCTTCGCGGCGGCTTCAACATGTGCGACGTTCAACGTTGCGGGGGTGGCGGCCATAAAGCAAAACTCCTCATCGAATCTGATTCTATCGTAGCGTTCTTCATGTCCGTTCGTTCTCCCACCGCTCCCAGATGCAACGTCTTCCCCGCGGTTATGATGCCATCAGCGCCCGGGGGTGCCACGGGTCGGAACTGCGGCACGGATTGCCGGGTTCGCAACAGATAGACCAGCAGTTCCGCCCCGTGCCGGACCTGCTCGTGCCGGCGCGTAAGGGAAAGTTCCACCATGACGCAATACATGCCCCCACCAATCGACACGCCCCCGCAGTTCACCGCCCCCTTGTCCAAGACCTCCGGCCTCGCCGTTGCTAGCCTCGTCCTGGCCATCCTCGGCTTCTGCACCGCAGGTCTCACCGGCCTGGTCGGTCTCATCCTCGGCATCGTCGCCCTCTCGGGCATCAACAAGAGCGCCGGCCGCATCACCGGCTCCGGCCTCGCCATCACCGGCATCATCGTCGGCGCCTGTTCAATGCTCTGCCTCCCCCTTCAAGTCGGAATGATCCTACCGGCGCTCGTCCAAGCCAGGATGAACGTACAGCACCTGAAAGCCTCCTCTTCGCTTCAGCAAGTCGGCAACGCCTTCGACATGTACACCCTCAGCAACAATCAACAGCTGCCGCCCGCCGATTCATGGGACATCGTGCTCGCCAGCTCCATTCCCCAGATCGATCAGACCCTTGCACATCCATCCGATCCGCAGGCTGGCCGCGCCTTCGCCATGAACGCCAAGCTCAACGGCCTCCGAATCGACCAGCTCAAACAGCCCGGCTCCACCGTGCTCGTCTTCGAATGCGCACCAGGCAGTCCGCTCGCCGGCGGCCCCGAGCTCCTCCCCGAGCAGCCGCGCAACCGCAGCGCCGGCTTTCTCGTGCTCTTTGCCGACGGTTCCGTCAGACCCGTTCCCAAGGAAGACGTCGAACTGCTCAACTGGGAACCCTGACCCGCTTCCGTTCTCCGCGTCTGGCCCCGCAAGCATTGGACCTTCCAGATGACCCATGACACGCCCCCACCCTCCACCGCGACGCCACCATCGCTGCAAATCGTCCCCGCCAAGACTTCGGGCCTCGCCATCGCCGCCATCTGCATCAAACCTCCGATCCTCCTGATCTCTTGCGCGATCATCGGTCTTCTGACGCCTGCGTGCTCCAGGCCGCCGCCCGTTGAGAACTACAAGCCCATGGCGGAGCTGACCTCGATCAACACGACGATGGGCATGTACATGTCGAAGAACAAAGGACAATTCCCGCCTGCTCGTTCATGGAAGAAAGAGCTCGCTGCTTTCTCGCCCTACATCGCTCAAGCGATCAGTTCAGTTTTTGATCCGGGCGACAACCGTGTCCTAGCCATGAATGGAAAGCTCGATCAAGCAAATGTGATCGATGTGCGATCGCCCGAACAGACCGTGTTCCTGTTCGAAGCTGCGGCCGGCAGCCCCGATGCCGGTGGACCGGACATGTTCCCCCAAACGCCGCGCCCCCGCACCGACGGCTTCCTCGTCATGTTCGTCGACCGCAATGTCAGGATCGTCCGCCCCAACGACCTCCACCAGTTGAGGTGGGATCCATGACCACGATCATCAAGAGGTGGCGGCGCTCACATCGATTGCCCAATTGCTGTACCGTTGCTAGCAACTCCTAACTCGACAGAAATATCGCTTTCCATCGATGCCCCGGCTGGTGCTACGATGCGCCGCCACAGCGGCTCAAGCGATGCCGGCCACAACTCCCAATCCGTTTCAAAAAGTCCTCAGCGAAATCGCCAGCCGCGGAATTCTCCTGGAATCCGACCCCGCGCTCCCCAGCGTCGTCAGCGCCATCATCGGTAAGCCGGTTCGCGCTTCCTGGTGGGGCCACCCGCGCGGCCACGAGATTCACGAACTCCTTGGCCGCCTCGCCCAGCACAGCGACATCGCAATCGTGAAGTTGATCTCAGGCAAAACCACCTACGTCCATCGCGATCTCTGGCCCCCACTGCTCGCCATCGCCACCGCTCGCGAGCCCTGGCAACTCAACAAGCTTTCCAACCCCGCTCGACGCCTCCTGCAGCTGGTCGACGACCAGGCCGAGGTTCGCTGCGATCACTTTCCCCCCGCTCTGGCCCGCCTCATCCCCAAACCCGGCGACGCCGCCCGCGAGCTTGAACGCCGCCTGCTCGTTTACTCCGAGCAGTTCCATACCGAGGACGGCTACCACACCAGGCGTCTCCTCACATGGTCCCATTGGGCTCGCCGCGCCAATTGCTCTCGCGAGAACTTGCCTTCCCCTCACGATGCACGATCAGCCTTTGAGCAACTCCTTCACGCGCTCCACGACAAACGCAAATCCAAGGCACGCCTACCTTGGACCTGACCCCGATTCCGGGGAGACAATCCAACCCCATTGTGGATAACTTGACGGTTTGGGTTCTGTCTGGCATCATTGCCGCAAGGAGTGTCAAAATGGCCGCCGGATCCCGCATCGAATGGACCAACGCGACCTGGAACCCTACCACCGGCTGCACACGCGTTTCGCCCGGCTGCGACAACTGTTACGCCGTCCGCATGTCGCGCCGCCTCGAACTCATCGGCTGCGATGAATACGCCGGCCTCACCTCCTGCAATCGCCGCGGCGCCCGCCACTTCAACGGCGTCATCCGCTGCCACGATGACCGTCTCGACATCCCGCACTCATGGAGCGCGCCGCGTCTCGTCTTCGTCAACTCCATGAGCGATCTCTTTCATCGCGATGTGCCGCTCAAGTTCATCCAGCGCGTCTTCAAAGTGATGAACGAATGTCGCCGGCACACGTTTCAGATTCTCACCAAGCGCCCCGAGATCGCCGCCGAGTTCGCGCCGTACCTGAACTGGACGCCCAACATCTGGATGGGCACCAGCATCGAGAACGTGATGATGATGCACCGCATTCACGATCTTCTGCGCATCGATGCCCACATCCGCTTCCTTTCACTCGAACCCCTCCTCGGCCCCCTCCCCAAGCTCCCCCTGCGCAACATCCACTGGGTCATCGTCGGCGGCGAATCCGGCCCCGGCGCGCGACCCATGCAAAAAGAATGGGTCACCCAAATCCGCGACCGCTGCATCGCCCACAGCGTGCCCTTCTTCTTCAAGCAATGGGGCGGCGTGAATAAGAAGAAGGCGGGACGGAGAATAGGCAGTCGGATCTGGAACGAAATGCCAGTCGGCAGTGAAGTCCGGGAGCGCTCATATGCTTCAGTTGGATCCGCCTGAGGACGATGGGCTCTTCATGCCCGCCGTGGGTCCATGGTCCGCAGACAAGCACCATTTTCTGCGTCGATACATTGATGCCTTTACGACTTCAATGCGCGAGAAAAAATGGAAGGGATTGCACTACATCGATTTGTTCGCTAGCGCAGGGATTGAACGATTGCGGGGCGATGGACTTGATTGGGGCTCGCCACTTATCGCGGCACAAGCTCGGTTCAAATTCGCCCAAATACATTGTTGCGAGATCAGGCAAAAGGCGTTTGACGCACTTCAGGCGCGTCTTCGTCGCTATCCCCAACCAGCTCCGCCGCAGCTGATAAGAGGCGATGCAAATCGCCACATCGATGAGATCGTTCAAGCATTGCCGATCGGATCGCTGTCGCTGGCCTTTCTGGACCCTTACGGCTTGCATCTCAATCTCGAAACGCTCAAGCGACTGGCACTCCGCCGAACTGATTGGATTATCTTCTTTCCAGATCACCTCGATGCGCTACGCAATTGGCGAAACGTCTACGCTGGCAAACCAGATTCCAATTTGAATCAAGTTCTTGGCACGCCTGATTGGCATGAGGCGTTCATGTCAAGCCCTCGAGATTCATGGCCAGCAATACTCCGCAATATTTACGAGGAGCAAATCCGCAACCTCGGATATGAATTTGTCGACTATGAACGGATAACCTTCCGCGGCGGCAAGCCGCTGTATCTGCTGATCTTCTGTTGCCAGCACGAGCGCGGCGCAGAAATCTGGAGGAACGTCACTCGCAAGAAGGCGAGCGGACAAAAAACGTTCGATTTTTGAGTGTTATTCACCGGGACAACGAAGCTGGCTCGGTGTTACCAGCAGCGCTGCGTTCATCTGTAACCGCTCTTGACGCCCGCTTCAAAAAACCAAACCGCGAGCTCATGCTCGCGGCTCGTGAATCGACAATCGTAAATCGTAAATCGAATCCCTACTCCCCCTGCTTGCCGATCTGCCAATACTCCAGCTCGATCGGCGCCTGACGCCCGAAGATCGTCACCAGCACGCGCACCAGCCCCTTGTCCGGCAGCACTTCGTCCACCGTCCCCTCGTAGCTCTCGAACGGGCCTTCCTTGATCGTCACGTGGTCGCCCTTGGCGAACTCCATCTTCACCGTCGGCGTTTCCTCGGGCTTGCGGCTGTCGAACAGCATCTTCTCCACCTCGTGAGCCGCCATCGGCGTCGGCCGCCCGGCGGTGCCCACGAAATCCCCCACCCCGGTCGTCTCCTTGATCAAGAAGAACACATCCTGCTGAATTCGCCCGTCGGGCTCCAACTTCATCTCCACAAACACATATCCCGGATACAGCTTGGTTTCAGAGATCTTCTGCTTGCCGCCCTTGAGCGTCTTGGTCTTCTCGGTTGGCACCATGATCCGTCCCACCCAGTCCTGCAGATTCTCGATCTGCACCTTGCGCAGGAGCGTCTCGCGAACGTAGCTCTCCTTGTTGGAGGCTACCCGCAGCACGAACCAGTTGAACCCCTCACGGTAGGCCGGCATGTCGATCGCCGGGTCAAACGGCTTCTCAACCGCCTCGTCGCCCTCGCCCGCCGGCCCTCTCCCTGGCCCCTTGGTTTTCGTCTCTTGTGCAGCCATACACGGCTCCAAAAAATTTGCCCCTTCGTCGCTTCCGGGGCGTCGCTTGTCGCTTCGTCGCTTCCCCTCAGGTCTCCAGCACGCCCATCCATGTGAAGGCGATCTGGAAGAACATGTCGAAGACCCAGCACAGCACGCCGATGAAGGTCGTCAGCCCGATCACGACCCACGTCGAGCCGATGACCTCGCGCTTGGTTGACCAGTTCACCTTCTTCATCTCGCTCTCGACCGAGATCAGGAAGTCCACGAATCTCGGGCTTCGCGCAATCAGGTAATACCCAAGCACGCCGAAGACGACCGTTACCAGCAGCGCGGCACTGGCCTGGCCGATGACTGGTTCCTGACCGAACAGCCGCACTGTCGCCAGAAGCCTCCACAGCCACGCCACGCCCATGAGCACAATCAGCGCGAGCCCCAGCGCCGACATCAGCCGCGTCCAATATCCTTGATTCGGTTTGTAAATTGCTGCCATGAGTTATCGTTCGTTGTTCGTTGTTCGTTGTTCGTTGTTCGTTGTTCGTTGTTCGTTGTTCGTCGTTCGTTGTTTCGTCGTTCGTTGATCGTTGATCGTTGATCGTCGATTCGTTGGGGGCCGGGGTGATTTCTTACAACCACCAACCACGTACCACGAACCACGAACCACGAACCAATTTCCAGCACGCCAGGAGTGACTCGAACACTCAACCTGCGGATTTGGAATCCGCTGCTCTACCAATTGAGCTACTGGCGTAGAGCAGTTCTGAGTGCTGCGTTCTGCATGCTGAGTCGCTTGGCGCCGCTCAGCACTCAGCACTCAAGACTCAGCACCGTCACGTCATTTCCGCTTGATCTTATGCAACTGGTGATTGCGGGTGCGCGGGCAGTACTTCTTCTTGCCGTCCTTGAGCTTCTCGGGCATGCCGCCCTTGACGCGCACGTTGGTGCGATAATTCAGGTCGCCGCAGTCAGAGCATTGGAGCCAGACGTATTCGCGATCGAGTGCTTTTTTGCCCATTGGGAGCCTTTTGGCGCGCTGGGCGCGGCTCGCCGGGGCGAGCCGCGCCTTCGCGGCTTACTTGAGAATCTTGGTCACAACGCCCGAGCCGACGGTGCGGCCGCCTTCGCGGACCGCGAAACGCAGCCCCTCTTCCATGGCGACCGGCTTCTCTTCCAGGTCGATCGACATGGTGATGTTGTCGCCGGGCATGCACATCTCGGCTCCGCCTAGCAGGTCCAGCTTGCCGGTCACATCGGTCGTGCGGAAGTAGAACTGGGGCTTGTAGCCGGAGAAGAACGGCGTATGCCGGCCGCCTTCCTCCTTGGTGAGGACGTACACCTCGGCCTCGAACTTAGTGTGCGGGTTGATGGTGCCCGGCTTGCAGAGCACCTGGCCGCGCTGCACATCGTCCTTTTCAATGCCTCGCAGGAGGGTTCCGACGTTGTCGCCGGCCTGGCCCTCGTTGAGGGTCTTGTTGAACATCTCGACGCCGGTGACGACGGTCTTCTTCTTCTCGGGGCTCATGCCGACGATCTCGACTTCATCGCCCACCTTGACGATTCCGCGCTCGATACGGCCAGTGACGACCGTGCCGCGGCCCTTGATCGAGAAGACGTCTTCCACCGACATGAGGAAGGGCTTGTCCTGCTCGCGCTTGGGAATGGGCACGAAGTTGTCCAGCGCATCCATGAGCTCCTGGATGGGCTTGATGACCGCCGCATCCTTGGGATTCTGAAGAGCCGGGAACGCCGCGCCGCGGATGATCGGGGTCTCATCGCCTGGGAAGTCGTACTTGTTGAGCAGCTCGCGCACCTCGAGCTCGATCAGGTCCAGCAGCTCGGCGTCATCGACCAGGTCAACCTTGTTCAGGAAGACGACGATGCGCGGCACGCCGACCTGGCGGGCCAGAAGAATGTGCTCGCGGGTCTGCGGCATGGGACCGTCAGCCGCGGAAACCACCAGGATCGCGCCGTCCATCTGAGCCGCGCCGGTGATCATGTTCTTCACATAGTCGGCGTGGCCGGGGCAATCGACGTGCGCGTAGTGGCGGTTGGCCGATTCATACTCCACGTGAGCGGTGGAGATGGTGAGAATCTTGGTGGGGTCGCGGCGGCCATCGGATTCCGACGCCTTGGCGACTTCGTCGTAGCCCTTGAAGGTGGCAAGACCCTTGGCGGCCTGCACCGCGGTGATCGCCGCGGTCAGGGTCGTCTTGCCGTGATCGACGTGGCCGATCGTGCCGACGTTTACGTGGGGCTTGGTTCGTTCAAAGACTGCCTTAGCCATTTGAGTTATCTCCAACTACGAAACAAAAACGTGTGTCACACTTCAGCGTGCCTGGATTCTTCGGCTCCGGGTTCCGGGTTCCGGGGTTCCGGATTCCGGGGGGGAAGCCACCAACGGGACTTGAACCCGTGACCTCGCCCTTACCAAGGGCGTGCTCTACCACTGAGCTACGGTGGCAAGACGATGGCATCCACAACCGGCCCGGCTGGTTCAGCGTTCGAAAAAACCGGGCTGCCGAAGAAAAACCGTCCCAAGTGGGACGGGTTGATCCAACAGTTTAGCGGCCAAAACATAGCTGACAAGGGGGTGCGGAAAGAATGTTCCGCCCTCAAAGAACCGCTGGTTAGCTTGGTTTATTCGCCGACGCCCCGACGCCTGAGCCGCCTAGTTTTTGTGCAGATTCTGCACTTTGATGTGCCGGTTGTCCTGCAGATCGGCCATGTCGGTCCAGGGGCCTTCTGGCGAAGTGTGCCCGTCCAGAAACATCATTAGGCAGACCCCGCTGTAGCGGAAGTCAACTTCCAGGTGTAGCGGGAAGCCCTCGGCATTCACGGTGATGTTGTCGTAAGGCTCGACTTCGGGATTGATCGTCTCCCCCGCCAGTGAGTCGACCAGGTACATCGAGCGATCGGGCGCTTTGATCTGACCGTTCGTATACCAGCGACCGTTTGCTGGCGTTGGGATTGGGTCGGGCGTACCCCCAGGATTGGCTAGAGGATCGGCATCGCGATCAGCGTTGAAGAAGTTGTTCGCGGCAAAGTAGCCTGGCAAACCCTTCTCCCGTGCACCGGCGCCAGCGTTGCAGAACGGCGTGGGTCCGCTGCCATCGGCATTGATGAAGTTGTGGGTATTCGGCGCTCCAGCGCGGAACGGGTTCTCTTCGTAGTCAGGATTCGATTCGTAGACGTCGACATCGGGCGAATCGAAGCGATAGGAGTCGTCGGCGGCCGTCATCGCATACTCGGCCGCGAATGTCTTGCCCAGGTCCGCGTAGGTCCACAGGATGTCGGTCCACGTTCCTTTGTACGTCCTCGGTGGTGAGAAGCCGCCGAGGTGGTTGGAATTGGATCGGACCTTGATTGGATAGTTCGCCAAGGGCAAGGAGGGATTCGCGGGATCCTGATAGTTGAACTGGCTGGGCACGATGTGGTCGCGATTATCGCCTGAGTACAGCGTCATCCACGTCCCGATCTGCTTCATCCGG
>JAKEEP010000006.1 GCA_022616475.1 Phycisphaerales bacterium | reverse complement strand
CGGCCAGTTTGATTGGTTCCTGCAGCGGCAAAGTGGCAAGGCGTAACGATGCGAAGTCCCGAGAACGTGAAGCGGTTGGAGAAGCCGCGCAAGCCCGCGCGCATGCTGCAACCTGTGTGGTTCAACCCGTTCTGACGACAAGTCAAATCAAAGCCCCTTCACCGCTTCCTTGGCGCGCTGGATGACTTGCGATTCGGGGGCCGTCGGCGACGGGATGTGGAGCATCGATGCCGCGAGCATGTGGGGTCGCCAGGCGGGGCAACACGGTGGGTGGGCAGGTGCACGCCTCGGCCAACGGCGGTGATTTGTGGACGCCGATTGTCGGCGAGGATTGCCGTGATTAGGCCGCGCCCGAAGTCGGCGTGGTGACGAACTGCGTCAAATCCATACATGTGTGCAGCGGCCAGAGCCAGAGGAGATCGCGAGTGCGCAGGAGTCCAAGGAACACGACAGCCCCGATCGCGCTATCGAGCATCAGTGACATCACGTCGTCAGTGGTGATGGCGTCGGCGGCAAGCAGCGCGGGGCAGTGCGCTGCCACGAACAGTACGATGACAATGAGGCCGGCGACCGTGAACGAGCCGATGCTCGCACTCAGCCGAACGATGAGGCAGATGATGACAATGTCTTCGAGCAGGATCTGGACCACGTGTGGAACGTTGTCGAGCTGCGCAAAGGCACTCATCAGCTTGTCGAAATCAGTAGGCGCCAGGCGGACGATGGCATAGGCGAGCACACCCAGCACGCCGGCCGTCACGCCGGCGCCGAGCCGCAACAGCGTGCGATCACGCGCAAGAAAGACGGACTCCGGGGGATTTCGGCGAACCAGGAGCAGAACAACCGCCGGTGCGAAGATTAGGATCTGATTGACTGTTTCGCCAAGCCAGCCGATCGGTCCACGGTTTGGCACGCGCCATATGTGGATATAGACCTGCCCCAGCAGAATGATTCCGACGCACGCAATGATCGCCCAGAGAAACTCGACCCACGGCCGCGCAAAGCTGGGCACCTCGACCGCCGGATAGAGCCGCCGTTGACCCGGGCGCCACACGTGCGCAACGAGAAACGTGGCGGCGATGGCAGCGCTGTACCCAATGCCGATACCCAGGTGATGAGTGATATCCATCACTTGTGATTCGCCGCGGGAAGATCCACTTGATCCACGTTTTCCAAGTCCATCGGCGGGATGTAAATCCACATCATCTCGACCGGCTCGGCGCCCACGGACCTGAATCCATGGACCGCGCCCTTCGGGACGCTGATGAGCATGCCGGGTTTCATGGCGATGAGTTTCCCTTCCATACGAAACTCCCCCTCGCCGCCTAACACATGAATAATCTTGTCGTGGGTTTCATGATAGTGATCTCTCCAGTCGTTCCTGTGGTATCGAAAGATGCCGATGTTGTGAACGCGGGTCTTTCCGATGACCTTGGAGTACAGCTCATGCTCATGTTCTTTCAGATACGCTGGGACGTCGACGAAAAAACACTCCTCGGAAAGGACGTTTTCCGGGGGGGTGTCTTCATGCACGCGAGCCACGGCGGCATCGCGGCAACCGCTGACCGCCATGGAAAGCAAACCCGTCGCCATCATCACAAGACACGATCGACTTCGGCGAAACACGATGGCTCCCTTCCAAATGTCAAAGCCCCTTAACCGCTTCCTTGGCGCGCTGGATGACTTGCGATTCGGGGGCCGTCGGCGACGGGATGTGGAGCATGGATGCCGCGAGCATGTGGGGACGCCAGGCGGGTGAGACGGTGGGGATGTCCTCGAACGCGGCTGCGGGATACTTGTAATCGTGCGTGTCGGTCGCCCTGGTGAAGACCAGGCGGCGGGCGGCGGAGAAGAGCGCGGGCTGGTTGGGGTGGCTCGTGGCGTAGGCGAACGCGCCGCGGGCGGCCGCGTTTCGATCGGTCGCCATCGTGTTCACGATGCTCTCGGCCGCGGCAGCGGGATCGTCGGGAAGCTTGATATCTTCCGGGGGCGGGGGCGGCGGCAGATCGGGGCACGGATTCGGGGGCGCATTCGGTAGTGGGGGACCCAGTTCGAGAATGCTTGTTCCGGGGTTGGGGATGGGGCAGCCGGCGAGGCCGCCCGTGAAGGCGAAGTGCGCCATCCAGCCCACGGCTTGGAGCAGGAGGAACAGGCGCGTCTCGGCTGAGCGGGCCAGGCGGAAGGCATAGTGCAATGCGTTGATGGATGTGACGGCGTGCAGGTCGCCGATATTGCCGCGACGCAGCATGAACTCGGCTCCAGCAAGGTGAACGACATCCCAGACCGCGCCGGCGCGTGCTTTAGATTCGATCAACAGAGTGAGTGCATCGCGACAGGCGGCTGTCGCGTTGCCTGCGCGGATTGGCGCGAGCAATGCCTGGGCCGTCGCATAATCCGCGCTTGCGCCTGCCCCCGCCCCCGGAACGGCATCATCGGCCCAATCCGGCGGAAGCACCTTAACGTGCGCGCGGACAAGTTTATCGTTCTCACGGTGGCACTGGTTGTCGAACCCAAGGCCGTTGTTGACTGTTGTCGGGCCGTATCCGGCGAGGCTTTGGCCAAGCGAGCGGAACGCGGGCTCGGCGTGCTGCCAGCCGATGGTCTGGAGCGTGCGCCAGGTGTTGGTGACGAAGATGGCTTTGTGGCCGATGGGCCGGAAATCGCGCGCGCCAAGCCGCCAGAGTTCCTCGAAAGCCTCGGCCGGACTGCAGGTGCGAGCCATGCCCGCCAGCGCGACCTCGGCGGCGTTCTGGTCCCAGCAATGGACGGCGCCGCGCAGGGCGGCGATGGCGTCAGCGCCCGAAGGCGTGCGAGCGTTCAGCGGCGCCATTGGGCGCGGCCTGCTCGCTTGTGCGCCCTTGAAGTCATCCAGCGCCCAAAAAAGAGGCAGGAACCGCTCGTGTGCGGGCGACTCCAGAGCCAGCAGGTGCGCGGAGTTGATGACGTAGACGCAGTGGAAGCGGCTACCGGAGCTGCGCGAATCGACGTTGCGGATGCCGGCGAGGTAGAGCGCGGCCATGAACTGCCTGTAGTCGACGCCGGAGCGGAGCAGTCCGGCGGCGGCCTCGAAGATCCTGCCGCGAGGTGTGTCCTCGATCACGCGAACGATGGGTTCGATGTCGGCGCTGAGGCGAACCAGATTTGGTCCGACGTGGGCGTCTTGAGCCAATGCGCGGCCCAGCCCGCCGATGGAGCCGAGCCCGCCGAGGAAGCCGACGCTCGCTGAGATTTGGAGGAAATCGCGGCGCGAAGGGAACCCGAATGGGAGAGCGGCGGCCGACTTCGATAGGTGCGGCATGGGAGTCTCCTCAACGCCGACTGGTCAATAGTAGCTCAACCGGCGTGCGTTCAGCCCTATTTCCGCTATTTGACAGAATCTGGAAAGTGCTGCGCCAGCAGCATTCGTGCACGATCAGCGGATGCAGACTCTTGCAGTCGCTGCATCACGTACTGGCGCGTCCACCATTTGTGGTGCGCAAGCCTTTCGCCAGCCGTAGAAATCGGCAAACGGTCGCCTGAGGCGACACTGAGCGCTCGCGCCGTTGCGCCCTTGATCAACTGAATGAGGTGATGCGCGTCCTGATCATCTGCAATGTTCAGGGTGAGCAGCGCATGCGCGTGGTTGCTGAGGATCACGGTGTCGTGGACAACCAGCGGGCGGAATTCGGCCATGCGATGCAGATCAAGGCGCACGATCTCACGCTGGTGCGCATCGAGTTGGATCACCGGCCACTTGAGGCCGCGGCGTCGCTCGATCGAGAGGATTTCATCAGGTTCAGGAAGCACGAACTCTGTGTCGCGACACGATTCGATGCGCCCATGCGCCGGGCCGACCAGCCATGTGCCGAAGGCGGGCCACGTCAAAACGCAAATCACGGCAAAATCCATACCTTTCGCGCTCGATGGGCCCTCATGTCTTCCGACGATCATGCAGCGGCTCTGGTGCGAAGTCCGGTTCTATTATGATGTCAATGGTCCGAGTCGTGCTGCCATTTCATTTACGGAATCTTGCGCGCGTTGATGGCGAAGTAGAACTCGACATTCATGGTTCAGGCTCCGGAATCTCCATCACGCAGCGTTCGGTGCTCGATGCCCTGGAGGCGCGCTATCCGATGCTGCGGGGCACGATTCGCGACCACGTCACCAAACAACGGCGGCCGTTCCTGCGGTACTTCGCGTGTGAGAAGGATTTGTCGCTTGAGCCGCCTGATGCGCCTTTGCCGGAGGCGGTCGCGACCGGGAAGCAGCCGTTCCTTGTCGTGGGGGCGATCGCCGGCGGCTAAGGCTGCCGGGGCTGGTTCGGCGGTCCCGAAAGAAAAACGAGCTGACGTGTCGAATTGGGCGGCCTCGTTCGACTAGTGTGTGGAGCGAGGCAGGGGCGCCAACTGGCCACCCGCCTCCGCCAACACGGAGTACTGAGTAATCAAGTCCAACTAGGGCGATGCAAATCAACCGAACGACATAAGGAACATCCACATGCGAGTCATGGTCATCATCAAGGCCAACAAGGAATCCGAAGCGGGCATGATGCCAAGCCAGAAGATGCTCACCGAGATGGGCAAATACAACGATGAACTCATCAAGGCCGGAATCATGCTTGCCGGCGAAGGGCTTCATCCCAGCCGCAAGGCAAAGCGGGTCCACTTGGTGCGAGGCCGCAAACCGACCGTTACCGACGGGCCGTTCGCCGAGACCAAGGAGCTCATTGCCGGCTTCTGGCTTTGGAAGGTCAAGTCGCTGGACGAGGCTGTCGAGTGGATCAAGCGCATGCCTGACTGCGGCGAGAGCGAGGAGGGCCAAGTCGAGATTCGCCAGGTGTTCGAGATGGAGGACTTCGGCGCCGAATACACGCCCGAGCTGCGAAAGCAAGAGGAGCGGCAGCGAGCGCAACTCTCGGCCCGCAAGTAAGCGAGGACAACAAACGATGTGTAGGAATATCAAGACCCTTTTCAACTTCGAACCTCCCGCGACTGATGATGAGATCCGTGCGTCGTCGCTCCAGTTCGTTCGAAAGCTCTCTGGCTTCAACAAGCCTTCGAAGGCGAACGAGGCGGTGTTCAATCGTGCAGTCGAGGAGGTGGCTGCAGTCGCGCGCAAGCTGCTGGTTTCGCTGGTGACTAATGCCGAGCCGCGCGATCGTGAGCTTGAGGCGGAGCGCGCTCGTGCCCGCGCGGCTCAACGATTCGGGACTTCGTAGGAGGTGCTGCAATCAGGGCCTTCGCTATCATGCCAGTCCAAGAGAAGGAATGACCCATATGCCATACGTTGATGGATTCGTCTTGCCCGTGCCCAAGAAGAAGCTGCCAGCCTATCGCAGCATGTCGGCGAAGGCGGGCAAGGTCTGGCGCGATCATGGCGCGCTCGATTACAAGGAGTGCGTTGGCGATGATCTGAATACGGGAATGGGCATGCCATTCCCGAAGCTAGTGAAGCCCAAGACAGGCGAAACGGTCGTGTTCTCGTACATCGTGTTCAGGTCGCGCGCTCATCGCGACAAGGTCAATGCGAAGGTGATCAAGGACCCGCGGTTGGCAAAGATGATGCGCCTGGGTGCGATGCCCTTCGATGTGAAGCGCATGGCCTACGGCGGGTTCAAGGTCATCGTGGACGCCTAGG
>JAKEEP010000161.1 GCA_022616475.1 Phycisphaerales bacterium | reverse complement strand
TCGTGCGACAGCGCCGGGGACGTCGGCGAGGGCGGGCGGCCGCTCGTGGAGATCGAGATTCACTGGTTTGACCTTGAGTCCGGCTCGCGCGCCGATCATGGCCAGACGAGATTTGATGGAAGCCGTTCGCCACAGGTGGCAGTATTCAGCGCGAAGGCGCGTGTTGGAGAGATTGGGCTTGGCTTCGCCGGCGAGGCAGCGTCGCCAGATGAGGGGCATTGCACTGATGGCGCGAGCAGACGGGGTCAGCAAGCCGGAGAGGGTGTACTTCAGGCCGCCGTGGATGATGCCTTGGGAAGCAATGGTTTGGCCTGAGCCGAGTTCGTGAGCTTCGAGCAGGAGCGTGGAATAGCCGGCGCGCGTGAGGTCATCGAGGAGCCAGAGTCCCGCAGCGCCGCCGCCGAAGATCAGACAATCCAGGGGTATCGAATCGGGCATCGGATAGTGTTCGAGACGAAAGGCGCGCAGAGCCGCAAGCGACGATGGAGAACGTATCCTACGCGACATGAAACATACGGTGGTTCTCATTCCAGGCGATGGGATCGGGCCCGAAGTTGCCGAGGCGGTGCGCCGGATTTTGGAGGCGGCCCGGGCACAGATCGAATGGACGGAGCGATATGCGGGGCTGGCGGCGATTGAGCGCGGCGCGAAGGACGTGCTGCCGGAGGAAACGGTCAAGGCGATCGTGGATCATGGGGTGGCGCTGAAGGGGCCGTGCACCACGCCGATTGGCGGAGGATTTTCATCGATCAACGTCGCGCTGCGCAAGTTACTGAGTTTGTATGGCGCGGTCAGGCCGGTGCGATCAATGAAGGGCGTGCCGACGCGATATGAGGATGTGGACTTGATTGTGGTGCGGGAGAACACGGAAGGGCTGTATTCGGGGATTGAGAACGTGATTACGCCGGGGGTGATTACTTCGTTGAAGGTCGCGACGGAGCCAGCGTGTCGGCGGATCGCGAAATTTGCGTTCGAGTACGCGATGAGCCGAGGGCGAAAGAAGATCACGTGCTTGCACAAAGCGAACATCATGAAGTTGACCGATGGGTTGTTCATTCGGTGCGCGCGCGAGGAGCACGAGCGGGCGTACGCGGAGAAGATCGCCTATGAGGAGTTGATCATCGATGCGGCGTGCATGAAGCTGGTGCAGAATCCATCGCAGTTCGACGTGGTGTTGTGCGAGAATCTGTACGGCGATTTGATTTCGGATTTGTGTGCGGGGATGGTGGGGGGGTTGGGTGTGACGCCTGGAGCGAACTTCGGTGAGAAACATGCGGTGTTTGAGGCGGTCCACGGGAGCGCGCCTGACATCGCGGGGCAGAACAAAGCCAATCCCTTGGCGCTGCTCATGAGCGCGGTGATGATGCTGCGGCACTTGGCGGCGACGCGCAACGACAAGAATTGCGAGGCGGTCGCCAACCGGATTCGCGAGGCGTACAACGCATGCTTGCTGGCGGGTGAGAAGACGCGCGATTTGGGGGGGAATCTGGGGACGATGGAGTTTGCGAGCGCTGTGGTGAAGCGGCTGGGGTGATGCGAGGCGTGGGCTGGGTACAGCCAACCTTCTGTCGGCTCGCGCCACATTATGCAACCGAGAAGGCGAGGCGATGCCGAACTACGGACCGGTGAATAGACTGGCATTGCCCATGAGCGCGGTGATAAGCTGCGGCACTTGGGGGGGACGCGCAACGGTTGGAGCGGTCCCGCAGCGGCGGATTGAAATCGCGACGCCTAAAACGCCCGTGACGGGACAGTCGAGTTCGCGGACGCTCTGATCCGCCGTCTGGCTCATTTGAGCCGTAGAAGAGCGTTCTTCGGATCGATTGCCGAACAGGCGGTGGCAATCGCTCGTATCAGGATGCTGTCAATTGGTGGGGCTGGCGAGAAGCGGTGACGCCCATTCTTGCCTTCGCGCCCGATACGCACTCGCATGGGACCGTACGGTTGCGCTCGCTGAAGCATGAGATTCAGATCTGATCGGTGTCTCGTTCGAACATGAACACCATGGATGCCGAGGAGAGGGATTCTGCAATGGTCGCATCGACGTCCGCTGTTCTTGAACCAACTGAACATTCGAAGGCGTGCCAACCTGCGTCCTGGCATCGGGCGCGGCGGTTTCAATCGCGCCGAACGTGCAACCTGACGGTGGTTGTGCCTGCGTACAACGAAGCCGCGTCAATCGCCGACACCATCCGCTCGATCCAAGCGCAAACGCTGCCGGCTCGACAAATCATCATCATTGACGACTTCTCAACCGATGACACCGGCGAGATCGCGCGATCGCTGGGCGCGACGGTGATCCGTCCTCCCCGCAACACCGGCTCCAAGGCCGGTGCTCAGAATTTCGCGCTGCCGTTGGTGAACACTGAGTTCATCATGGCGATCGATGCCGACACCACGCTCGCTCCCGACGGCATCGAGAAGCTCATGGCGGGGCTGGATGATCCGGATGTGGCCGCGGCGTGCGGCTTCGTGATTCCCCGACACGTGAACACGTTGTGGGAGCGCGGCCGGTACGTGGAGTACCTGTTCGCCTTCACGTTCTACAAGCCGATCCAGGACTATTACAAAAAGCCGTTGATCAGCTCCGGCTGCTTCAGCGTGTACCGCACGGATGTTCTGCTCCAGCATGGCGGATGGAACACTCGAACGGTGGCTGAGGACATGGATTTGACGTGGTCGTTCTACCAGTCCGGTCACGGCGTGCGATTTGTGCCGGAGGCGGTGTGCTACCCGATCGAGCCGCACAATTTCCGGTTCATGGGCAAGCAGCTCAATCGCTGGAGCCACGGCTTCGTGCAGAACGTGCGCTTACATTGGCGCGGCGTGCTGCAGCTGCCATTCCTGAGGGCCACGGTTGCGGTGGCGCTGTGGGACGCCGCGTTCGCATCAATCGTGTTTCTGTTCATCCTGCCGCTGCTGGCGATCTTCGCCAGTCCGATCTTCCTGTTGGCATACGTTTTCGATGTTCCCGCGGTGGCGGTGCCCGTGCTGTACAAGGCGGCGCAGCGGGGGGAAACGCGCAAGGCGCTGGTCAGCCTGCCGTCGTTCCTTGTGTTGCGCCACGTGAATGCGATGTTCATGATCAAAGCGCTGTGGGCAGAATTCATTCTGAACAAGCCGCTGCGCGTCTTCGAGAAGGGCCATTGAAATGACCGTTGGACTTCCCGGCACTGGAATTGGCGGGCTGTATTACTTCGTATTGGTGCTGCTGATGCCGTTTCGCGAAGCGTGTCTGACGCTGCGCGGCCGCAGCAGCGTGGAACGGTGGAAGCAGGTTGGCGGTTACTGGTGCATTCTGCTGGCGATTCTGGGCGTGCTGTGGGCGGAGTCGTGGCTGCTGGAGCAGTTTGTCACATGGTCAAAGAGCATGCCGTTGTTGGCATCAACCATCGGCCACGCCGAGGCCGCGCAGAGCGTGATGCTGCGCGTGGGCCAGTTCGCGGCGGCGGGCTCCATTCTCACGCTGAGCGCGATCGTTGCATTCGCGTGGATGCTTCACGTGGCGATACGGCTTGGATTGATCAAGCGGCAAGACCGCAGAGCGGAAGTGCTTGCGGTGAATGAACCCTCTAATTCTCAGAGGCCCCGCTGAGCGCCTGCTCAAGCTGGTGCAGCTTGCGCGAGGGCTCGGTGTCGATCACAGGCGGTTCGTGAACCTGACCATTGGCCACAGGGAAGGAAGTGCCGGGCCCTTCGGTGTCGGCGCGGTTGATCGCGCTTTGGTGAATCTTGCCGTCGTGCGCGACTTCCTCCACGCGAACTGCGACGCGCTTGGAGACGCCGCGCTCCTGCATGGTGACGCCATACAGTTGATCGCACGCCTGCATGGTCCGCTTGTGGTGAGTGATGATGATGAAGTGGCTGTTGTCGAGGAAGGGCACCAGAATCTTGCAGAAGCGATCGACGTTGGCATCATCGAGGGCGGCATCAACTTCGTCGAGTATGCAGAACGGTGAAGGCTTGGACTTGAAGATCGCCATCAGAAGAGCGACGGCGGTCATGGCTTTCTCGCCGCCCGAAAGCTGGCTGATGACGCGAGGCTCCTTGCCTGGGGGCTTGGCGCGGACTTCGATGCCTGACTCAAGCCAATCGATGTTGCCCTGCTCATCGGGCAGGAGCATGATGTCGGCTTGGCCGCCGCCGAAGAGCTTGCGGAACATGCCTGCCTCGCCGGCGAAATGCTCGCGGATCGAGGTGAAGACGCCTTCGAAGCGCTTGCGCGAGCTTTCATCAAGGTGCTGAATGAGTGACTGAAGCTGATTGACGGCGGTGTCGATGTCGTGGACTTGCTTGATGAGATCGACGTTGCGCTCTTCCAGGAGAGTTTCTTCTTGGATGGCGTCGAGGTTGACGTTGCCGAGCTTGCGGATGTCCTCGCGCAGGCCATCGATTTCGGCCTGGGCCGCTTCGCGGTCGATCGGTTGGAAGCCATCTTCCTCGCGAGTGGAGCGGTAGGGGACATAGGCTTGCGAGAGATCCATTTCGAGGTCAGTGAGAGTTCGTTCCTCGAGGTTTTCGCGCTTGACCTCGGCTTCGCGGCGGCTGAGCTCGACAGCGTGGTAATCGCGATCGATGTGAGATGCTTGCGCTCGGGCGGCGGCAAGGCGGTCGGCGGCTTGCGCGACGACATCGGCGGCGGCGCGAAGCTGAACGTGAAGGGCGGTCTGGCGTTCCCCAAGTTCAGACAGCCGAGAGTCGCTGCGAACGATGTCCTGGTCGGCTTCGGCGATGACGGCCTCGTATTGCTCGATTTGCGAGAGGCGGCGGTGCACCTGTTGGCGGCAGAGTTCAAGCTGGCTGGTTGAATCTTCGAGCGTCAATTCCAAGTGGCGGTGCTCGCGGCGGGCGGTTTCGAGGATTTGACCGGCCTGGCCAAGCTCGACTTTGGCGGCGGTCAGGTGTTCCTGAGCCGCATCGAACTTGGCCTGGGCCCCTTGCAACTGCGAATGTGCTGCGGCGGCGGCCTCCTGCTGCTGCACAAAGGCGTCGGAGTGCGCCTGGAGCTTCTGGCTCAGATCGCGACGCTCGGCGGAGAGATATTCAAGGCGCTGAGCCACATCAGCCTGCTCGGCTTGCAGCGCTGAGTGCTCGCGATGAATTCGCGCAAAATCATTGCCAAGGCGTTGAGTCTGGTATTGGATTTCGACGACTTTGTGCTGCGCGGCGCGCAAGCGGGAGTCGAGCGTTTGTTGAGTCTGCTCAGCTTGAGCCGATTGCGAAAGAAGCGATTCAAGCTCGGCGTTGAGCGAGCCGACTTGGGTGTCGAGCTCGCTGACCTTGGCGCGAAGCTCAGCGATTTCGATGCGCCGGCTAAGCCAACCGTCGCCGCCCGACAGGGTGGCGCCTTCAACCGCGGCGCGGCCGCAGGTTATTCGCCCGTCAGATTCGACCACTTCAGCCTGACGCGTGACGAAACGCCACGAAGGATGCGTGGCGGCAAGTGAAAGCGCAATGGCGAGGTCTTGGACCATGAAGGTGTTGCGCAGAAGATTGGCAACCGCCTCGCGCGCGTGTGGTTGGGTGTTGATGAGCGAGAGAAGCGGCGTGGCTTCTGTCACGGTGGCCGCTACCGCAATTTCCCGCTCGAGAGGGAGACTTGGATGTGCGATTGAAAGGAGACTGACGCGGCCCTGCAGTTGACCGATCAACGGCGCAAGCCAGCTCACGTCACCATCCGTATTCACCAGGAGCAACTCGAGGTTGGAACCGAGAGCGGCTTCGACCAGATGGACATGCTGACGGTCGGTATCGATGGCATCGGCGAGCAGCCCGCGCACTGCCGGGAAGCGATCGGGGTCGTTCAGGACGGTCTTCACCGCGTCGGCGAGGCCTTCGCGGGCCTGGTGCATTTCGTCCAGCAGGTGCAGCCGGGACGCCAGGGCGGCGCGGTGATGGCGAGCATCGGCGAGCCGCTCTGTGAGTTGAGTCTGCTTCTCGCCGAGAGCGGCCGCGGCGCGATCATGCTCGACCAGCTGAGCATTGAGCGATTG
>JAKEEP010000160.1 GCA_022616475.1 Phycisphaerales bacterium | reverse complement strand
GTCGCTTCACCGGGAGGCGCCCTGCCGGGCTTCGCGTTGTTCCTGACGACCTGGGGAATCACCGTGAGCCTCTTCATTTGGTGGGCGGCCGCGATCGATCGATATCTCCAAATCCCGCACGCCTGGCAGGTGTCGGGTTTGCTGTGCGTGCTTTCGATGCTGCTGGCGTTGACTGTTGGTTTCTACCTGAAGAATCCGATGACACCGGCGGAGATGTGGACGTGGACAATCAGGGCCTTTTCTGGATGATGTCATCATTGACGCCGCCAATTCTTGCGCCGTTGAAACGAATTGGCTGTCCGCGCTGCGGCTACGACCAGCGCGGCTTAATCGCGATGTGGCTCGACTCGTGCCCAATGACCGGCGTGTGTACCGAATGCGGCTTGACAATTGAATGGGCCGAGTTGTTGAGCGACAAGGTTCGCAAGCCTCGCTGGTGCGTTGAGTACGCGCGAAGGTGGTGGCACTTTCCCAAGCGCGCTGCCGCGACGGTGGCGGTGACATTCTGGCCCTGGGGGTTCTGGAAGTCGTTGAAGATGACGCATCAGCCGCGATGGTCGTATCTCACGTGCTACCTCATCTTGCTCTTGCTTCTCGGTTACTTGGGGTTTGCAGCCGCTCAGGGGTATGCGGCGTGGCGGTCGTACTCGCTGGCACGCCTCTATTGGCCAGGCAGTGTTTCGAGCGCGTCGGGATTGCAGGTAGTTGCACATGCCGCAGCCTGGCCCTTCTCAGCCAACAGCCCGGGATCGTTCACGTGGAGTACTGTGCCTGGAAGCGTAGCTGGAGTCACGAGTACGGTGCCCTATCCGGCGCCGCGCGACTTGCTGCGGCGTCCGTCGAAGGATCTGGACAGGCTCGTCGGATCAACATTGGTTTTGCACCTCCTATGCATGGCGAGCTTCGCGGCGCTGCCGCAATCGCGGCGGCAGGCCAAGGTGCGATGGATTCACATCGTTCGCGTCATGCTCTATGGGTTGGCCCCGATCGTTCCGTGGGTTCTTCTTGTGGTTTCAAACGCCTTGGTTAGGGAGGCGCGATGGGGCACGCCCGGCGTCGATGCCCTGCTGATGGTCGCGTCCGCGATCGCAACGTTCGCGGTGCTGCCGTTTGCCGTTGTCTGGTGGTCAACTGCGACAACGCACTATCTGAAAATGCGTCATGGTTGGGGAGTCGGTCTCTGTGTGGTGACTATTGCGTCACTCGCGACGCTTCTGGCGCTCGCCCTTCAGTCGATTGCAACAAGCTATCCATCGTGAAGCCCCACAACGTGTGCGAAGGCCGTGAAGTCGCATACGATGTGCTCATGACCAGAACATCCACAGTCAAACCAGTTCCTGCGAGCGTAATGCTCGATGATTTGTCGAACGGGCTGTTGGAGTTGCTCGAACAGCATGATCCCGAAGTATCACGCATTCTCACCGATGAAGCCACGCGCCAATCGACCACGCTCGAGCTGATCGCCTCCGAGAACCACGTTTCGCCCGCCGTCATGCACGCGATGGGCACATGGATGACCAACAAGTACGCCGAAGGCTATCCGGGCAAGCGGTACTACGGCGGTTGCGAGTTTCACGATCAGGTCGAAGAACTGGCCCGCCAGCGCGCCAAGAAGCTCTTCGGCTGCAAGTTCGCCAACGTCCAGCCCCATTCGGGCGCGAACGCCAACGTTGCGGCTTTCATGGCCATGTGCGAGCCCGGCGACACCATCATGAGCCTGCCGATCAAGAGCGGCGGGCACCTCTCACATGGATTGAAAGTGAACTTCTCGGGGACGTTCTACAAGATCGTGGACTACGACCTCGACCCCAAGACCGAGCGGCTGGATTTCGACGCCATCGCAAAGCTCGCGCGGCAACACAAGCCGAAGATGATCATCTGTGGCTATTCGGCGTATCCGCGCGTGATTGATTTTGCGGCCTTCCGCACAATTTGCGATGAAGTTCCGGGGGGGGCGGTTCTCATGGCCGACCTTGCCCATATTGCTGGGCTGGTGGCGACCGGCGTGCATCCTTCGCCCTTCCCGCACGCGCACATCGTGACGACCACGACGCACAAAACGCTGCGCGGCCCGCGCGGCGGATTGATCCTGAGCAACGATGAGGAGATCGCCAAGAAGATCGACCGCAAGGTCTTCCCCGGCAGCCAAGGCGGCCCGCTGATGCACATCATCGCAGCCAAGGCGGTGGGGTTCGGCGAGAATCTGCGACCCGAGTTCAAGACCTATTGCAAACAGATCGTCGCCAACGCCAAGGCGCTGGCCGAAGCGCTCGTCAAACACGGCTACCGCTTGTGCTCGGGCGGAACCGACAATCACCTCATGCTGGTCGATCTCCGGCAGCGCGATCCTAACCTCACGGGCGCCGATGCCGAGAAGTGGCTGGAATCCGCCGGCATCATCGTGAACAAGAATGGCATTCCCAACGATCCCAGGCCGCCGATGGTGACCAGCGGGCTGAGGCTGGGAACACCGGCGCTGACCACGCGGGGGATGAAAGAGAAAGAGATGGGCCTGGTCGCCCAGATGCTGGATCGAGTGATGGGGTCGAATGGCGACGCAAAAGTGTGCGCCGAAGTGCGCGAAGATGTGCGAGGGCTGTGCGCCGATTTTCCGCTTTGGCATTGAAACGGTCGTGTCCGAGTCCGACGCGTCTGTCTAGACATGCCTTGAAAGTCCCATCGCGTTCTCGATCAAGCCGATGTGCGAGTATGCCTGGGGGTGATTCCCGAGCGATCGATTGATCTGCGGGTCGTATTGCTCCGAGAGCAAGCCCGTTGGGCCGACCAGATCGACGATCTGGTTGAAGAGGTCCCAGGCGTCATCGGTTCGACCCATCAGCAGATAGGCTTCCACCAGCCACGAGGCGCAGATGTGAAACCCGCCTTCTGAGCCGGGCAAGCCATCGTCGTAGCGATAGCGATAGACGGTCGGGCCGTCCTTGAGGTGGCGCTCGACCATCTCAACGGTGCCGGCGAATCGCGGATCGGTCGGCGACAAAAACCCAGTCAGGCCGACAAAGAGCGCTGAAGCGTCCAGGTCAACGCCGTCGTAGGCGGCCGTGAAGGCGTTCACTTGGGGTTTGAATCCATGTGCCAGAACATCAGCGGCGATCTGGTCGCGCAACGCCAGCCAATCGGGCCGCGGGCGATCGTAGAATCGCTCAGCGATCTTCACAGCGCGATCGGCTGTGAGCCAGCACATCAACTTGGAATGCACGTGATGCCGGGCGGGACGCCGAATCTCCCAGATGCCGTGATCGGGTTCCTGCCAGCGGCGGGCGACCGCTTGAACCATGGCATCAACCAAGCGCCAATGCTCGGAAGAGAGCGGCGCATCGCGCTCGATCAGCAGCGCGATCAATTCGACGATCGGCCCGAAAACGTCGAGTTGAACTTGCCGGGCCGCGGCGTTGCCGACACGCACGGGCCGGCTGCCGGCGTAGCCCGGTAGCTCGGCAATCTCGGCTTCGGGGCCGAGGGGATCGCCGGTAAGGGTGTAGAGCGGCTGAAGGTGTTCGGGAGCTCGTTCGCGAAGGACGCCCAGCAACCAATCGAGAAATTGCATGGCTTCGCCATCGCTGCCGATCTTCACCAGGGCGGTGGCCGCCATCGCGCCGTCGCGAAGCCAGCAATAGCGGT
>JAKEEP010000159.1 GCA_022616475.1 Phycisphaerales bacterium | reverse complement strand
CCCGAGAACGTAAAGCGCGGGAAGGCGTACGTTTCAAACCTGCGCGGCGAGGGCGGCACCATGATGATCAACGGCATCAAGGCCGCACTGGATTTTCCCCACGATGAGCAGCGCCTGCGCTTCGTGACCTTCCTGACCGACGGCTTCATTGGAAACGAAGTTGAAATCCTCGGCGAAGTTCACAACCGCATCGGCGACGCGCGCATCTTCAGCTTCGGCGTCGGCTCGGCGCCCAATCGCTACTTGATGGACGCCATGGCCAAGCTCGGCCGCGGCGCGGTGGCGTACCTGAGCTTGAAGGATAGCGGCTCGGATGTGATGGATGCGTTCTTCACGCGCGTCAGTCATCCCGTCCTCACCGACATCAAGATCGATTGGGGCGCCATGAAGGCTGTCGAAACGCTGCCGGCACGCGTTCCAGATTTGTTCGTCGGCCGGCCCGTGATCGTCACCGGCAAATTCACCGGCGAAACACCATCCGCGATTCGCGTCACCGGCCGCGCCGGCAATCAAACGGTGCAATCCGAAATCGCGGTCGACCCCAACACTCCCAACGATCATCCCGCACTCGCCAGCGTCTGGGCGCGCATGCACATCGCCGAGCTGATGGACATGGCGACCTACGACACAAACATCGAGCTGCCCCAGCAGGTGAAATCCATCGCCCTCGAATACGGGTTGATGTCCGCCTACACCAGCTTCATTGCAGTGGATTCGTCAACGCCCACCGCCGGCGACCACGGCACAACCGTGCACGTCGCCGTACCCGTCCCCGAAGGCGTGCGCTACGAAACCACAGTTCAAGAGAGGTGACGTGCGAAATGGCCGCTCCAGTCAACAACGTGACCTCCTCATGAAGATCGCTGTGGTCATCGCCCTCACGTCGCTGCTTGCTGCGTGCACGATCTCCGATCCAGCAGCGCCCTACGAGGTTCATTTCATAGCAGGTGGAATGGGCAGCCCGCCGACCCACAAGATCGTTGTTGAGGCCAGTCGAGCAGGAGATGGCATACGCCAACTTGACCGTGAAGAAACAAGTAGAGGTGGCCTTCGAGTTTTGCAGGACGTTTACGTCGTTGAACGCCCGATCAGGATCATCATCGAGCCGCTTGAATAAATGGCGTCGTCGTTGTGACGGTCTCATTCGTCCAGTTTGCGCGGTCCGGGCGTTGCACAGCCGAAGGTGCCACGAACTTTGCCAAAGAAAGGGGAACTTCAGTTTGGAACTCGACGTTTGAAGTGCCACTGATGTCCGTCTGCTGGCCGTTCGTTAAGCCGCTCGTGACAGACCAGCTCCCAACCAAGTCCGCCGATGCGGTTCAATCTCTGAATACCCTTGTCCCGTGCTAACAAGGCTGCGCCGGGTCCGCCGATCCAGTCTTCGGTGCCATCAACAAACGTGCAAAATCCGTCTCCGCTCTCAATGAGCCAAGCGTATTGCCATTGGTCGCCTTTCTTCTCTTCGCCGGCGACACAAACCGCAACGACAACCGCGGCCAACACTACCGCAAACCATTTCATCTTGCCCTCTTTTCCACGCCTGATCAAATCCTCCAAAACGATTCCTAGAACATCGTTGCGATCGCCATACATGCCCAACACGGCCCGCTGCACTTGGTCCAGCACGCCGGCAAACCACTGATAGATTCGCATCGCGACGGGCGTAATCGTTCGTGCCGTATTTGTCCGCACGCTCTTTGATGAGCGCCCGAGTCTCAGGCGTTACGTTAACTCGAATTGGGGGCAGCTTTTGCGTTGCACCACTCGCATCATCGCAACCGATGTTGCGTCCTGCAAGTACCTAAGTACCCAAGGAACGAGTCAAGCAAACCTGCAATGCTCATGACGATCTCTCGAATCGCTCCGAGCAACAGACAGCTTCCACAAGACACTTTGAAGGCAAACTGCCACAAACTCAACCACAACGCCCACCCGACATTGTGGCGGGAGTTTTCGTTTTCACTCTGCAATGACCGGCTAACATGAAGAACCGGGCCCGTGGCGGAACTGGCAGACGCAGCGGACTTAAAATCCGCTGGAGGTAAAACCCTCCGTGTGGGTTCGAATCCCGCCGGGCCCATTGGAAGTCTGAATTCTCAGTCCTTCCCGCGATCGTATCTTGGCCAAAACCATCAAGCTCTCCTCGGTGTTCTCCGAGATCTCCGTGGTGAATGTCTTCCCATGTGCGCACAAAAGTGACGGAACACAAAACGCAAAATCCCCAAAATCGCAAGTTATTTTTCCCTTATTTTCCAGCCCCCGCGCTCAAACACGACCTCCCTTGCGCGCGCCAAACGTTCCCTCGGCCCCTTTATAGAGGAGCACTCCGTTCTTGAGGAAACACTCCCGATGGCTATCGCCGCGCCTCCAACTTCTTCGATCGTCACTCCCCCAGCGCAAATCCCTAGACCTCCCTTGCGCGCATAAGCTAATCCCTCTCTGTCAAACCCGCGCGCAAAAACTAATCCCCTTCTGGATGATTGGCGCGGGTGCCGGCGATCGGTTGCCCTCCCAGCCCCCAAGTCAATGTGTGTTGGCTCGCTGCATCCCCATCCCTTAGACTACCCCCATGAATAACCCATCCCCACCCTCCGTTCCCTTGCTCGACCTCAAGGCTCAATACGCCACCATCAAAGACGAGATCAAGGCCGCCATCGAGCCGGTCATCGAATCCCAGCAGTTCATCATGGGCCCGGCAGTGGGGGAGCTCGAGGCCGCCATCGCCCAATACGTCGGCGCCAGGTTCGCCATCGGCTGCGCTTCGGGTTCCGATGCCATCCTCCTGGCCATGATGGCCCTAGGCATCGGCCGCGATCATGAGGTCATCTGCCCCTCGTACACCTTCTTCGCCACCGGCGGCTACATCACCAAGGTCGGCGCCAAGCCCGTCTACGCCGACATCGATCCTGTTACCTACAACATGGACCCCGACCACGTGCGAACGCTCGCTCGCAAGTGCAAGCGGCTCAAGGCGATCATGCCCGTGCACCTGTTCGGCCAGGCCGCCGACATGGAGGCTTACATTCAGATCGGCGAGGAATTCGGCGTGCCGATCGTCGAGGATGCGGCCCAGGCCATCGGCGCCCGCGATGAGCAAGGCATCCGCGTCGGCACCCGCAGCGCCATCAGCTGCTTCAGCTTCTTCCCCTCCAAGAACCTCGGAGCCTTCGGCGATGGCGGAATCCTCACCACCAACGATCCGGACCTGGCCGACCGCCTCTCAATCCTCCGCGTCCATGGCGGCCGGCCCAAGTACTACCACAAGTACATCGGCGTCAATTCGCGATTGGACTCACTTCAAGCCGCCGTTCTGAAGGTGAAGCTCAAGCACCTCGATCAATGGACCCGGGGTCGCCAATCGAACGCCGCCTACTACGACAAGAAGTTCAAAGCCGCCGGTGCACAGACTTCACAAGTTCCTCTCAGCTCCGGCTCGGGCTTACCTCTTCGCACCCCCCACCCAGCAGGCGCCCAACGCCCAGGCATGGCCATGCCTGGGCCTTCGCACATCTACAACCAATACGTCATCCGCGTCCCGGCCGACCTTCGCGACCCCCTTCGCGCTCACCTGACCGAGCACAAGATCGGCACCGAGATCTATTACCCAGTTCCGCTGCACTTGCAGGAGTGCTTCGCCTACCTGGGCTATCGCAAGGGCGACCTCCCCGAATCCGAAGCCGCCGCCGACCAGACCATCGCCCTCCCGATCTACCCCGAGCTCACCAGGGCGCAGCTCGATCACGTCGCCGGCACCATCACCCAGTTCATCACACAACAGGCGGTCGCAGCCAGATGACGCGTCGGCTTTCAACCACGTGCGAGCCGTTCAAACAAGTCGTGGTGTTTCTTAGCCGTCTCATTCCATGAAAACAGCTCCGCCCGCCGCCGCCCGCGCTCGATGAACTCCTCGCGCTCTGATCCATTTTCGCTCAACCGCATCATGGCATCGGCCCACCCATCAGTGTCCTCAGGATCGAGCAACAACGCGCTTGAGTTGCAAACCTCGCGCAGGCTCGCCGCCGTCGATGCCGCCACCGGCACCCCAAGCGACATCGCCTCCAAGGGCGGCAACCCGAACCCCTCGTACAGCGACGGATACACCATCGCCGCCGCCCCCATCACGATCGCCGCCGCCACCGAGTCATCGACATACCCAGTCGCCAGCGCCTCTTGGGCCCGCGGATGCTCAGCCAGCGACCGCCAGAACCGTTCATCGCCCCACCCTGCCGTCCCGATGAAGATCAACGGCGTCGCCGCACGCTCTGCAGCCCCCAGCCTTTCCATGGCTTCCAACAACCGAAACGCGTTCTTTCGCGGCTCCAAAGTCCCCAGGCACGCGATGTATCGCTCGGGAAGCCCCAGCTGTCTGCGAACGCTGTCGGGGGTCCAGGTGTGCGGCGGCGAGCCCCATCGGGAGGCCAGCGGCACAACCGTCAACTGCTCTGGCGATACTCCCAGAACCCGCCGCACGGCCTCCGCCGTCGCCTGCGAAACGCAAATCCAATGGCTGGTCCACTGCAGCCCGCGCTCCAGCCGCCGCCGCCAATCCGCAACGCGCTGCGGCGGATGGAACTGCGGCAGCTCGAGCACCGACAAATCGTGAATGGTCGAAACCGCCGGTCGAAGATCGGCTGGCGGAATGTGATTGGGCTCGAAGAACAGATTGGTCCGCGCGGTTCGGCGCCGCACCTTCAAATATTGCCCGTTGGCGCTATTCCACATTCGCTTGACCATCGATGACGATCGCGGAGCCCGATGCAGCTGAGCATTGGCAACCGCAGCCAGTGGCGCCAGTTGAACCTGCTCGAGCTGTTCAACCGGCGGAAAACCAGCCGCGGTCGGATGGCGGGTACCCAACACGCGAGCCGTCAGCGCATGAGCGCGCACGAGTTGAACCTGCGAATCCGCGGGCCAATGCGCCATCACCAACGCCAAATAGTGGCCCACTCCGGTTCGCTTGCGCGCGAGCACCCAATCATCGACCAGCACGGTGGCCATACAAGGTCCGGCGCCATTCTGCCCGGAAGTCCGACCGGCGGCATCCGCGGCAGCGATCGCCGCCGAGCGCGACGCGCCGGTGGAAACTACACCCGCGCCATGGCTTGATGCGCTGCGCAATAGGTCTCGACGTTTGATCGATACGAGTACCGTGCGGGCCGGTCAGGCGAAGCGTATGGGTGAAGAATCCGCGCCGCCAACTCCTGATGGTTGCCGATCTCGAAGAAATCGAACCGGTCGGGGTGATACCGCGCCAGTTGAGTAAACAGGTGATTGCGCGCCGCCACAACGCGGCATCCGAGCTCAATGGCGATCGAGATGGGGCCGGAACTGGTCTGGCCGACTTCCAGGTAGGGGAAGACCGTCGCATCGCACACGCACATGCCCTTGATGAACTCCGAATCGTCGAGTGAGCCCATGAAGTGAACGCGATGGGAGATATTCTCCCGCTCTTTGATTTGCTTGTTCTGAAGGGCAGCCATGGCTCGCCGCGGCTTGTTGGTTGGCTCGACTTCAAACGGGGGCGCTCCGAACGCCTCGCCCAGGACCCGGTGCAGATACTCGTTGATCTCTTCCTTGTTTCTGATTTCCTGGGGATGAACGCCGCCGAAGATCACCAGGTGGTAGTTCTCTGGCAGGCAGCGCAACGCTCGCACGGCGGTGATGGTTCCCTTGTAGGTGGAAATGAAGCCGAAGACGCCGATGAGCTTGATATCGGGGGGCAGGCTCGCCAGCTCCGGGAAACGTGCTCGAGAGGCGGCTCGATGTGCGGCCGCGGCCTCCGGCTCGGTCAAGAACGCCAGCGGATGCTCGAACACGTTGGTGAACCCGTGCTCCATCTTCAAAAAGTCTGCCTCTCGAGCCGTGTGCACGATCAACGAGACCGGCTTTTTCTTTCGCTGGCGTTTGAGCAGGTTGAAGACCTTGGTTCCAATCCACTTGGATTGGCGCCACTCAAACAGCTCATCGGCGGCGCCGCGCAGCCGCCCGCGAGCCAGATGCCGCAGGAGCGGCCGGATCGGCAGCCGATCATCAAAGCGAAAGGTGTGGAACGTGACCGAGACAGCCGGCGCGGCCTTCACGAGCTTTTTCAACCGTTTGTAGGCGAGATCGGGCATCGACGCCAAGGTGCCCGGCTCATATTGGATGTTCACAAAGTCGTACTGATGCAGCAGCTGCGCCAGCTCAGCGATATGGCGGTTGCCGAGCTTCATGCCCCTGGGGCGTTCTGACTTGAGGACAGCCTGGTTGAGGGGCAAGACCTCGATGTGAAATCGCGATGAAAGATAGGCTTCAAGGCGATGGGTGTAGCCGGCAATGCCGCAGAGCGTGCCGTACGTGCTGATGATCGCGAGCGTGGGTTTGCGCGGGCGATCTTCGGTCGGAAGCCCGTTTCCCGAAAACGGCTTGAGATCCACGATCGCAGAAGGCGATGTGGCTTGCGCTTGAAGCAGATTCGACATGCTTGGCTAGGTCTCCAGGCAACAGACAGCGCGCTGCTGATCCCACCCGGCAGCGCTCAGCAAGTGCAAGAGTGGGGGCCAAAAGTGTAGCAGACATCCCTCTGTTGCGGGCCTCAATCCAGCGGGTTTGCTTGATTTGACGCCCCGGTCTTGCACCAACCGGATCGCGAATGATCGACAAGATAATGACGACTCGGACGTCGGTGTCAGCACGTTGTTTGGTTATTTGCTAGTGGCGTTCGTGGAGGCGCGCAACGGTAGGTGCACTGCCGGCGTCTGGACGTGATGCCTGCTCGGTTTATAATCCTCGGCTTTTCACAGATTCCCTTATGGCAACAACCACGCCCATTGCTGAAGTGGAGGTTCCGGCCTGGCTGCCGGCGCCGCAAGCCGACGCCCTACCAATCACCCAACGCGACGAACCTGTCGTGACCGAGGCGCTTCCGCCAAAGCTGTACTTCCTGCACATCATGAAGACGGCCGGGACCACGCTCAAATCGCTCATTGAGCAGAACTACCCGATGGATCTGATCCCACCGTGCACCCCCGAAGCCCTCCTTACGCTGGAGAGCGAGCGGTTGGGGATTCCCAAATCGGATTTGGATAAGACTGCGGTCCTCAGCGCGTTCCGGTACATCTGCTCGCATACGAACATGACGGAAATCCTCCCCGAAGGGTTTCAGTGGATCACCGTTCTTCGCGATCCTGTGGCTCGGCTGCGTTCGCTGTTTCGTCACTGGCAGACTTTTACCGATGCCGAGCTCGATGGCGCCGACCGGCGATCGGGCGAGAACAAGCGGTCGAGCCAGTTGAAACGCCTCTCGCGCTCCAAGACTCTTGAGGAGTTCCTGGCGGTCGATGACCAGATCGTTTTGCGAAATTTCCATAATGGCATGGCCAAGACGTTGGTCGGGCACTATCCGCGATGCAAGCCCGATTTCCTCTCCGACGATGAGCTGCTCGCCGAGGCCAAATCCACCATCGATCGAATGTTGTGCGTGGGCCTGACCGAGCAATTCGAGCAGTTCGTTCGCCTTCTGAGCTACCGGACCGGCTGGCCTCGCACGCCCTCGGTTCAGCCGCTGAACGTTCGACTTCAGATGAAGCCCGCCAAACCTGACGAAGACCTGCCGGCGATCGTGCGCGAGGCGGTGCGACTGGATCGGGTGATCTACGACTACGGCCGCGGGGCCTTCGAGCGGCAATTCAACGACATGCTCAACGAGGTGGCGGTGCTCGGTTCGAGCAACGGGCATGTGAAGTCACCTTCGCCGCCGACATCCGGCGACTTGGATGCGCAACTCGATCGGCTCTCGGTCGAGTCGCTGGTTGACCGCGCTGCGGGGCGATCCCTGCCCGAACGCGTTCACATTCAGATGCGCCAGGCGGTTCGAGGAACCGGCTGGCTGGAGCGTGAGGGCCGCGATGTCGGCCGAATCTATCGATGGACCGGGCCGGGCCGGCGTTCAACGGTCGATCTGCTCATTGCCGCGGCGCCGCAATACGTCCTTGAGCTGCGCGTCATCAGCGTCATTCACGAAGACATCCTGCACAGTGCAGTCATTCACGTCAACGATGTGAAAGTGCCGGTGGTGGTGGCTCACGCCTTGGGGGCGCGGATTCTTCGGGGCATTGTGCCAGGCTCGGCGATCGGGCCCAATGGCTTTGCGCGCATCCACATCGAAGTTCCACGAACCACCGCGCACAGCGAGGTCGATCCGGCTTGCACCGATACACGGCAAAAGGGCCTGGCGATCGACACGGTCGAACTTCGCGTCCGCCGAGTTGAGACGTTCCTGTCTTCCCTGGAGAGCCGCGCCCGCTCGGCCATGCGGCACGTCGGGGCCCGCCTGCGGCAGGTCAAGGCCATCTGCGCCAACCGAATCAGGCACGTGCTTCCGCGCGAATCGAATGCCCCATCAGACCTCAGCTTGTATCGCGATCTCCACGTCCACACCGTTGAACCGATCGGCGAGCCGCGTCAGCAGCTCAACTCGATCAGTTCCCGCCGGGACTACCTCGACCGCGTGAACGCGTTCTTGTGCTCCTACCCCAAGTGCGGGCGCACGTGGCTGCGTTTCATGCTCTGCAACTACATCAATGATTGCCTCGACCTGCGCATCGACCTCGATCTGCACACGATGTTCTCGTTGCTTCCCAACGATACGGTCAAGGTCTCCGCCAACGGCGTTCAGGCGTTCCCGTATCTCGAGCGCGCCGATGTTCCCCTCATCCTGGCGACCCATTCCTCGTATCGCCCCAAGCCCTTCGGGTTCAAGCCGATCATTCTGCTGCTGCGCTCGCCCAACGACGCGCTGTGGTCGTGGTACTGCGAGTGTGTGGCGTCCAAGAACGTCGACCAACAGACGGCGTTGAGCGACTTCTTGCGCGAGGGGAAGCGCAACACGCTCGACTTCGCCCAGTACATCAACGGTTGGGCTGAGAATCTGCACAATCATCGGTCGCTCGTGATCACCTTTGAAAAGCTCAAGGCCGATGGCCCCGATGCACTGCGCCGGATTGTCGAGTTCCTGGGCTTGCCGGTCCGTGACACTTGGCTGCAGCGAGCCTGCGAGAAGTCGAGCATCGAGCGAATGCGCTCGCTCGAACAGGATCGAGGGCTGGGCGATGCCCGGCAGATTCCCAACGCAATCCGCGTCAGAAACGGCGCTGTCGGCGATCATGTGGGGGCCTTTGGCCCGGCCGAATTGGCCTTCACAAGGCAGATCTTCCGTCAATCGCTCAATAAGCCGGCGCGGGCATTGTTGCGGGATGGGGGGCTCTTGCAGGGTACGATTGGGTGAGCTTGGTCGAGCCGGCTTGCCCCGGCGAGCCGTGAGCGTGACCCCGATTTGAACCCCGCCAATGCAGCTTCGAATTCAGAGCGTCAATCTTCGGATCATCCTGCAACAGCTGCGCACCTATCTCAATCGGGTGGCGTGGATTGCGCTGGATGCTGTTCGGCGGTTTCGCTTTGCCATCGTCGCGGTCACGATTCTGGACATCATCGGCGTGCTGAGCGGCGCGGCGATGCTTGGTGGGATCGTGCTGCTCGTGAAGAACGCCGAGACGCCCGATCCGCTGGTCGTGTGGGGGATTTCCATTCCATCGGTGCAGAACGTTCCGCGCATGCTCGCGTTTGCCGCCGTCCTGGCCGCGCTGGGCCTGCTGAGCGCTGTGAGCGCCTACGCCACCAAGTGGCTGATTGGCCGGATCGTCATTCAGTACCACAATCGGTGCGTCAAGAGACTGCTCCAGATCGTCGCCGATCCCGGCTGCCGCGGGTGGCAATCAGCGGTTGAAGGCCCGCCCTACAAAGCGATCATCCAGCTCACGGGCGGTGACTGCCGGATCATCTCAGCCGCGCTGCGACATTTGCTGGGGATCATCCTTCCGCTGGCGACGTTTCTCTTCGCCACCACGGCGCTGTTCGTGCTCGACCCGCTCATTACGCTTGTCCTTCTTCCGCTGGCCGGCCTCTACATCGTGCCGTTCTATCTCATCAATCGGGGCGTGGCGCGGCAGCAACGCGAATTCATCCGCGTGAACCGCACGGCGCGCGGCGGCCTGGTCGAAGCAATCAAGAATGCCCTTGCGGCCGGCCAGCACATCGATCCCGCACAGCAAGAGCCCCAGGCGTGCCTGAGCACTCAACATTGGAAGCGATCCGAGGACCTCTTTTGCAAGCGCAAGCTCGCCGATGACCGGATGCACTTGCTCAATGCGACATTTTTTGTGATCTGCCTGCTTGGGCTCTTTGGATTCTTTGCCATTCAGATGCACGACGGGGGCGGAAGCTGGGCCGCGTTTCTCATGTATCTGGTCTCACTTCGCTTTGCGATTTCGGCCCTTCGGCATGTCACGTCAATATTGGTCAATATCAGCCGCTACCTGCCGCACGTCGATCGATATTGCCGGTTCATCGAACGAGCGGAACAGATCCGCAAGAAGCGGCTGAAGGTGAACCGATCGACCCAATTGCCGGCTCGCTTTGCGATCGAATGCTCCGACCATCAGCTTTGGAACTCTGCGGCGCAACTTGAGGTGCGCCTCGGGCAGGCGGTGTGGATTCTCATTCCGTGGAGACCGATGCACGGCGATCTGGAGGCGGTCGCGTCGGCGCTCGAATCGCGATTGAACCCGCCGGCTGATTTGTTCACTTCGGCGTTCTTCTTGGCGGTGCCGTCGGCAGAGATCGCACCACAATCAGGTGTTGCCGCTTATCCAGCTTCGCCGCCGATTCAATCGAAAGAGGTTGAGCCCGCGGCCACCACCGTGGCCGCCGCCGCTGCACTGCAAGATGGAACCAGCCCGGCTTCCACAATGCGATCACAAACAGCGTTGATTGATCGGACACGAGAGCCTGTTCCCACCACGCGATCGGACGAGTTTGCAATTGAACAGCCCGAACAAGCGCTCGCGCCCAGCGGCGCGCGAGCGATCTTTGTCAGCGCCAAGGTTCTTGCGCGAACCGCGCGCAATGGCGCGGACCTGGTCGGCCCGGCGCGCGCTCATTCCTGCTTGTTCATCGTTGCCGGCCCAACCCTTGAAGCGGCTGAGCTGGCGACGCCGGGGCTCCCGCAAAAGGTTGCGGGGGGCGTTGTTGTTCGAGACAGCCAGATCATCGCGTGCGGCGACCTCGACTGGCTCAACAGCAACTTGAGCTCCATTCGATCGTTCCTTCAGCGCGATTCAGCTTTGCACATCGGCGATGAAGCCGATGAAGCCGATGAAGGGGACGAAGACGATGTAGAGCTTGATGTTTGAGGGCTATTTGACCGATTCCATCACGCAGGCGTGAGGACGAATCGATCGTCGCGCTCGCGATCGCGCTGCACCCCAACGACTGCCTGGCCGGGCTCGTGATCGAGCGCCAGCCTCCAATGGTCTTCCGCGGCGGTCTGCAACAGCCGATGCTTGGAAATCATGCTGTGGTACGGCAGCATGTCGTACCCCAGGCTGTAGGCTGGCCCGACGTGATGCACGGTCGGCATCACATCGCCGGGAAAGCAAACGGTTCCGCGCTGGTCTTGAAAGCGAACCGCTTGCTGACCCCACGTGTGGCCGAGCATGGGAAAGACGGTGATCCCCTCCAGAATCTCCCGTTCCCCGTCGATCAACTTGACGCGCTGCGCGATCGGGTCGAGATGGCTGCGCAAATACGTGCGATGCATTGTTGATTTGTTTTCCAGCGCATCACCCCATTCGGTCTTCTGCACGAAGATGTCGGCCCGTGGAAAGGTTGGGACGGCGATGCCCGCTGGATTCATGGCCGTCAACCCCGCTGCATGGTCGAAATGCAGATGCGTGACGACGACGTGGTTGATCTGGTCGGGCTCAACCCCCT
>JAKEEP010000158.1 GCA_022616475.1 Phycisphaerales bacterium | reverse complement strand
GTGCGAGAGCCACGTCAGGGGGTGCCAATACCCGGCATGTGCCTCTTTGAATGCCCAGACAAACCCATCGAACGTCAGGCCGCGCTTGACGTCTTCGTTGTGCGTGACGTACGCCGGGTCATCGAGATGGACAAAGTCGTTTGAGAGCACGGGCCAGAACGCGACGGCGGTCATCGCCGTGAGGCACGCGATCACGACCACGGTATGCCAGCCGCGCGCCGGCCACGTGCGATTCCTTGCGTAGTGATTGGCCACGTCTGTTGCCATGCGCTAGAGGATACCCGACCCAAGCGTCGCATCAGACGGCAGCGCAATCTCGCTATGCTAAGTGGCATGCCCGCCTTGCAGACGCTTCCCGATCACTCCGGCCGATTCGGCCAATTTGGTGGCCGCTACGTGCCGGAGACATTTATCGGCGCCCTTGACCAGCTGACCGAAGCATATCAACGGGCAATTCGCGATGCTGGTTTCCAAAGGGAACTCAACGATCTGCTACAGAATTTCGTGGGCCGGCCGACGCCTTTGACCCAGGCGCCGCGCCTTGCGAGCCACGCTTTGTCCAGCCAATCAGGCCCGAAGATCTTTCTCAAGCGCGAAGACCTCGCGCACACCGGCGCGCACAAGATCAACAACACGGTTGGACAGGCACTGCTGGCGGTGCGCATGGGCAAGAAGCGAGTCATCGCCGAGACCGGCGCGGGCCAGCACGGCGTGGCGACCGCCACCGCCGCTGCCCATTTCGGCCTGCAATGCGAAATCTACATGGGCGCCGAAGACGTTCGCCGCCAGGCACTCAACGTCTACCGCATGAAGCTGCTGGGCGCGAAGGTCAACGTGGTGGACGCGGGTTCGCGCACGCTCAAAGACGCGACCAACGAAGCCCTGCGCGACTGGATGGGTTCGGTTGCCCACACGCATTACATCATCGGATCGGTGGTCGGACCGCATCCGTTCCCCATGATCGTGCGCGATTTCCAATCGGTGATCGGCCGCGAGTGCCGTGAGCAGTGCCTGGAGCTTTTCGGCGCGCTGCCGGATGCGATAGTGGCCTGCGTTGGAGGCGGCTCGAACGCGGCGGGGATTTTCCATCCTTTCATTGGCGATCAATCGGCCAAGCTGCTCGGGGTGGAGGCGGGCGGGCGATCGAGCAGGCCGGGAGACCACGCGGCCTCCCTTTGCTGGGGATCACCCGGCGTACTCCACGGCTCCCTCAGTTACGTGCTGCAGGATGAGTTTGGGCAAACCGCCGATGTGCATTCGTGCTCGGCCGGCCTGGACTATCCCGGAGTTGGGCCGGAGCACTCGTATTGGAAAGATTCCGGCCGGGTTGAATACACGAGCGTGACCGATCAGGAGGCGCTCGACGCGTTCAGGTTGACCGCGGAACTGGAAGGGATCATTCCCGCATTGGAAACGGCTCACGCGATCGCGGCTGCCATCAAGCTGGCGCCGAGCATGTCACCGGCACAGAACATCGTCATCAATTTGTCTGGCCGTGGCGATAAGGACGTTCAAGAAGTGATGCGGCTCACAGCTTCGGACGCCGCTCCCAAACATTGAGTTCCCTTTCCAGAGCCGTCCCGATTCGGCAAAGCGTGCCTTCATCAAACAAGCGACCGATGAGCGTGATTCCGTGCGGCGTGCCGTCGTCCTTGAATCCGCTGCGAATCGTCAACGAAGGGTGGCCGGTGTTGTTCGAAACCAGGCAGAGCGATCCCGCGAAGCTGGGGCCAATCATCGCGTGCAACCGCTTGAATTGTTCGTCCATCATGTGCATGCATTGACGTCGGAAGCGATCCGCCTGAACGTATTCGATCCCTGGAATGAACCACGACTTGCGAAACGTGTTGGGCCAGGCTTCTGCATCCTGCCACGACAGCTCGTCATCGCGGTTCGTGCGGGTCAGGCCCTCAAACGCGGCGGCGGCCTCGCACAGCAATCCGTTGATGAGAACGTCGTAGGGCCAGTCGGGCCAATCGATTTCGACAAGCTTCACCCCAGTTCGCCTCAATGCTTCAAGTGCGGCGCGATCGAGATCGTTCGCGTCCTTTCCTGCAAACCATTGCGGACTGTACCCCAGGCGCAAGCCAATGAGCCCCGAGCGTGCGCTGAGATGCAGCGGCATGTCGATCGACGAAGGATCATTGCCGTCGTAACCGTTGATCGCCGCCAGCACGAGCGCGCAATCTTCCACCGCACGGCAAATCGGACCAATCTTGTCGAGCGACCAGCATAGTGCCATGGCGCCGGCGCGGGAGACGCGGCCAAACGTGGGGCGCAAACCGGTCGTTCCGCAGCGCATGCAGGGCGAGACGATCGAACCATAGGTTTCGGTGCCGATGCTGAAGCCGACCATCCCCGCCGCCGTGGCCGCAGCCGACCCCGCGCTCGAGCCGCTCGAACCCTGCTCGAGATTCCACGGATTGTTGGTTCGCCCACCGAACCACATGTCGTTGTACGCCAACGCGCCCAACGAGAGTTTCGCGACCAGAATCGCTCCCGCTTCATCGAGCTTCTTCACGACCGCCGCATCGGAGTCTGGAACTCGATCGACAAACGGTTCGGCGCCCCACGTCGTGCGGATTCCGGCTGTGTCCAGCAAATCCTTGGCGCCCCAGGGAATGCCGTGGAGCGGGCCGCGGTAGAGCCCCGCAGCAATCTCCGCATCAGCCCGAGCGGCGCGCTTCCTGGCCCGAGCTTCACACAGCGTGATGACGCATTTGAGCGGACCATCAAATCGCTTCAATCGATCAAGGTAGATCTCGGTCAGTTGCGCGCTGCTCAGTTGCCGCCGTTCGATCCATCGCGCCAACTTGGTTACCGGAGCAAATGCGACATCGTCATCGTCCTTGGGCAATGGACCTGGATCGTCCTCCGAGCGCTCGATCGTTCCACGGTGATTTGCCGGCAGCCTCTCCGATGCGCGCACCAGGCGTGGATCAAAGACCTGAGCCGGCCCCAACCCGTTCGGCGGCAGAGGATGACGTTGCCGCTTGGCCAGGATCTCCAGTTGCTCGCCGATCGATTGGGCAATCATCTGCCGCTCAGCATCGGTAAACTCAACGCCGGCGAGCCGCTCGGCTTGCGCAACCGTGCCGGCCGAAATCGGCTGAACAACGCCCTGCGCCTTCGGCGGCGGCTGCGGCGAAGGCTTCGTCGCCTCATTCCGATCGTCTGCAATCGCATGACTGCCTTCCGACGGCGCCATCATCGCGCCGGCGGCGAACACGCCCGCCGAGAGGAGAAAGTCCCGACGCGATCGGGGCGTCATCGCTGCTGATTGATCATTGTTGCTCATGCGGCATCAGCTCGATTGCCACCGGATAGTGATCGGACGCCAGTCCAGGTGGATCGGGGTCCTTCATGTGGTCGTAGCCCGGCGGCGGGCGCGCCGTCCCGTACACAAACGCGCTGCCGATCACCAGCTCACGGTGCGCTGCGGAGTTCAAGAGAATGTAGTCAAGCACGCGATTGGATTCATGCGTCTTGTATAGGGGCACTTCAGGCGAGTCCCCCTGCCAAACGCGGTGGGCCATGCTATCGATGAGCCCGGCCGCAAGGTACAGGCGAACCGATTTGTCGGAGGGCGCCGCGTTGAAGTCGCCCATGACCGCGATGTTTTGCGCCGGATCAGCCCTTTGAACTTCTCGGATCAATTCAACAATCCGCGCCGCCTCCGCCTCACGCTGGTAATTGAACGCCGGACCCGACTTGTGATGCAGCGCGAAGATCGTCAGCTTGTAGCCCGAATCAGTGCTGATGCTCACCATCAACGGGCTGCGCTGGAAGACCAATCGACCGGCGTCGGCGGGAATCTCGGCCCAACCCGGACCAGCCCGCTCGACGTTGTCCAACGACTCGTTCAACCAGACCTTGGTGTCAGTGATCTTGAAGCGGCTCATGACGCTACATTCGATACCTCGCACATTTCCAACGTCGATCGAGGCCAAATATTGGTAGCCGGCGTCAGGAAGCCACCGGTCGCGGTAACAGGTCAGCGCTTCGAGCGATTCGATTTCCTGAAGCGCGATGATGTCGGCATCGACAGTCTTGATGGCTTCGGCCAGCCTGGAGCACCGTTCGGGCGAGACCGCCAGCTTAAGGTCTTCGAATTCCCCCTGAAGCGTCGGATCATCGACATGATCAAACAGGTTGAGCATGTTGTAGGTGGCGATGCGAATGGAGCCGGGCGTGCGAGGCGGGGGCGTCGCCACGCCAAAGCGCTCAACGTGTTGATTGGGGCGATCGGCCCCAAAGCGGTTGCGACTTTCGTTCTGTGCTGGCGAGCGGCCACTGAGCTCGGCGCCGAAATACGCCATCCCCATCAACATTGCGCCGCTCATCGCGGCGGCAGGAACCCTCGTGCGCATGGCGGGCGCTCCTCCTGTTTCATGGCCCGATAATTGACGGGCAAAGTGTACCTCAAAGCAGCGTTGTGGAATGGCGTCCCCGAGGCCCGGCCGTCTCATTGTGCGGCTTATGTCATTTGGAGAAAAGAAAACACCCAGGCCACTTTCTAGCCCGCCAACTTGCCGCGTGCAACCAATTTCCGCAGGCACCCTCGCGCGGGGTATTGGACCCTTTGACCGGGCGCACTTTGACTTCGCGCCTGCCACCGAGGGTGATTCGAATGCGAGCTCGGCTCCGAGTCTTGAGCATTGGCGCGCTCTGCCTTACCGCCATGGCCATGGGTGGCTGCGTGACGTCGAAGGCTTCACGCTATGAGTCTCAGTTGACCGCTCGGATCAAGTCCGACAACGCCCCGTTTGAATCGGTTGCTCTTGCCTTCGGGTTGGGCGGCTCGGATGGGCAGGTCGCAGTCGCCGCAGTTCGCGACAATTGACCATCCGCGGGATCGTATCAGCCTTTGGAACACGGCGCCCAAAGCCGGTCTGTCATTTGACCGTTGCAGCTTGCCGCACCGCGCCGTCAGCCAGTCCCAAGCCGCGAGCCTGCAAAATCAGCAACGCGGTTTGCAGCTGGGGATCAACGCCATCGCTGAGCAACTGATTGACATCGCCGCGCTCCGGCGATTCTGGCATCAACTTTCCGTGCTCGTCGCGTGGAATGATGTCGTGCTTCTGCCGAATTTCAAGGGCTTTGGTCGCTTGCTGCGGGGTCATCTTCACGATGATGTTGGGGTCAACTCCCCACACGGTCGCGTTGGGTTTCTTGTGCACCAAACGGCCGGGTTGGCCCTTTTCCAGCTCTTCCGGCGTCGCCGGGAGGCGATAGTACTGAGTCGTCAGCTTCAATCGCGCGTTGGCCGCCGTTGGGTGAACGGTCTGAACGCTGCCCTTGCCAAAGCTGCGCTCGCCCACCACTGCCCCGGCGCCGTGAGCCTGCAAGCAACCGGCGACAATCTCGCTGGCGCTGGCCGATCCCTGATTGATCAACACGACCGTGGGCACACCGGCCTCGGCGATCTTGGCGCGCGTCGGATCGGCTTTCTGATCCGCCCACGCCGGGGTGCCGTCCTTGTTCTCACCGGAGACAATCACGCCTTCACGCACAAACAGGTTGCTGATCTGAACCGCCGAGGTCAACAGCCCGCCGGGGTTGTACCGCAAGTCCAGGATCAAGCCCGCCGGCTTTCCGTCGCGACTGATCTCGCGCCACGCTTCCAAAAGGTCGCTATGGCTATCGTCGGTGAACTGCGTCAGCTTGATATAAGCAATGCGGCTGACTGGGTCGATGTACCAATCCCATTCCGGCACGCCATCGGGCCGCAGATTACGCTTCGACCAACCCATCACCGACCGCAGCTTGATTTCATCGCGCTGCAACGTAATGGGAACGATGTCTTCGATACCCTCTCGCTGCAGTCCCAGAGTAACCTTGGTTTTTTTTGTCCCGGTGATCCGATCCACCGCATCGTTGAGCGACCAGCCGACGGTCGATTCGCCATCGACCTCGGCGATCTTGTCGTTGGGTTTCACGCCGCCAAAGTAAGCCGGCGTGCCTTCCAGCGGATTCACCACAATGATTTCCTGCGTGTCGTTGTGCCGAATGAGGATGCCCACGCCGACAAACGCGCCCTCGGTGGCTTGCTTGAACCGCGACAGCTTGTCGGGCCAGATGATCTCCGAGAACTCGTCGAGCTCATACAACGCCCCGTCGCCGAATTCGCGATACAGCACCTCGCGATCGACCTGAATCGTCTGAAGATTCACCCGATCAAGGTCGCTCACCAGATTGGTGAGCCGTCGGCTCGTCAGGTCCTCGTCGGCGGTTTGTTCAAGGGCCGCCAGCTCGCGATCGATATGCGCGACCCACTGGGCCACCAGATCGGGATCGGCCAGTTTCGGGAATGTCTCATCCAGCGACGCAGTCGTCGCCAGCAGCCGCAGCTCTTCCAGACCGCCCCGGATCAGCGGACGCCAACCACAGCCTTCGATGTGCTCGAATGCAGCGGTCTTGAGCGCCTGCCGAAGCATGTCAACCCGCACATCCTTGTTCCGGCCACGCCAATCTGCATTCAACGGCTTGAACTCGCCCAGCGGCTTGTCGCCCATTCGAAGCGCGCGCCGAGCCCGCAACTCATGCAGCCGATGCGGGGCGTATTGGGCGATCAGCGAGACGCGGCGGTTCACCGCGTTCAGTTGCTTGTCGTACTTCTGGTAATCCTCAAAGCGACTCGTGTCTTCAAAAAGCGTTCGGACGAAGTACAGAAGCTCCTGGGCCAGAAGCCAATCAAGATCAGCTTCGACGGTCGGAATCTTCTCCTGGGCCCAGCGGATAACTTCCAGAATGTCGGGGTTGTCGAAGGCGGCTTCCAAATCATCGCTGAGCGTCTGCACCGTTACGGCGGCCCGCAGAGCCTTTGAGAGCTCGTTGCCATCGATGTGCTGACGCAATTCAACCTTGGCTTTTTCCCGAGCCTCATCGCGCTCGTGCCGGGCCTTGTCGGCGTTCGACAAATAGAGCTCGAACGACTCGCGAAATCGCGCGCCGGCTTCCTGCACTGCCGCATCTTCCGGGATCGAGCGGAAGCATCGCTCCAACGACTCGCGGTCGGCCCCCATCGCCGACTGCCAGACATGGTCAGACCACTGCCGTGCAGAGGCAAACGGGCCGGCTTCACCATTCCCGGGGGTCCCGGCGGCCAGCGTCGACCCTCCCGCCGAAACAAGGACCACACATAGCCACAGCCGGACAATCAGATCTCGACTCATGATGGTGTTGCGCCTTTGGTTGGGGTTTGCCGTGCGGCAGAGCGCTATGGCTGGCTTGCTTGGTGCCAGCCCGAGCGCTGCCATGAACAGCCGGATACGGTTCGCCCAGTCGCGTGTTTTCGGACCAATCCGCGGCATCGTCAAGAAATAACTCCTCATCAGGATCGGCTATTGCCCGTATTTGCTTTCAAACCGTACGTACGACATATCCCGCCTGGGATCGTTTAACGAGCCTGGCGAATATCGAGCCTGGCGACCCCGTCCTGACCACAGCGGCTTCTATTTAACCGGCTTGCGCGCCAAGGTTCCACTTTGACTTCGCCCGAAGCAGAGGCACGGTTGCCTACCCTAAGAATGCTGCACTTCAGCCCGTTAGCGAATCTCCCTCGTTTTCAAGGCACGTCAGAGAAAGTCGCTGAACCCAGATATACTGCCGACGATGCGCTTTGTTCTGCTGATTGCAACAAACGGCAGCGGCGCTGATCCACAGGCCGCGGCCCAGGTGGGAAACGCGCTGGCTCTGTTTCTCGCGGTCCTGACCGTGCTGGCAGTGGTTGTGGTTGCCGCAACACTGATCATCCTCTCCAGACGTCTCCGAGCGCAGCGTGGGCAAATGACCAAGCCGCAACAGACGCCCCAGCTGGACCCCTGGCGTGAGGCGGCCCGCCGTATACAAGACACCGAATCCTGATCGCTATTTCCGTCCCACCAGCGCTTCTTCCAGAGCCTTGACTTGCGCCTGGTTGGGAGCAAGCAGCTGCGCCTCCTCCAGCCATCGGCGAGCCTGTTTGCGATCCCCAGCCCTCAGATACGCCTCGCCAGCGCGTACGGCTGCCAGCCACGCCTTCGGGTTCCGGGGATTGGCTTGATAGCAATGCTGCCAAGCACGCGAAGCGCTGAGATGATCGCCCAGATCGGCGTGGCTTGCGGCGATCTCGTAGGCGACGATCTCCTGGGCCCGCTCTTGATCCGATAGCCCGACGAGGAGCTCCAACGCGCGATTCGGCTCGCCGCGACGCCGATGAATACGCGCCTCTTGCGCCCGAAGCTCGATGTCAGCTGGTTCGATCTGCCGGGCCGTGGCCATATGTCCCAGTGCCTTCTCGAAGTCAGCCTCCTCCAGAGCGATCATCGCCAACGAAGCATGTGCCAGCGCCTCATCCTTATCCAGAACCAGAACCCATTCGAGCGCCCGCCGGGCTTCGTCAAAGCGGCGACTCTGGATCAACAGCTGCGCTTCAAACAGAGAGTATTGCTTGTTGTATGGCTCGAGACGGCCTGCAGAGCGAAAGTGGTTCAAGGCTGCGTCGTTGCGATTGATGGCAAGAGCCATGAGCCCGGCGCTGTGATGGAGTCCCGCCGATTCCGGATCGAACTTCAGCGCGATCTCATATTGTTCGTAGGCCTTTTCGTGGTGCGAACGGGCTGCATCATCGTCCCCAGCCTTTTGAGCTTGCAAAGCCAAGAGCTTCAACGTCTGGCCATAGAGTTCGCGGGCCCGAGGATCTTCGGGCGCGCGATCGATCAGCGTCAACAGAATTGCCTGTGCCTTGGCCCCATCGTCGACATTGAGGTACTCCTGCGCCGCCGCCAACGCCGCTTCGACGTTCTCCGCGCTGACTTCGGGCGACTGAACTGATTCGGTCGGACTGTTCTGCGGCGCCTTTTCCTTGCACGCGGCGGCGATGGCAGCGCCGGCAAGAACCATCGTGATCATCCAGCTCCGCATTCGCATCGATCGCACCCAAACACCTATGATGTGCCGCGCCATCATGCCTGCCGCCTCTACCACACCCTCCACCACTCTTCCAACGCCGCCGCTGGCCAAATCGTACACGCCCGGCACGGCTGAGGTCGACGTCCGCGCTCGATGGGAGGCCGCTAATGCCTTTCATGCAGACCCAAACGCCCCGGGGGAGCCGTTCTGCATCCTGATTCCGCCGCCCAACGTCACCGGCGCCCTTCACCTTGGCCACGCGTTTAACAACACCCTACAAGATGTATTGGTGCGATATCACCGCATGCGCGGCTCCAACACGCTTTGGATGCCCGGCACCGATCACGCCAGCATCTCGACCCAAGCGGTGGTCGAGCGCCGGCTCATGCTCGAAGGCAAGCGGCGCACCGACTTCACGCGCGAGCAGTTCGTCGAAATTGTCCAAGCTTGGAAAGACGAATACGAAACGACGATTATTGAGCAACTGAAGGCGATGGGCGCATCGTGCGATTTCGACCGCACACGCTTCACGATGGATGAAGTGTGCACCAAAGCGGTTCGCGAAGCGTTCTTCCGATTGTTCAAAGATGGCTTGATTTATCGCGGCAAGCGGCTGGTCAACTGGGATCCGGTCAGCCAGACATCGCTGTCCGATGATGAAGTCGAGATGGAGGAAGTCCAGGGCCACATGTGGTACCTGCGGTATCCATTTGTCAGCGACGAAGCGACAAAGCGACGAAGCGACGAAGGGAAATACGTCACCGTTGCGACCACGCGGCCGGAGACGATGCTCGGGGATACGGCCGTGGCGATGAATCCCAAAGACCCGCGTGCGGCGCAATTTTTCGGCAAGCACATCAAGCTGCCCATCGTCGATCGGGTCATTCCCATCATCGCCGACAACTACGTGGTGATGCCGCCCCAATTCGGGGGTGATCCCAACGATCCAAAGGCAGCCATCGCCACCGGCTTCCTCAAGGTCACACCCGCACACGATCCCAACGACTACGAGATCCGGCAGCGGCATCCTGAAATCGACATGATCAACGTGCTGGCGCCCGATGCGACGATCTCGGACAAACACGGCTGGAGCGACGTGTCTGCCGAGGCACGAAAACTCGTCGGGCTGTCGCGCGAAGACGCCCGCAAGGCCGTTGTGAAATGGTTCAAGGACAGGGGCCTGCTCGAAGACGTCAAGCCCTACACACACAGCGTCGGTCACTCGTACCGCAGCCACGCGCCGATCGAGCCCTACTTAAGCGATCAATGGTACGTCAAGGTCACCGACGGCGTCATGCGCGGCGAAGCCCTGCGCGCCATGGCTGCCGATCAACGCGAGAACCCGCCACCAGCCCGAAGCGCAAGCGAGGGACAGCGCGAAGGCGACAACGAACTGCGCTTCTTCCCCGCGCGATACGCCAAGACGTTTGAATCCTGGCATGAAAACCTCCGCGACTGGTGCATCTCCCGCCAGCTGTGGTGGGGACATCGCATACCTGTCTGGACATCCGGAATTGCTAATACGCAGTTTCTCACCAAGTGGTTGAAGCAAGGAAAGGCCGTGGTTGATGTCACCGCGGATGGCGACGCCGAGGATGACTCTTTCTCCAAGACAATCGAGACACGGGTTTGTGTAGCTCCAGATTGCGCGGACTTGGAAGCTGAGCTCGCAGAGCGAGGTTTCGAACAAGATCCCGATGTCCTCGACACCTGGTTCTCCTCGGGCCTGTGGCCCATCTCCACCATGGGCTGGCCTGACGCCAAAGCCTTTCCGAAGGAAATTCCCGAAGGCTCTGCCCTTCTCAACACCTTCAACCCCTCAGACGTCCTCCTCACAGCGCGCGAGATCATCACCCTCTGGGTCTCGCGCATGGTCATGTTCAATCGCTACTTCCGCGACGGCAAACTTCCTTTCCGTCACGTCTACATCCACGCGATGATTCAGGACGGCTACGGACAGAAGATGTCCAAGTCCCTGGGCAACGGGGTCGATCCGCGCGACATCATTCACTCCCACGGCGCTGACGCGCTGCGCTTTATCATGACCAAGCTCGCCACCAGCACACAGGATGTCCGCCTGCCGGTGGACATGGTCTGCCCGCACTGCGACACCGCGTTCCACCCAAAGGAAATCACCACTCCCACTGGCGGCTACCGCGTCGCCGATGTGCATCAAACCTGCGCATCATGCGGCAAGAAGATGGTCTCCGGCTACGGCGCCGCCACTGGCCTGGCCAAGCCCACCAAGGACATCCCCCTCGCGCGCAACACTTCCGCCAAATTCGATGAAGGCGGTAGGTTCGCCAACAAGATTTACAACGTCGCGCTCAATTTTGCCGTGAACGCGCTGAAACCAAAGCAAGGCGCTCATACGGTTCAGTCGGCCGACATCAATTTGCGGACCCTGTCACTTGCCGATCGATGGATTGTCTCGCGGCTGCATCGCACCATGCACATCGTTGAAGATGCGCTGGCCGATTATCAATTCAACGTCTACGCGGATGCGATGTACGACTTCGTGTGGGGCGATTTCTGCGACTGGTACATCGAAGCGATCAAGCCAACCATCCGGAACAATCCAGCCCAACAGCAAGTTCTCCGCACAGTGCTCAACGCCATCGTGCGCCTGCTTCATCCGATCATGCCGTTTGTCACCGAGTCTCTTTGGCCGCACATTCAAGCCGCAGGCCAAGCCGGTCTGGATGGAATCAAGCTACCGCCAAGCGATCTCTTGGCAACCGCGGCCTGGCCCGACATTAAGTGCTCGGTCGATGACCCCGAGGCGCTTGCCACCTTTGAGCGGATT
>JAKEEP010000157.1 GCA_022616475.1 Phycisphaerales bacterium | reverse complement strand
GCCCCCTGGCCCAGCCTCAAATACCCAGTCTGAAGCCACGACCCGGCTTCATAGAGGAAGATTGAGTTGATCCCGCCCGCGATGCTCGAGCTTGTCCCGTAGTAATTGAGCCCCACCGTCGTCGCGTGCCCCGAGTTGCCCGCCGGTCCGCTCATCGCCGTGAACGTCTTGCCCGCAAATTCGGTGTGCGCCTGGTCCGGCCCGTAGTTTCCAGGTGTCTCCAACGGCTCGACCTGCGACACCACAACCCCCGCGCCAGTCGGCGTGTTCGCTGGGCCCAAACGAGCAATCAGATCGGTCAACCCGACGTCGTCGGCAATTCCAGCCCTCGCCGGGCCAACAATCGCCAAGCCGACCAAAGCTGCCAACATCAAGACTTCCTTGTTTGGCGTCGCCACGATCTTCCTCCGTTCGGCCTTCACCCAGCCCTCCCCCAGAGGGGGAGGGTTCTGGGAAAGATTCATTCTAATCTAGCACCGATTTGCGGCCTGACCAGGTGCTAAACGATCCTAATCCTGCTCCGATTGCCGCCCTTCCTCGAGCTTTCGACGAACATCCTCCAACAAACGCTGTTCGTAGGCTGTGTCCCGATACACCGGCGTCCAGAAGATCGCTTGAGCCCGACCCCTCCCAGGCCCCGGCATCAGGTCGTCCTCAGGTGCCGAAATAGCGGCATCCTCCCCGCGGCTGCGCCGCCACGGCCGATCGACCTCACCCAAAAAATCGTTCCTGGTCGTCTGGCTCCGAGTCCACGTCCCCCTTCGGATGCCCGGCGAATAGGCACGCTCAACAAACACCGAAACCTGCAAAACCAACGGCCGACTGGTCTTGGTCAAGTCGACCAGGGGGCCTTCCGGGATCCGTGAACCATCGCTTCCGGCCGACGGCGCCGAAACCCCATTCTCTTCCACAAACTCGAATCTGCACCTTCTTCGCGCAAACGCAACCGTATTCTCGATCGTCTGCCCCAAGCTCGCGTTATACCACCTCCACGGCTCCAAGACCGACCCGGCGATCTGCGCATTGGTTTCAATCACCCCAGCCCTGCGATCACGCACCAGCGGCGGCATCCCACGCTCGCGCGCAGCCTCGATTGCTGCATCAAACGCCGGCTGATACCCCTCCGGCTCCACCGCCAACACCACCAGGGGTTCTGGCGCAGAACAGCCTCCCGCCGCCAATGCCATCAGAATGAACGCAAATTGGATCAATCGCACCGGTCGCATTCGCCCACAGTCTAAACCGGCGCGCTCCCTTTTGCCCAGACTTCCAATCACTTATGCAACCAAAACTACTCTTTCACCGAAACCGTCGTAGTTCAGCAGGTGATTCTGCGCAAGCTCTTTGCCCCGCAAGGCTGCTCCGCCTCGTTTGCTGTTGTTTGTCATTGACTGCAGAGTGTTCTGAAGTACATTGTCCTGCGGCCGCCAGATCGACGCGCTCCGGAACGTCGCTTCGGGCTTCCCCACTTTTTCCGGAAGCTCCGGGGGTTCCCTTCCCGGGGTCCGGGGCATTCCCGAGAATTCCGGGGGCCTGCCATTTCGGGGCTCGGGTATGGTAATCGCACGGATGAGGGAGATTGAGGTTTGACGCCTGTGCATCGTTCCCTGGTTCTCGACAACTCCTCCTGCCTGCTCAGCTCGATTGCGCTTTGCGCGAGCGTGGGCCTTCTATCCGATGGCGCCATCGCGGGCCCGCCCGCGCAAACGCAGCTGCCAACCACCCTTCACGATTACTTCGAGCCCGGCACCCAGGAAAGCACCCTGATCGAGCCGATGCTCACCTCGAACAGCTGCTCGTTTTGCCACCAGTTCACGCGTGATGGCAACGACAATGAAATCGTCGCGCCCTACGACAACTGGAGGATGAGCATGATGGCGCAGGCAGCGCGCGATCCGGTCTGGCTCGCCTCGCTCGCCATCGCCAATCAAGACGCCGACTTTGGCGGCGACACCTGCATTCGCTGCCACGCACCCGCCGCCTGGCTCAGCGGCCGATCCGTCCCCACCGACGCCTCCGCCTTCGTCACTGAAGATTGGGAGGGCGTCACCTGCCACTTCTGCCACCGCATCGTTGATCCGGTCGCCGACAAGAGCAATCCTCCTGAAGATGAACCCATCCTCGCCGCCCTCGCCGCCGACGGCCTGCTCCCGGCGGCGCCTGGCAACTCCCGCTTCGTCGTTGACCCCATCGATGTCCGCCGCGGACCGCTCGACGATGTGCCCATGAACCTCCACGGCGTTCCCATCATCGTTTCTCCCTTCCATTATGAAGGAAATCTCTGCGGAACCTGCCACGACGTCAGCAACGCGCTCTACACCCGCAACGTCGACGGAACGTATGCGCTGAATTCCTTCGATGCCGAGCACCCCACGCTCGATCCGCACGAAATGATGCCCGAGCAGCGCACGTTCAGCGAGTGGAAGAACAGCACCTTCGCCAACGGCGGCGTCTTCTTCCCCGATGGCCGCTTCGGCGGCGATGACACCGGCCTCATGGAATCCTGCCAGGACTGCCACATGCCCAAGCACTCCGGCGGCGCATGCTTCGCCTGGGACAGCCCCCCCTTCTTCATTCGCCCCGATGTCGCCGAGCACAGCTTTGTCGGAGCCAACACGTGGGCCATCGGCGCCGTGTACGAGTACTATGGCAAGAGTGAGTCCGGCCTCACCCAGGAAGCGGTCGAAATCAACCGCGCCCGCACCCAAATCATGCTCCGCAACGCGTCCGACATGCAGATCCTTCAACTGGGCCCCCAACTCAAGACCCGAGTCATCAACGTCGGCGGTCACAAGCTGCCCACCGGCTACCCCGAGGGCCGCCGCATGTGGCTCAACGTCCGGTTCTTCGACACCGGCGCCAACCTCATCGCCGAGAACGGGGCTTACGACTTCGGATCGGCCACGTTGCACACCGATGACACCAAGGTCTACGAATCCACCTTCGGCATCGACAGCGCCGTCGCCGCCGCGACCGGCATCCCCGAAGGTCCAACCTTCCATCTGGTGCTCAACAACATCATCGTCAAGGACAATCGCATCCCGCCCATGGGATTCACCAACGCCGCCTTCCAGGCGATCCGCGCCGCGCCTGTCGCCGCCAGCTACGCCGACAATCAACACTGGGATGACACGCTCTTTGCCATCCCCAAGGGCGCCGTCGAGGCCGTCGTCACGCTCTACTACCAGACCACCTCGCGCGAGTACATCGAGTTCCTTCGCGATGCCAATACCACCAACTCCGCAGGCCAGACCGCCTACGACCTGTGGGTCAGCCAGGGAATGAGCGCGCCGGTCGATATGGACATCATGTACGTCAAGCTGGCCGCCCCGCGCCTGGGCGATATCAACCACGACAGCATCGTCAACATCACTGACCTCTTGGCGGTCATCTCCGGTTGGGGTCAATGCCCGCCTCCCAACATCTGCGCCTCTGATGTCAACGGCGATAACCTCACCAATATCGCCGATCTGCTGACCGTCATCTCCAACTGGGGCGCGTAAACGCCATTGAATCGGTGCCACGAGTCATCCCGAAGGGTGACTCGTGCCGGCGTTACTGTGTCGCTAAGATTCACAACGCTGGACGCCGCGTCTAACGAGCGCATCCTCGCCCTTCCGCGGCGAGGCGCAGCGAGGAAGACGGGGGTCGCGTGCGACACACCACATGCCCACCCGCCACTCCTCACTCCCCACGCATCGCTCATCCGCGCCCGCTCAATCCTCCTGGGATCGCAAGCATCTTCTTGCCCTCGAAGGCCTTTCGGCCAGCGACATCACCAGCCTCCTGAACCTCGCGCAGGAATATCGCGAAGTCGCGGTCGCCCGCGCGCCTCGCCTTAGTCTTCTCGCTCACCGCACGATCGCCAATCTCTTCTTCGAAAGCTCCACGCGCACCCGATGCAGCTTCACTCTGGCGGCGCGACGCCTGGGCGCCGATACCCTCGACATCTCGTCCGCCGGCTCGAGCATCAGCAAGGGCGAAACCATCCTCGACACCGCCCTCAACCTCCAGGCCATGGGCGTCCACGCCTTGGTCTTGCGATCGAGCGCCTCGGGCGCGGCCGTCATGCTCGCCAACGCGGTAAGCGTGCCCGTCATCAACGCCGGCGACGGCAAGCACGAACATCCCACACAAGGCTTGCTCGACCTGCTCACGCTGCGCCAGCACTTCGGGGGGCGGGGACGGGAGGGCGACCTGCGTGGCAAGACCATCGGCATCGTCGGCGATGCGGGCAACAGCCGGGTCGCGCGGTCGAACATCCACGGTCTGACCACGCTCGGGGCCAACGTCATCCTCGTCGGCCCGCCCACTCTCGTTCCCAAATCGTTTGAGAAAATCGTGTCCGCTTCCGAGGGCGGTCCGGGCAAAGTGAGTGTCACTCACGATCTCGACGACGTTCTGCCGCGCGTCGACGCACTCATCATGCTCCGCGTGCAGTTCGAGCGCATCGATGACGGCCCCTCGCCCATCCCATCCGACTACCGCCAGCTCTACGGCCTGAGCGCGCTCCGCGCTTCTCAGCTTCCCGATCACGCCATCATCATGCACCCTGGCCCCATGAACCGCGGCCTGGAGATTGACTCTGAAGTCGCCGACGACCCCGAGCGCAGCGCGATCCTCCAGCAAGTCGCCAACGGCGTCGCCGTCCGCATGGCCGTCCTCGCCACGCTCCTCAAACCCTCCTCACCCGTTTAGCGGGCGGGCTTGCCCGCCGTTGCCGCACCGTCAACCGTGTCTCCCGCCCCCACGCTTGCGGCTTAGCCCGCCTTCTCATCATGCGCGCCGCTCCCCTGCGCTTGAGTCGCCATTTTCTTCCGCTTCCATTCCCGCCGCTTCCTCACAATCGGCGCTTCCTTCACCGGCCGCTCAACCTCGTGCCCATACAACAGCCCGCCCGAAATGTGCGTCACAAAATCATTCCATCCCCTGTAATTGCTCAACGTGATGTTGTGAATGTTCCAGCATTCCTTGCACGCAAACCCTCGATTCCCCTTCCCAACCTCAATCTCGCCCAACCCCGGCTCCCACACTCCCGCCAGCCCGCTCTCCGCCGGCATCTCCAACGCCCACTGCCGCGCGCTCGACTTCGCCAACGTCCACACCGGCAGCGGACCAAACAAATACTTGCACCGCCTCCCACAAGCCCGATGCACCCAACCACTCCATTTCCCTCCGTCGCTTCGTCGCTCAGTCGCTTCGTCGCTTGGTCCTTCCACCCACCGCCCCGCACACTCCCAATCCCACCCTCGAAAGTACGATTCACCTTTCCACACTCGATATCGCGGAACCCTCCGCGCCGTCATCTCAAAATTCTCCGGCATCCGCTCCCACAAACCCTGCCACAACGACCCCCACACATAGTCCGGCGGCCGTCCCGCCGGATGATTCGGATCCAGTGGCGATGGTGTGTACACCACCGGTATCAGCTTGCCCCACATGTTGTGCAAACCCGGATAATCGAATCCCCTCAGCCGAACAAACCCGCGCTTCCGCCACGCCCACATCATCTCTCTCGAAATCCCGAACTTCTTCGCCGCTTCCCACATCGGAACCCCGGGCCAGTGAATCATCACCGGCTTGGTCAACTCCCGAATCGCTTTCCCATCCAGCGTCACCTCGTGCGCCATCTGCCGCTCATCCGCCCCCCACGGCTCGATCTCTCCCCATCGCTTGGTGATCCGCGTGTCCGCTGCCCGCAAACACAAACACCAAGGCCGCACCGGCCGAAACACCGTCTTGCAAAACTTCCTCCTCATCCGCCGCATCGCCTCCCCCGGCTCCCGCGCACACCTCGCCCCCACTCGCTCCCACGCCTCAATCAAATTCAAATCAATCTGATCCACGACTCTTCCCCGTTAGCCCGTTAGCCCCCCGCATCGTCGCCCCCGTTTAGCGGGCGGCCTTGGCCGCCGTTGCCACCCCCGCCCGAGCGAGTCGACCCACTCGCACATATTCGCATTATGTTCGGTACACCCCAACCTGTCAATACCCGGCGCATCGCGCTTCACCGGGATGCGCGCGCCATACCGCCCGCCCGCCCGCCCCCCGCGCCTTCTAGTCGCCCCCCGCACTTCCGAAGCCCACGTTCATCGAACGTGGGCCTGCACTCCGCGCGCCGTCGAGCAAGCCAACACGCGATCCCGCCCCGCGCACCGCACCTCGCCCCGTTTAGCCGCGAGCCGACAGGCGAGCGCTCTCGAATTGACGCATCAAACATCCATCCTTCATGCTCGCACCACAACCCTCCCGCCTCACGAAGCCCTTCCGGGGGGGATTGAATCCCCTGGGCGCTTTCAATTCTCCACCGCGAACGTCACCGTCACCACCACGCTCACGTCCTTGTCGATGGTCGAGGTGTCGTACATGCCGTAGTCGCGGACTTCGGTTGAGTTGGGCTGTGTGATCTGGACGACGCCCATTTGTGCGCGGCGGACTTCGCCGACCTGACAGCCGGCGTTGCGGGCAATTTCGCCGGCGCGAACGAGCGCGTCTTTGGAGGCCTCGCCGAGGATCTGGACCTTGATGTCGGCGACTTTCGTGTAGGAATAGGCCGGGGCGTAGGAGCGCACCTGCACGTTTTCTTGGAGGAGCTGCGTGACTTCGCCGGCGGCGTGGGAAATGCGATCGACGTCGGTGGTCGTGACGGTAAAGGTGCGGTCGAGCGAATAGCCGGCGATGTCGCGGGTTTCGCGGCCTTCCTTGTCGCGGGCATGGTGGGTTTCGGTGTCGATGGCGCTGAGACCGATTTCGGGGTCGGCAAACCGCTGCGACTTGAGGAAGCTCTGCACTCGATCGGTCGCAAACTTGAGCACGCCGTAGGCGGTTTTCAGGTCAGCGCCTTCACCGCGCACAGCGATCTGCCAGACGGCGAGGTCGGATCGCACGCGCACGCGGGCCGAGCCCTTGACGGTCATTTCCTGCTGCTGGCGGGCGCTCTGGTCGGCGCGTCCGCGATAGGCTTTCGATGCGACGACGGCGCTGGTGACAACGCTCGCCGCCACGCCCAGCGCGACGACGACCGCTGCCCCCAGTGCGCGGATTCGGATTGTTTGCTCCATGGGATATTGATCGCACAAACGGGGGCGGTGGCTGCAATCTGGCGATACGTATGTTGGTCAGTCAGGCTTTGCGCTCTTCCCAACAGCCGCGAACAGATTTCAACCAGACGTGCGGGCCTTGCGCGTTTCAACTTGAGCGCGAACAGTAAGATCATCAAAATCCCATCTTTTGAAGTTCCGAAGATCATCGAGCGAGAACTCCTTCTCTGAGAGCAGTTCGGCTTTCTCGACATGAACTCCTTCACAACTCGCCAACAAGGATTCCACGTCATCTAGAACTCGCTGGGATTTCACTCGCTTCGCGTTATCTTCGAAGAACTCGCGCTGCATGGTTGCGCGGATCTCGATGTTGTAGTGGTCGCTGTCCGAAAGTTCTCGGTTGTCAACGAGCAAATAGATGCCTTCCATGTAAACGCCGTTTTTTAGGGTGTTTCGAATCTCCTTGGCTCTGCTTCTTGTACGCTCGTTAAAGGCCGTTGGGAAAGCTGCTCGCGTGTATCGTCTTGCAAGCCAAGCTGCCAAACTCCGAACCGTTTGGGAATCAATCTTTCGAGTGCCATCTGGTCCACAGTGCGACAGCCAATCGCGCGGCACTGAATATCGGTCATTGACGTTGATGGTATGAGGAACGGCGTTACCACCTACAACAACATCGAATTCATATCTCCGGGGGTTCTTCCCAAATCGGATGTTCCCATCTTGGGATTCCGATCGAATCGCCTTCAGCAATTCGACCTGCGGCTCAACAGTTATGGATTGATTCAAAACGTCGCAATCGTGGCTAATGACGATCAACGCACAATCGGCTTTTCGCCATTCGTCAACGTCGGTACCCAACCCCAAGAGTCGTCGGAACCATCTCGATAATCTGCCTGTGCCCTGTAGGTGGCCCCCATCAGCTATGCGTCCAACTAGAGTCGCTGGAAGGATTGAGCCCTGTCGCCACCCAAGACCTTCAATCTTTGCGACGACTTCGTCCATCACTCGTCATCGCTGAATCGCTTACCCGTAGCCACGTCGAAGATTGCCCGACGCGCCTGGTCCGATTCAAGCTGAATGCCATGAATCTCCGCAAGCTCGCTGGCACTCTTTCGGCCTGCACTTCTCTCCTTCAAGACAGAACTGAATGCGTCAAGCAACGAAGTGACTTTCGTCTCGTCAATTTGTTCGTCGTTCAATAAATCAATGATCGACTTTCCACTCTCGGTGGGTTGGCGTATCAAATCACGGATCGGTACAGACGAGAGTGCCTGCCATCGCTTGGCCATTCGGTAGATTTGATGGAGCCTATCACGGTTCTTCTTGTACGGTGCATTCTTGCCTTGAACCCATCCATAAACGGTCGGTCGCTCCACACCAAGCGCCGCGGCCAGTTCGGTCATCTGCAGCGAGAATGCAGCGCGAATTACAGCAATCTGATCCCTTAGGTCCGGAATCTCGACAATCGTTCGCGCGGCCTTTTGAGAATCCGATGTCACAATGGAAACACGGTTTTGGCCTATTTGATACGCTGACCCGGTACCGTCACCGAAGCCGAGTTGACTAAGCTGTCTTTGGAGCGATGCGAAGGGATCACACGTGCCCGCCAACCATGAATCCTCGAGACCGATCCGACTACCAGCCGAGATCCCGGTCGGAGGCTTCATCGGCGCGACGAATCCGTGACCCGTATTCGTTGCCGACAGCAAGCTTGCTATGAACGCGCTAGCCAAACCTCGCTGCGAACTAGAAATAGTTTGTGCACTACTCAACTCATCACCCCGCTGTTTGCCAGTGCGCTATCGCGTTCTCTGTGGTAGCTGCACGAAAAGCTTCGTCTATGAAACCGTGTAACTTCCAAAATTCAGCGATCAACAAATCGGGCACAAAATCAAGACTACTGTCAGTGGTGTAATGGTCAATGTCAAGAATCGCGGTGCGCTCATTGGGCTCAGGAACCACCGTAAACGCCAGTTCAGGCGACTGAAGGTCTGGCGGAAGAATCGTAGAATCTTGTGACTGGTGCACCTTGATTTGGACCTGTCCAAACGACGTCTTACCTCGCATTACAAAAAACTGCTGAGCGGACGCAATCCCCAAATCAGACGAGGGAAAGCCGCGAATGTACTCGCGCAGAAACGTTGCTGCCGCCGATTGCCGCGTTGGCCGAATCAGGTCGACATAGCGAAGCCCAAGTCGTTCGGCCAACGCAATGTTGACACGGTCTTGAACGACCTTGAGAATTGCTTCAAGAGTCTGCGTGAAAACTTCAAATGTGTCGTACGTGTTAGCTTCAAAAGCGACGAAGCTATCAGTCAAAACCACTGCCTGGGTCTGTTCCTTGTTTGCAAATGCCCACCTGTGCGATGTGGTCGGCATAATCTCGGAGCCAAAAACAATCTCTTGAGTGGTGCTCTTCGAAAAGCGCGGAAATCCATGCTTCCGGAGGTCCTCCTGAATGTCTGGGACATAGTCACCGATCCTCAGCACTGGCGAAAACCGCACCTGTGCAAGAACCAAGACGAGCGGGGAACGTGCAAGCTTCAGAGGCGGTTTGATTCGCATTTTGTGAGACTGATACGCTGCCAAGACTTTACACTAGATTTTACACACCAGTCAAGCGATAATCGTCCGGATTTTGCGCCAGATTTAGCGCGGCGTTTTTGAGTGCCACCATCTTGGAGCACCCAAACTCCGCCACAAATCACGCCCCCGCCCCAACCACCGCCGCTGGGGTTTGCTCCACCCGCGGAAACAGCGCCACCTTCTGCACCTTCGCCCCCGCCTTCAACCCGCCCTCACCCTCATACCCCCACCGCGCCAACTCCCCCAAACCAATGCCCACTCTGACCTCTGACCTCTGACCTCTGTCCTCTGACCCTCCCCCTCCGTCGCTTCGTCGCTTCGTCGCTTCGTCGCTTACCCCTAGCGCACCCCACAACTCCTCCATCTTCCCCGGCATCACCGCCCACAAAATCAAACTCGCAATCCGCACCGCCTCCAGCGAGTTCCACAGAATCGCTGCCAGCTCATCCTTGCGCGCTGGATCCTTGGCTACCTTGAACGGCTCGGTCACGTTGATGTAGGCGTCGACCTTGCGCAAGATCTCAAGCGCGGCCTCGACTGATGTCTGTTCATCGAGCTTCTCCATTGCCGCGATGGCGCGGTCGACGGCGGACTTGGTGACCGCGGGCCAATCAAAACCTTGGGCTGTCGGCTCTCCGCTCTCGGCCCTCGGCCCCTGTTGACTTGTTGATTTGTTGATTTGTTGACCTTTGCCCAGCTGTTGACTTGTTGACTTGTTGACTTGTTGACTTTTGGCGGGCACTTTGCCCTCGAAGTATTTGCCGATCATGGCGGTGACGCGGCTGGGGCAGTTGCCGACGGTGTTGACCAGGTGGCTGGTGTAAATTTCGTGGAAGTGGGTGGCGGCGAAGTTGGCGTCTTGCGCGCCCAGCGGCCCTTGCGTGACCAGGTAGTACCGCCAGGCGTCGAGGCCGTAGGTCTTCAGATAGCGTTCGATGGTGGGCAGGTCGATGAAGTTGCCGAGGCTTTTGGACATTTTCTGGCCTTCGCTGATCCAGAAGCTGTGGGCGTAGACGCACTTGGGGGTGTCGATCTTGAGGGCCATGAGGAGCGCGGGCCAGATCACGGCGTGGAACCAGAGAATTTCTTTGCCGATGACGTGGTAGGTCGCGGGCCAGAACTTGGCGCGATCTTTCTCCAGTTTGCCGCCCGGCTCGCCCAAGCCCAGGGCGGTGATGTAGTTGAAGAGGGCATCGACCCAGACGTAAACGACGTGGCCGGGCTCGGCCGGGGGCGGCATCGGAATGCCCCACGAAAAGTTCGTGCGTGAGATGGGGACGTCTTGGAGCCCTTCGCGCAGGCGGCCCAGGACTTCGTTGCGCCGAGATTCGGGCCGGACGAAGGTGGGATTCTTGGCGAAGAAGTCTTCGAGGCGCTTTTGATAGGCCGAGAGGCGGAAGTAGTAGTTGTGCTCCTTGGCGCGTGCGAGCGGCCGCTTGCTGACCGGGCTCTTGTAGTCGAGTTCCTTGGCCTTGGTGTCGGTGTAGTACTCTTCCTGGCCCTCGTCGTACCAACCCTCGAATTCGCCCAGGTAGACGTCGCCGGATTCGATGAGCCTGCTGACGAACGCCTGAACCTGGCGCTCATGCAACTCTTGCGTGGTCCGAATGAAATAATCATTGGAAACGCCGAACTGGGGCAGAATGCGCTGAAATACCGCGGCATTCTCATCCGCAAGGGCTTGGGGCCTGATCCCGCGCGCCTGGGCGGACTTTTCGACCTTCAAACCATGCTCATCGGTCCCGGTAAGGAAAAAGGCGTCGTTGCCCAAAAACCGCTCAAACCGCGCCCACACATCGCAGACGACCGTCGTATAAACATGCCCGATATGGGGGCGGTCGTTGACATAGAAGATGGGGGTGGTGATGTAGCGCGAGCCGGGGTTCATAGGGGCGATTGTACGGTGAGAGGCTAGGAACGAGCGCGGGTCAGCTGGCCGCACGAAGTTGCGATGGGGGTCAACGTCGCGGATGATGGCGTCATTGGACCCTCACAAGTACGAGGGCTCGCCATCCGTAGCCCGGTGTGGCTTGGCGTATGGACATTAGATAGGAAGAGCGAGAGAGTTTGTGGAACGCCGGCAATTTGAAACCTTGGCGCTGGATCAACTGGATGCCGTCTATCGGATGGCGTTGCAGCTTGCGCGTCATGCGGATGAGGCCGGTGATCTGGTTCAGGAGACGTATTTGAAGGCGTTGCGGGCGGCCGACCGCTACCAGGAGCAGGGCGGGGGCATTCGGCCCTGGCTTTTTAAAATCTTGCACAACGTGTTCTACACCCGCGTGGGACGGGCCAAGAGACTGACCTCGATGGGGGACGATGAGGGGGTGGCCGAATCAACCCTGCCGGCCCCGGACGAGCCCGAGCCGGCTTGGAATCTGGCGGACCTGGACTGGGAGCATGTGGATGAGCGGGTCAAGGCGGCGATTGACGGCTTGAAGCCCGAATACCGCAGCGTTCTGCTGTTGTGGGGGGTGGAGGGAATGAAATACCGCGAAATCGCTGATATTCAGGATATTCCAATTGGGACAGTTATGAGCCGCTTACACCGGGCCCGGAGCATCCTTGCGACAGAATTGGCGGAATTGGCAGAAGAAAAACGAATTCCCCGCGGTTGAAGATGAAGATGTGAGAAAGAGTGCGGGCGGGGGCGATTGGGCTATTCTTAAGCCGGAAGAGTGCTTGAGCATCTTGCGGCGCTATGGATCGACGAAACCACGATGACTGACCGCGTAACTGCCAAGCTGATCCGTCTCCAAGCCGATGGCGAGCTGACGCCCGAGCAAGCCGAGCATTTGTGCCGTTGTCTGGAGGCGCACCCGGAAGACGAGGGGAACGCGGCGCGATGCGCGAACTTTGAGCAGCGACTGCGCGAGTGCGTTGGGCGCGTACTGGAGGGTGATGCAGGAGCGCCGACATCTCTCAACTTGCGGATTCGCGCGGCGATGGCGGAGTTTGGCTCGGATGAATCACCGGCCGCGGGGGAGCGGGAACTCGAACCAATCCAATCAGAGCATGAAGCGCCAGAGCGCATGAAGTTCTCTTTGTTCAGCAATCCGAGGCGCGCGAACATCTTCGCGGTTGCGGCGACGCTGGCGATCGTGGCCGGAGCGATCCTATACGGAATCTTCGGCCAGTCGATTGACGACCTGCCGCTTCCTCCGCAAGTGGATTTGATAGCGGAGAGCGCTGCGTACGCGAGCACGGCGCACGATTCCTTGGCGGCACAAGCCACCGCGAAAGATCCGTTTCAGCTCAGTCTGGCCGACCAGGCTCGGGAGGAATTGACCGCATGGCTGGGCGTTCCGTCGCCGGTGTTCGATCTTCAGGATGTGGACTATCAGTTCGTCGGCGCGAAATTCTGCGAGACTCCCCTGTCGAAGCGTTCGGGGGTGCTGGTGTACGAATCGGTTCAGACAGGCGATCGCAAGCCGAAGGTGACGATCACGCTGGTTCCCAAGGGGCCGTGCAAGAAGGCCTGTGCAGGCCTGGAGCCAGGCAAATGGGTCCCAAAGGGTAAGGATGGAAAGACCCTGTGCAACCACGTCGTCATGTGCTCGACCGACCGGCGCTTGGTGTATTTCGTTGTTTGCTGCCGGGAGCGCGATCTAAACGCGGTGGTTGAGCACATTAGCCAATCAGTGGATGGAATCTTCAAGTTGCCAGAGCGAATTGCTCCG
>JAKEEP010000156.1 GCA_022616475.1 Phycisphaerales bacterium | reverse complement strand
TCGCGTTCACACGCTGCTGGCCGAAGCATCAATGAAGGTCCTCGCCTATGCCATTCGGCGTTAGGAAACGTGATGTGACTGGAATGGTATCTACAGAGCACTTTGGAGTCCGCTGGTGCCAGTTGCCAAGCGCGCCTTGGGGTTGGTTTCAAAGTGGCGGACGTCAGCGGCCGCCAATGTTGAGAAGAACCGGCCTAAGCCCGCAGCCGATGTAAAGATGCGACCGCCGGCTCGCACGTGCTCAAGACGAATGCGTTCACCATTCCGGGCCCTGACGCCGCGCCGACACCAGCGCCAAACTGCATTTACCGAAGGTCTGCCAGGCGACAACTTTGCCGCTTCCACCAATGTGATGAGCTCTTCAATCCCCCCTGTTTTGAATTGCACCGATTCGTTCAGTGCGCCTTCAGTTTGATCGATCATTGGGCCTCCTACCAGCGTCAGCCGCTCGATAAAATCGGGCGACTGTGGCCAGGAGTCGCTACGAGCCGATCCTGGCCCTCTTTACTGGCCACCCATATGGACGCTTTTTCGTTAACGAAAACCCCCCCTGCCTGGACGATCGTCCAGCCCGTTAAGGGCAGACACAAGCTTGACTACCACCTACTCCGCGATAGCGTGTTTGGTGTTCGGTTGACGAGTGCCGAACGACGTGAAATTGAAGCTGCCGCCATCCAGGCTGAGATGACACCGGCGGACTGGACGCGGGCTGCTCTCGCGGATGCTGCCCGACGGGGATTTGGGACTGCTGGATCACGCCGAAGAAGGCGCTGAGTCGCTATCGTCTGTGGATGACCACAGCCTTAATGGGCCCATGGTTGTTCACCCCGCCCGCGTAGCGATCTCCACAGCGTGGCTCATGTTCCTTTCCGCATACAACTCGGTGGTGTCGAGCCGGCTATGCCCGAGCATCACTTGGGCGGCCTCGATGCCAAATAACTTCCTGATGCTGGTCGCCGCTGTATGGCGCAACTGATGAGGGTTCCAGCGATTTTGGGATTGCCATGCTCGCAACTCGGCCCTTTGCTGCTCTGTCAACCGAGCCCAGAGGCTTCGACGAGTCTCCAACCCGCCATTTTCACAATATCGCCGGCGAAGCTTTTCATCGGGATGCGGAAATGCCTCATCGCAGGCCCGAGCGATCGCCCTGCGGTAGCTCTCGACCGTGTAACAGGCCCCCACTGCTCGATCGGTCTTCCGCCGGGTTGGCTTCTGGCTTGGCCTACGGTGAACATCTGTCTGTGCTGCCCGTTCACGTTGTGCCTCGAGCGGTGAGAAGAGGAATGCGTGAATGGCCCTCTCGGCCATGAAGGGGCGGAGGACCTGCTGCGCCTGAGGGCCAAAGAAGATCGTTCGCCGATGTCCGTGATGGGCGTTCTTGTGGGACAGGGGGCTGTAACTCCAAATGTCACCGTTGGCATCAATGTCCACGGCACGCAGTCGTACAAGTTCACCTGCCCGGGCCCCGGTTAACCGCTGCATTTGAATCAACGCCCAGACTTGGCGTGACACGAAGGGCTTGACCGCTTCGATCACAGGGTCGGCGACCGGTCTTACGGGTTCGGATTCCCGAGCCTCGCAGCGACCCGACTTGAGCGCCTCAACGCACACCAGGCCCTGATGAACCGAGGGTGGAACCAGCTCCTGTGCCACGGCCCATTTGAAAACGTGTTTGATGCGATTGATCTGAGTATTGACGTTCCTGCGGCACCAGTTCACCTCGATCATGCGCTCGCGGACCGCTTTGAGAGCTTTTGGCCCAAAGTCAATGGCCTTGGTCAACCCATAGAGCTGCTTCAGGGGTCGGATCGCCTGCCTGAAGTTTTCGACCTCGGATGTCTGTGTGCCATCAAGCCTCCGGTAGTAGGTCTCGCAGTGCTTCCAGAAGTGCGCCAGAACCTCCATCACAGTGATCTGGCACCGGGCGACCTCGCTGCGCTGGCCGGCAGCATTCCATTCAGCAAGCGCGCGGTGGTACGCTTGCAGGCTCTCTGGAGTGCCGTGCTCACCGAGGTAGTGCCGTCTGCCATCCAACAACACAAAAGCCCGCGGTAGGCGATTTGGCTGCTTCTGGCAGCAATACTTGGGTGACTTCGTCTTCACCATCGGAGCGACTCCCTTTGAAAACGTATCCATGGATACGTTTTTGACTTGGGTTTCAGCCGCTCCGCCGCGATGGCGGGTTCCCGAAAAGCTCGGGCTCGGTAGGACTTTCTTCGAATGGGCGATACTGGATTCGAACCAGTGACCTCACGGGTGTGATCCGTGCGCTCTAGCCAGCTGAGCTAATCGCCCGAGGGCGGCATTATACCCGGCGATTCGCCTGCTGAATGATGTCGTACACCTGATCGGTAAGACGGTGTTGGACTGCTCGGCGAGACTGACTGGTCAAGGCGGTGTGGTGGCGCGGCACGGTCAAATGCGACCATTGAGGTCGAAGCTTGGCTTCGCCCAACTCATGCGGCAGTCGGCGCGGCGGCTCGATCATCGGCGATTGCCTCTGATGGTCTGATCCCAGCCGGATGGGGGTCATGCTGGCGTGGCCGCGTCGAAGCAGCGCGTACACCAAGTTGGCTTGGCGCGTGAGCAGCAGGCGCAAGGTGTTGTCATCGCATCGCAATTCGGTTCTGCCACGGAGGCGCTCGATCAGCCTCTTGGCATGCGCCTGTCCGGCGCCAAGCACAGCGCCGATGGCCGCGCCCGTTGCCGTCGCCGCGCCCAGGCTCATTCCGCCAACCATCGCGTCAACGGTCAGGCCGATCATGGCCCCGGCGGCCGCCGCGCCGCCCGTGCGGACACCAAATTGCTTCAGCGCTGCGGGGCTGAACAAATCCACCCCCCATCGCCCCTCGGTCAACGGCAGATCGCCTGGTTGAAAATCCGACAGCCGGAACCGATGAAGATCCAGCAGCTGCTCGACGCAGCGTTGCTCGCGCTCGCGGACTCGCTGCTTGAGGTCGTTCACCGCCGACTGCACTTGCTCCTGATCATCGAGCGGCACGTTCACGGCATAGGCCGACACGTCGATCATGAGATCGGCGACCAACGCGGCCGAAGCCCGAACCATGTGATCGCGCTGACGGCGGCGCTCGTCGATGAGCGCGTTGAATGTTCCCTGATGCCGGTCAAGCAGAGTGCGCAGGATCTCCAACAGGCGAATCTCGCTTTGCTCATCGAGCACGACGGTGTCGAACTCCGCCACCGCATGCATGCCGGCGCGGGAGAGGTGCTCGCGCCACACGGCCGTCTGCGCCTCAGGACTGGCAATGAAATTGAGCACGGGCACGACCGGCTTGGCGCAGCGGGCCAGAATCTCCAACTCATCGCGATGCTTGCCCAGCACGCGGTCGCGTGCATCGATGACGTACAGCGCCAGATCGCTTGCCAGCACTTGCCGAATGGCTTTCGCTTCCTGAGCGAAGCGCCCACCGGCGACCGCCTCACGATCGGACAAGAACCGATTGACCAGATCGATGCCGGCGCTGCGCCGATCCGTGGACAGCGCATTGAGATGATCCAGCAGCGCGATCGAATCTTCCAGGCCTGGCGTGTCGTACAGTTCGATCAAATCGCGGCCATCGACCACAAGGGTCGTTCCCTCGACCTGGCGCGTGGTCGCAGGCCGGTCAGACACTTCCCCAAAGTCCACATCGCGGGTGAGCGTGCGCAGGAGAGATGTCTTTCCCGTGTTCGTGTGTCCGACGACGGCAATCTTCAGAGCTGGTCGCGTCATGAGAGCGACTCCCTGGCGATCGCCAGATCAAGGCGATGCCGGAGTTGATCCAACCATTCGCGAGCATTTCCAAGCTCAAACGTCGCATCATCAACGAGGGTCTGATCCAAGATGCGAGTGATGCTCGCCTCGCCGCGCCCCTGCAGTTCAAGCAGAATGGCAAACAATGCGGCAGCGCGAACCGCGTCGGTCGCCATTGGTTGCGGGGTGATGTTCTTGCCGGTGGATGGAACCAGCGCAGCAAGTGCGGCACCGATAGCGGACCACATCGGCAACGAAGCAATGGCGACGGGCGCAATCAATGTTGCCGCCGCAATGCATCCCAGCGCGCCCGCTGCGGCGCCGGCGGCCAGCCACCGCGGCTGGAGGGACAATCGC
>JAKEEP010000155.1 GCA_022616475.1 Phycisphaerales bacterium | reverse complement strand
GGAACAATCTGCGCGGGCGCGACGATCACCTTGGCCCCCGGCGGGACATCGGACGTGACCACCGCGTTGGCGCCGATCGCCGCGCCGTCGCCGATCGTGATCGGTCCCAGGATCATGGCGCCGGCGCCGACTTGCACGCGGTTGCCGAGCCGCGGCGCATCGTGGGAGCGCTTATGGCTGCCGGCTCCCAGCGTCACACCATGCCGGATGATGCAGTCGTCGCCGACCTGCGAGTTCTCGTGAAACACAATCGTGCCCTGATGCCCAATCATGAGGCGGCGGCCAACCTTCACGGTGTACAGCAGCTCGATGCCATAGTGGTTCCGCACATAGCGATACAGAAAGTTGTACAGGATGCTGCAGGGCGCCCGGAGCCAGCGATTCTTGATTCCCATGCGCCAAACGCCGAAGCGGTGCACAGCCACCGCGCGAAAGCCCGGCAGGGTCCAGTCGCGCCCGTGAACTTCCCAATCCTCTGTGATCTGAGCGCGCAGGCCGATCGGCTCACTCCCGGCCGAACCCTCCATCGTGTCGACATTGCTCACCACGCGCAAGTCTCCGCACGTTCACCAACAGCCTACTCGCCATCGAGGCCACGCGCGGCGGAGAGTCATGCTTGTAGCCGCTATACCGGTGAACTCCCTAGTTGAATTGGTGGATCATGAATTCGCGTGCAGTCGGGCATGTTCGACGCGCATAATGTGGGCACGCTGCGGCAAGGCCCGGTCCGAGCCCAAGCATCATCGATGAAGGTTCTCCTGATCCATGAACACGGCCGCTCCTTCGGAAGCGGAGGCCAAGTGGCGATGTATCGGCTGCACGAAGGACTGCGCCGCGCCGGTGTCGATTCACTCATCGCCTGCCGAAGGCGCGGCTCGGATTCGCCCGAATTCGTTGAGCTGCCGCGCTCCGATTTTCTCGAGAACTGGCTGGGCAAGGTTACGTGGCGCGTTGGCCTGAACGATGTGCACTGCGTCAGCTCCTTCAAGATCAAGAATTTCAAGCCGTTCGAGCAAGCCGATGTGATCAACATTCACGGAGCGCACTCGAATTTCTTCAGTTACATGGCCCTGCCCGGAATGGCGGCGCGCAAGCCGGTCATCTGCACCATGCACGACATGTGGCACATCACCGGCCACTGCGCCACCAGCCTCGATTGCCAACGATGGAAGACCGGCTGCGGCCGGTGCCCATACCTGGATGTCTATCCGCCGGTGAGACGCGACGCCACCGCGATCGAGTGGAAATTGAAAGATCATTCGTATCGGCGCTCGCGCGACATCACGTTTGTCGCGCCCAGCCAGTGGCTGCTGAACATGTGCCGCCAGAGCATGGTCGCAAACTGCGATCTGCGGCAAATTCCGAATCCAGTGGATCACGAAATCTACAAGCCGATGGATCAACGAGCAGCCCGCGCCCAACTCGGCCTACCGCAAGACAAACACATCATTCTCTTTGTATCGGTGGCCATCAAGAGTTGGGGCAAGGGCGGTGATCTGCTGGTCCAGGCGCTTGAGTCACTGCCTCAACGAATCAAGGACAACTCCATCTTGTTGGCGCTGGGAGAGCGCAGCGACGAATTCGCCCAAGCCTGCGGCATTCAAGCTCACGCACTCGGCTACGTCTCGGAAGATGACAAGAAGGCGGTCGTGTATTCAGCGGCTGACGCCCTGGTGCAGCCCAGCCGAGCGGAAAACCAGAGCCTGGTGGCGCTGGAGGCGATGTCGTGCGGCACACCGGTGGTGGCTTTCGATGTGGGCGGCATGGCGGAAATCGTGCTGGCGGGTCCGGGCGGAATCATCGCGCCTGCGGAAGATGTCGAAGAGTTCGGGCGCGCGATCGCCAACATCCTTGTAACCGACGAGCTGTGCCGCGCGCTGGCTGAGGGCGCACGGCGCAGCATCGTTGAGAATTACACGCTCGATTTACACGCACAGCGATACATCGCCCTGTATCGAGAAAAGCTTGTGCAACGTCAACCACAGTCGCTCCGAGTTGTCCCGGCATAAGGGATTACGGCAGCGGTCCACCGATTGCAGGCGCCGGAAAATTCTGTGACGCGTCATCCAAAACCAGCACCCAATCTTGGCCGCTGCCGGGCGTTGTGAACGTTCTCGATCCGCCTGAAGGAGAATTGCCGGCTGATTTGCTCTTGCCGGTTCGCGGATCGAACCACCAGGCTCGAACCTGGCCGCCGGAGATCTTGCCAAGATCGACGGTAATCTCTCGGTTGGAGCCGGGCACATATACCATCCCATACCTTCCCGAACCATCCCGGGTGGCCTGGACGTGTGATGACCCGCCACCGTCGCCCGAGACAAGCAAGCCGCCATCGGGCACGCGGTTGAGCATTGGGCGCGACTCCATGAGCCGGCGCAGATGCTTCATGTCGGCTCCGCCGGGATACTTCAAGGCCTGGTCCCAGGTGTCCTGTGGTCCGGTTTCGGTGTCATCGCCGCCGCCGCGATAGCTCGACCAGACACCGTTGGCGCTGTAGGTATGTCCGAAGGCGCCGGCAAAGACGGCCCAATACGCCCGTCGCCGCACATCAAAGGCGGTCCAGCCGTTGAATCGCTCAAGGTTCGCCTCGCCATCGACCGTTGGCTTGGCCGGCCTCTTGCGATAGTCGTCGCCGACGAGGTTCCAGTTGTCGGAGCCTGATCCGTCATGCCCGGTCTGGCCTGACTGAATCATGTTGAAATCCAGCCAGGACGCCTTGTGGTAGGCCACCGATGAGGATTGCGACCCAGGCACGAACGACCCATGCGCTGTAATCAGACTCTGACCGCCGCTGCCCTCTTGCAGACCCAAGGCGAGGGATTTCCATCGGTTGGTGAATTGTTTCTGAGTACCGAGGATTGAGTACTCGCCGGCCGCGATCCAAATCACATTGGAATCGTTTGCGTAGCGCTGGCCGACCCAGCGGCCAAAATTCCGAGCCTGGCCGTTGGTGTTGAAATTGTCCCAGCCATCGCCCCATGCCGCGATGAGCGCGATGTACATGTTGCGTGATTTCGCCGCGTCAACGATGTAATCGATGTGCTGGAACCATTGCTCGTTCGGATTGGCGGGATTGGTGTTGGTTTGCCCAAAGGGATTCGTGAAATCAATGTCCTCGCTGTTATGAAGCAGAACGGGGCCCTGAATGACGTTAAAGCCCTTGGCTTGGCGGTTGTTCAGGTACGAGTCGATTTCCGGCCGAGTGAGCTTGTACAAGCGCAGGTTGGTATCGGCCAGCCAGAAGAACGGCGCGCCGTTCTCTTGAACGAGGAATCGGCCGTTGCTGGAAACTTGCAGTCTCGGAGGGTCGGCACTGGCCGTGGTGACTGCCGTGGTCAGGATCGCAAGCGATGTTGTGACGAATCGAGGCAAACTTTGGCACGTGCGCATCATTTCGACTCCTTTGAAATCGATACCGAACGCTTTCCCCGCCGACTTGCTTTTTGCGCTGCGCCCCCTGGACCCTCTCGAGTTCATGGAATGGCGACGCCGCTTGTGGTGCGTACAGGCGAGAATCCTTCCCCTGGCGCGGGCAATGTGAAGTTCCTACCAACGCAAACGTCTGGGAATGGGTTGAGATTCGGTCAGCCACGGCCGTTGAACCTCAACTGGAGGCATCGGGAGGCCGATCCCTCAACAAATCCCTTACATGGGTTGAGGTGGGCCAATCACCGGGAGGCCGAACACTCAGCGACCCCGCGCGACGCCAGTTCGTCGGCAAGTTGGGCCTCGCTGTGGCGCAACATGCGGTCGAGGCTGACGAGAATCGCCTCGATGACGCGCAGGCGATCGGTTCTCTTTTGCAGTTGGGCCAGGCTGATGGCGCGATCGCGCAGCTCATCGGGCCAGTACAATTGCCCCACGTTCATGCCCACGCCGATCAAGGCGAGCTGATCGGTCTGCTCAACCAGGACCCCCGCGAGCTTGCGGCCGTCGACCAGAATGTCGTTGGGTTGCTTGATCGTCACGGACCTGTCCAAAATGGATTCGGCGGCGCGGGCGACTCCCAATGCGGTCGCCATGACCAGGCGCTGCGGCGAGTCTCGCTCCACCACGACGGTCATCGCGACGCCTTCATCAGCGGTATCGACCCAGCGCCGGCCAAATTGACCGCGGCCGGCGGTCTGCCGCCATGCGACAATCACCTCTCCCGATCTCCCATTCAGTCGGCGCGCGGAATCCTGCGTGGAATCGGTCTGGCGAAGCACCATCACCCGCCGCAGCAGTTTGCACGAGCCGGCGATGACCATTTCCAGATGGTCGGGCCAGCGCTCCAATGGAATAGCTGCGGTCATGATTTGAAGTCCAAGCCCACATCGAGCCATGGCGCTGAATGAGTGATGGCGCCGACAGAAATTCGATCAACACCGGTCTTCGCAATGGATTTGACGTTCGCCAGCGTGATGCCGCCGGAAGCCTCCAGGAGGATTTCCGGGGCGATCTCGTTTCGCAGGCTCACCGCCTCTTGAAGCTCCTCGACCAACATGTTGTCCAGCAACACGATGTCAATCAAGCCGTCCTTGATCGTGAGCACGTGACGGAGCTGCTCCAGGGTGTCCACCTCGACCTCAACGAATCGCAACTCGCTCTTTCCGCGCACCTCCCCCACCGCATTGGTGAGTGAGGCGGCCAGTTGGTCGGGCGCGATGCCCGCCAGATGATTGTCCTTGTACAAGGCTGCATCGAACAGTCCGAGCCGATGCAAAGTTCCGCCTCCGCAGCGCACCGCGTATTTCTCAAACACGCGCAATCCGGGCGTCGTCTTGCGCGTATCGCAGATGACCGCATTGGTTCCTGAAACGGCATCAACGTATCGCCGAGTGAGCGTTGCAATTCCCGACAGCCAGCCTATGACATTCAGAAACGGCCTTTCAATCAAAAGGATGGTCCGCATGTCGCACGCGATCTTCCCGAGCCGCTGCCCGGCCTTCAGCTGCCGGCCGTCTTCGACGCTCCAGACCAAGGCGCCGTCGAACTCGGGGTTCTCCAGATACTGGCTGACAATCGGCAGCCCGGCGACTACGCCCGCTTGGCGAGCGATAAAGTCGGCCTCGCCGAACGCTTCGCGATCGATGACGCTGTTGGTCGTGACGTCGTGAAGCTGGAAGGGAACATCCTCTTCAAACGCCGAGGCCAGCAAGCTGTCAATGCGCGCCGATCCCACCAGCTCCTCTAACAAATCCGCGAGTGCCAGGGTGTTGGGATCGAGCATGACTCAAAGTGTATCGCAAGGCGCGGTACACTTGAACAATGGACCAATCGCACCAGGCGACCATCTTCGACAAGATCATCGCAGGTGAAATCCCCTGCCATCGTGTGTACGAAGACGATCGCGTTCTGGCGTTTCTGGACATCGGGCCGCTGAGCCCCGGCCATACGCTCGTCATCCCCAAGGAGCGAAAGGCCCATCTGCATCAGCTCAGCGACGATGCCGCCGCCGCGATCGGCCGCGTTCTGCCTCGCATCTGCCGAGCGGTGCTCCAGGCCACTGGCGCCACCGCCTACAACGTGCTCCAGAACAATGGTTCATCGGCGCACCAGCTCGTCATGCACGTCCATTTCCACATCATTCCCAAGTTCGAGCGCGATGGACTGGGCATCGGCTGGAAACCCGGCAAGCTCGATCAAACCCAGGCCAAGGCATTGCTCACGAGAATGCACGCGGCCCTTGAGGCGGACCGTGCACGATGAGCCGGCCGTCGCGATCAAAACCCGTCGCCGAAGTCAGATCGCAGAAAACCGCCATCTGGACCGTCGATCGCCCGGCTCCCCTCTACGAGCCGCCCGGCACCCTGTCAGTTTCACCCTCGGCTCCGCGTCCATCGATTCGCGTCATCGCGTACGGTCCGGACAAAGTCATCGATCAGCCTATCGATGATCCGCGCGACATCGCCAAGGGGCTTCATCGACTTCCGGTGACGTGGGTCAACGTCGATGGCCTGGGCGACGTCGAGACGATTCGCGCTTTGGGAGAGATCTTCGGCCTGCACAAGCTCGCGCTGGAGGATGTCGTGCACGTCGGGCAGCGACCCAAAGTCGATGAGTTCGATCAGTGCCTGTACATCGTCGCGCGGATGATCGACCGCCACGATGGGAAGCTCGACACCGAGCAACTGAGCATGTTCCTGGGCCCGGATTACGTGATCACCTTCCAGGAACGGCCGGGCGACTGCCTGGACGCGATTCGCCTTCGCATCAAAGAAGGCCGGGGGCGCATCCGCCAGGCCGGCGCCGACTACTTGTCTTACTGCATCCTCGATGCCGTGATCGACGATTATTTTCCCGTGCTGGAGTCCGTCGGCGACAAGCTCGAAAGGCTCGAGGATGAAACGCTCGAGAATCCCCAACCTTCATGCGCTGCGGGCGTCCACCTGATCAAGCGCGATCTGCTCCTGCTCCGGCGCGCCATGTGGCCCCTGCGCGAAGCGGTCAGTTCACTCCAGCGCGGAACCTCGCCTCTGATCAAAGACGAGACGCGGCTGTATTTCCGCGACTGCTATGACCACACCGTGCAAGTCCTCGACCTGGTCGAGGTGTATCGCGAGCTTTGCACCAGCCTGATCGAGATGTACATGACCAGCATCAGTCATCGCATGAACCAGATCATCAAGGTCCTCACGATCATCTCGACCATTTTCATTCCGCTGACGTTCATCGCCGGCGTCTACGGCATGAACTTCGAGAATCAACCCGAGTTTGGTTGGAAATGGGCCTATCCCGTCGTGCTCGCCGTCATGGCGGCGATCGGCCTGGGGATGCTCTTCATGTTCTGGAAGCGCGGGTGGCTTCGCCGTGAAGAGGCGTTCTCAACAACCGATTCCAGAGACTCGAACTCCCGAGATTGAAGGCGTGAACACGAGCTCATCCAGAGGTTTCGTCAGTTGGCGCAATTGTTTGACAAAATCCGACAGCTTGTGGCGAATCAGCGGTACATGGTGAGCGAACATGCCGCGGAACGGCTTGAGGAGCGCGGCGTATTGGAATGGCAGATTATCGATGGGATCCGTCATGCGAACCCGTTGCGCGAGCGACCGCGCGATCGGCCAAATCCGTCGGTGGAAGCCGAACTGACCCTCGCTGACGGAACGGCTGTCAAAGTTGTCTGGTCCCATGTCGTGATCATTGACATCGCCAAACTGGTCACCGTACACTTCTTCGAGTAACAAGCAATGCGAATTCCCGGCAAACGAGTTCAGCGGAATCGGATCGTGCGCACAGACCGTTATATCGTGGTCGTTGGCGTTGAAGCGGTGGTTCCTGACGCTGATCCGAGCGAGGCGTGTTATGAAGCGGAAACCGTGGAGTTTCTGCGAGAGGTCGAGGCCCGCGCACGCCGTGGTGACGTGGATTGGCTGCGT
>JAKEEP010000005.1 GCA_022616475.1 Phycisphaerales bacterium | reverse complement strand
TACACGCACCACAGCGCGGCAAAGCCGCCCAGCGTAGCCAACGGCACGCTGAACATGATGACCAGCGGATGCAGGAAGCTCTGAAACAGCACGCACAAAACCAAATAGGTGATCATGAGCGCCAGGAACAACGTGCTGCTCACGGTGCTGACGAACGAACCATCGCCCAGGAGCGATCGCTGCACCGATTGGAGCTTGCTGGCTGAGCCGGTAAAGCCGGTGCTCACACCCGTCGGAATACTCCCGGTTTGCCTGGCCGCGGCGAGCATGGTGTCGATCTCGGTCATGGCCTGCTCGAGGGGCACGCCGCGCTGAGCCGTGAATTCCAGCGTGACCGAGCGTTGCCGATCCGTGCGATTGATTTGAGGAGGGCTGTTGACTCGGTGCTACTCGGCGAGCGTGCGCAGCGGCACGACCTGGCCCGAAAGGGTCGCCATCGGCGCATCATCGAGATTCTCGATGAGCCGCTGATTGACGGCTTGCTTGGAAATCAGCTTGAGGTCGATGGTTTCGCCGCCGACGCGATACTCACCGATGATCGCCCCATCGCCAGTCGCTTGCACCATCAGTCCAAGATCAGATGGGCTCAGCCCGACGTCGGCCAAGCGCACGCGATTGGGAACGATCTGCAGCTCCGGCCCTGGGGTGTTGAAGTTGCCCGGGCTGGGCTGCACGGTATGAAACCCATACTTGGCGCCCAACTGCATCATGATCGTTGAAGCAGCCTTGGAAACCGAGGTCAGGTCGTCGCCTACAAAATCAATCTTGACCGCTGAACCGGTTGTGCCGCCCAGCTGGAACAGCGGCGCCTGATGCGCGAAGGCCAGCATGCCCGGTGCCACCTCGCCGCGTGTGGCATGGTTGAACAGCGGCGGGATGTCAACCACCCTGTTTTCATCCTCGGCGATGGCGCCGTGGAACATGATTCCATCGAACGCGACATAGAAATAGTTGTCGATCGGGGGCGGAACGATCGGATCGCCGGGTGCGCCGCGCATGAAATCGAACTCGCGCACGGCCGGCAGCGCCGCCAGAGCTTGCTGCTTCTCTGGGGACCCGTCGGGCAAGTCGCCGGCCTCCCAGAACGGGCGAATCGTCGCTTCGACGCGCTCGCCGATCTGCTCCTGCTGGTTGAGGTTGTAGCCGGGGGGAGGAATGATCAGTCCGAAGACGAGGTTGCGGTTGCCCTTGGGAAGGTAGTCGGAGGGCGGCATCAGGAAGTAGGTGCCCAGCAGCGATGCCGCGGTCAGCCCGACAACGACGGCGAGCCTGGCAAGCACGCTGCCGCTGAGCCGGTAAATCGTTCGCGAGAGCCAATCGGGCAGGCGATCGAGCCAGCCAAATAAGACGCGCATCACTCGCAGCGGGACATTCGCGACACGCCGCAGTGTGCTCGCCTTTGATGGCGTCGTTGGCAGGCGCTTGGCATCGAAGTGGTCGCCGGAACGAGCGCTCTGTGATGTTGTCTTGCGCTTGTCGATCGACTTGAGCATTCGCGCTGCCATCACCGGCACCACGGTGACGCTCACGAGCAAACTCAGGGCTGCCGTGGCACACACCGCCAACGCGATGTCACGGAAAAGCTGTCCTGCCTCTTCCTGAATGAGCAGGATGGGGACAAACACGCAAATATTCGTCAGGGTCGCGGCGAGCACCGCGCCCCAAACCTCCCGTGTCGCTTCGTAAGCAGCCGGAAACGGCCGCTTGGCCATTTCGATATGCCGGTAGATGTTCTCGAGAATCACGATCGCGTTGTCCACCACCATGCCGATGGCGAACGCCATGCCCGCCAGGCTGATGACGTTCACGGTCCGGCCGAACGCCACCATCGCGACAATCGCGCCAACCACCGAGATCGGGGTTGAAATGGCAATGATCGCCACCGAGCGGAACGATCGCAGAAAGATCAGCAGCGCCATCACTGCCAGCAGGCCGCCCACCCAAATGTTCTCCTGAACCAGATCGATCGCCTGATCGATGTAAACAGTCTGGTCGTACACCTTGGTGAGGGTGAGTTCGCCGTTGAGGCCGATCTTGCGTGCCTGCGTATCGAGAATCCCCCCAGGCGCATTCAACTCGTCGATCTTGGCCGTGAGGCGTTCCATCACCTCAATGACGTTGGAGCCGATTTCGCGCTGGGCGTTGATGGCGATGACCTGCTTGCCCTTGCTTCGCACGAACGAGAAGGGCTCTTTGTACGTTTCCACGACCTCGGCGACATCCCGCACCAACACCGGCCCGCCGGTCTGGCCGTAGGTAATGACCGTGTTCTCAACATCCTCCACGTTGTTGTATTGGCTAATGGTGCGGACGCGCACATTCGATTTGACGTCCGCCAGTTCGCCCGCCGACACATCGACGTTGGTCCTGCGAATCACCTCCACAAGCTGCGAGACCGTGATGCCGCGCTGCGCCAGCAATACCGGATCAAAGCGGATTTGCGCTTCGCGCTCAAAGCCGCCCAGCACTCCAATCTCGCTCACGCCCGGAACTCGCTCCAGCGCCGGCCGAATGCGATCCTCGGCGAAATCCTGCAGGGTGCGAATGTCCAGCGTCGGATCGGTGCTCCCGAAAATAATCCAGGCAATGAAATCGCGGTTCTGAAAATCCGTGGCCTCCACGATCGGTTCATCCACGTCGGGCGGGTACTCAGGAACTTCACGCAGCTTGTCGCTGATCTGCCGCAAGGCAGTTTCCTGATCGGTGCCGATGTTGAACTCCATTCGAATCCGGCCGGAGCCCTGCTGGCTTTCGCTGGTCATCGATCGAAGGTTGGACAACCCCTGGAGCTTCTCCTCCTGCTTGTCGATGACCTCCTGTTCAATTTCCCTGGGGCTGGCGCCCTCCCACGTCGTCGAGACGCTGATGATGGTGTCCTCGACGCTTGGCGTCAGTTGCACGGGAATGCGCGACAGCGCCACCAGGCCCGCCATGATCGTGAGGATCACGCCAACCGCCACCGTCACCGGCTGAGAAATCGCGCCGCGGATCAGGTCCATCTACCGGCCGCCCCGCTTTCCATCGGCGTTCGGATCCGCGCCGCCCGGCTCCTCAACCGCAGCCGCGGGCCCGGCAATGAACGAAACCGGAGCCATCGGAAACAGCCGCTCGTTTCCCTCAACGATAATCAAGTCACCGGGGGCAATGGCCTGCGAGCGCACGACAAATCGATCCTGATGCGCAAAGAGAATCTCAATATTGACAGGCGCCGCGGCCGCCGCCGCGTCCGGAGCAGTTTTGCGCGCCACGTACACATACGGCCCCACGTCGTTGCGAAGCACGCCGTCTTTGGAGATGGTCAGATGCTCGCCGCGGCGCCCCGTTGGGGCCCATCCGGTGATTGACATGCCGGGGGCCAGCGCGCCATCATCGTTCTTCAATCGGACGATCAATGAAAACGACCGCGCCTTGGGATCAACTTGTGGAATCGCGCGGGCCTGCGAGCTTTCGAGCATCGCACCCGTCGCTTCGATACTGACGGCGATCGTCGTTTGCTTGCCGATGATCGCCCCCGCAAACTGCTGCGGCACATCGAGCCACGCTTCAATCTCGCCGCTCGAAACCAAGTGCACCACCGCCGCGCCTTCATCCACCCACTCTCCCTGCTCAACCAGCTTGGCCACCACCACTCCATCGAATGGCGCCGTGATGTTCGTGTCGGCGATTCGCTTGGCGATTAATTCAGATCGCGCCTGGATCGCTGTAATCTGCTGTCGCGCCGCCTCCAATCGCGCCGAGGCGATGTTAGACTGCGCCTCGGCGTCGTAGAGTTCCTTGGGGTTGGTCGCCTGCCGCTGCGAGAGGTTGCGATAGGTTTCCAGATCGCGCTGCCGCCACGCGGCTTCAGCCTGCCGCTCCTGAACTTCGGCTGCCGCAACCTTCTCCTGCGCCTGGATGTTCAGCAATTCGATTTCCAGCCGCTGGCGGTTCAATCGCGCCAGAACGTCGCCTCGCTTGACCGCCTGGCCTTCCTGAACCGCAAGCTCCTGGACCAGGCCCGGCTCCTCGGTCGCCACCCGCGCTTGGCGCATCGGCCGCAATTCGCCCGTCACCATGCGCCGCTCCTGCACCATTTCTTTTCGCGCAGCGTCAACCCGCACCGGCGTGGGCGGAGGTCCCTGGGCGACAGCCGCCGCTGCACTGAGCAGTACGGCGAGCCATATCGGCGCCGCCATCCAACACACACTCGGCCTCTTTAGTCTCGGTCGCATCATCACAGTGATTTCCTCTAGACAACAATAGAACCGATTCGGGCCGTTGAGCGACACCACCACCGCAACGCCGCGCCGCGGTCCTTTATTCCACTCCAACCTGGAACACGATCACCCCGAGTATGAACTTCCGTGGCGTATCGTAACTGGCTCACCAGCCTCGGTCCTGCCGGTCGACTCCAGATTCGACTTCGATGCCGTGCCGGGCTTTCTCACCCCCAAACCCAGTGCGACCCCCAAGACCATCCACACGATCGCCAGCGGAATTGCCAGGACGTAAACGGCGAGCTCCACCGCGGCAATCCATTTAGGCAGCCAGGCGCCAAGCTGATCACCGGTCCGGTAGATGAATGTGTCAATGAACGCCTTGGACTTGTATTTTTCATCCGCTCCCAGCCGCGTGAACAGAATCTCGCGCGCCGGCTTGTCGAATGCATGATGCGTCGAGTGGCGCACAACCCGGAACAGAAAGACCACCCACACCGCCGGATGCAAGAGCATCGCCGCGAACCCCAGCAGCGTCACCGCCGGCAAGATCGCCAGCGTCGTTCCCACGCCCACCGATCGAATGACGCGCGATGTCACGAACACTTGCAGCAAGAGCGTCGCGATTTGCGACCAGAAATCAAGATCGGCAAAGGCTTCCGTACGCGCCGCCGGGTCCGGATAGGTTCGCTCGATCGCCTTGTTCACTTCCAAATACAGAATCGTCAGGGTGATCGCATAGATCATGACGTACGACGCGATCATCATGAGATAGCGCGAACCCGCGATCAGCTGAATGCCTTGCCAGATTCCCGGGCCCGGCTCGCGCGGCGGCAAGCGCACCACCGCGTCGGCCACCGTGGCCGATCCAGTCAACCGCGACAGCCGCTTCACGCACTGCACCGCAAGCTCCAGCGGAACAATCGCGATCAAGAGCATCGAAATCGGCTCCACCTTGATAGGCCAACTGCCAAGCTCGAATCCTCCAACAAGCCGGCCCGTCGCGTAGGCCCCGCACACCGCGCCCAGCGTGCCCCCCACCGCCACGAAGCCAAACAACCGTTTGGCCTGGTCGGTCCGAAACATGTCGGCCATGAACGACCAGAAGATCGAAACCACAAGGAGATTGAGCACGCTCAACCACACGAAGAACACGTGCCCGATGCGCGTGCGTTGCTCCGGCATGCACATCCAGAGCAGGTAGAAGATCACGAGGCTGGCGCCGAAGACTCGATAGGCGGCCGGAATGAACGTTCGGCGAGGCATGCGCGCCACCAGCCACCAGTACAGCGGGTTCACCGCCAGCATCGCGATCAGCGTCGCACTCATCAGCCACGGCAGGTCGTCTGTTCCGCGCGCGATTCCCATCGCATCGCGCACCGGCCGCAGCATGAAGTAGCTCAGCAACAAGAGAAAGAAGTACGCCACCGAAAGCAACAGCGCCGGCCACTCGCCTTCGTTGACCAGAATCGATGCGCGCACTAACCTCGCAGCCCCTGAACGCGCAGGACGCTCGGTCGGCGTTGAAGGCGTTGATTCCTGATCCATGGTGGCTCGACCGCGCGGTCTTCATCCGCCCGAACACGGCTCCTTGTACAGCAGCCGCCCCGCGCCGATGCAACGTTACTGAGTTAGAAGCAAGGCCCCCACAGCTCAATGACCATCAGGAGGTCGCTCACATTCACGGACCCATCACCGCCGAACGGCGCGATGTCGGC
>JAKEEP010000154.1 GCA_022616475.1 Phycisphaerales bacterium | reverse complement strand
GATCTGGGCGAAGCGTCATCGGAAGGGCGCGGCATGAACGATACGGGGGCGGCAGCGGGTTGGGGGTATGACCCTAACAATCCGAATTGCCCGACGCGGCGCGCGCTGTATTGGAATTCTGTGGGATCGTTGACGAATCTTGGCAACACGATGCCGAGCGGGCAATCGGGGCAGCAGAGTCGAGCCGAAGCGGTCAACAATCATTCGAGCACCCAGGTCGTTGGATGGAACGACGATGCAGATAAAGCTCTGCTGTGGGAGAAACCATCTTCTACATGGACGGTGACCAACCTGAATGACTCTGGCCATCCCAACTATGTCATTCCCGGTTGCAGCGATTCCAATTGGGACATCATGCAAGCACATGACATCAACGATTGCGGCTGGATTATTGCCTGGGGCGATGATGCGTCGCAAACAGGCTTGCAAACTCATGCATTGCTGCTGGTTCCCTTTGGCGAGTGTCGATGGGACGTGAACCAAGATGGCGCGGTGAACACCACCGACTACCTGGCCGTCATCAGCCACGATGGGGCATGCCCAACATCGGCAATCTGCTGGTGGGATGTGAACGATGATTGCCAAGTCAGCACGCTCGACCGGCAGGCGGTGGCAAGCCATTTTGGAACCTGCGGCGATACTGGCTGCGATGGAGGCGGGAGCCAATCGCTCATGGCTGGCGGGGGCGAGCCGCCGGTGGCTGCGCCGATGGATGAAGAACTCATGGGCTTCTGGCTGGACTCTGGCGGGCATGATGCCATCGTCAACGGCGAGATCACGGATGAGCAGATCATCGCGGCCCTGCAAGGGGAAAGCGACGAAGCGAAACTGATCGCATTATTCGCCTTGCTTGCGCAATGATCTGGGGTAGAGTTGATCCGTGGCCGAGGAATCGGCCACGGATGCTTCGCCACGAGAGGGATACGTCATGAGATGGACATCACTTCACATTGCGGCTGTGTTTGGAACAATCAGCTTCGGCAGTCCAACCCGCGCTCAGGTTGTCGAGTACACGAACCGTTCCGAATGGTTTGCCGCAATCGGGGGATTGGAGCAATCGCAGACTATTACCTTTCTGGAGTATCCCCAAGGCACCTTGTTGAGCGATCAGTATGCCAACTTGGGCGTGACTTTCCCGGATGGGAACGACTTTATCCTGAACAGTTCGGCATACGTGATCGATGGCGCGGGTGCGACAAGCCTTTTCGGCCCGATTACGCTCGAGTTCGATCAGCCCAGAACATCTATTGGCGTCCATTTTCCTGGGCTACTGGTAATCGAGCTGTATGCGGATGATTCGCTGATTTATGTAAGCAATGCCTTTGGTGGCGCGGGCGTCGGCTTCTTTGGCGGTTTGATCTCAACGCAGCATTTCGACCGCGCTCTTCTCATCGATCCGTCGGGAGGCGTGTCGATCGACACAGTGCATTTTGGCCTGCCGGTTCCTGCGCCTGCCGGAGTTGCATTTGTTTCGATTGCAGGCTTGCTCTTGCGCCGCTCACGACGACGGCGGTGAATCATGGACAAGGCGGGCAAGCCCGCCCGCTAAACGGGTGCGGAGGCGGCTTGGCAATCAGTGGCGGCGGGCCTGGTCGAGGATGTCGGGCAGAACGACCTTGCCTTCAATCTTCCATCGCGCGACCCACTTGCCGTTGACGTACACCGTCGGAATGCCCTTCCTGATCCGCGATGATGCCGATTCGCACTGTTGCATCAATATCCCTTTGACCTGATCGGAGTTCATCATCTCGATCAGCGCATCGGCATCGAGGCCAAGCTCGGGCGCGGCTGCCCGCAAGGCCGCATCGTTCAGCTCCTTCTGGTGGGACAGGAGCCAGTCGTGCATTTTCCAATAGGCCTCGCCTCCGCCCAGAAGCCCGGCCGCCTCGCCCGCGGCGGCCGCCCAGCAGGCGGGAGAAACACGCGCCACTTTCGTATACGGGTTGCACGCGTTATCCATCGGGTAGGTGCGAAACGTGTACTGGATGTCGCCGTGGCTGGCCATCTGCTGTCGTATGACTTGATCCAACTCGGCGCTCATCGCAAATTGAACATCGGTCCACACCACGACTTTCACCTTGGCATCGTCGGGCCCCAGGGGCCAGGTAGGCGGATGATCGGGCATCGACAGGACGGGCTGAAATCGCCAATCGCCGATCGTCTTCTCCACAGCGAGCGCGGGTTGGTCCTGATCGGGGCTGCCCGGTTGAGGATTGGTCGCCGCCAAGGCGTCAACCGCTCGGCTCAGCGCTGTGGGATTGTTGATGAACCCACGCAGCTCCACGCCGTTGATGAAGATCATGGGCGTGAAGTGCAATCCCAACGCGGTCGCCTCTTCAATGTCGGCCTGCACGAGATCGAGCGTGCGTTGGCTTTGCATGGTTGGAAGGAAGGTTGCCGGGTCGAAACCGAGGGCCGGCAGCGCGGCGGTCAGCTCGGCATCGGTGAACGAGCCGCCGCGATAGAAGAGCCAGCGGTGCATCTTCCAGAAGCCTTCGTTGCCGGCGAGGATTCCGGCAGCCTCGGCGGCCCGCGCCGCCCAGCAGGCGTTCTTGTGCATGTTGGCCTGGCCCAGATACTTGTTGCAGTCGGTGCAAAACGGATAGTGCTTAGCGGACAGTGAGATGTCATCGCGCCGGGCCAGAAGCGCGTGCATTTGCTGTTCGATGTCGAAGCAATCCTTGCATTGGTAATCGGAGATGATGACCAGTCGAATGGGGGCGTTGGGCGGGCCGAGCAGGTATCGGCCGGTGAATCCACCTTCGGGCGAGTAAGCGGCCGGTGCGTCGCCTGCGACGGCGTTGTTTGCCGCGGCGGCGGAGGTCTTCTCGATGATCTGCTGGGTGGTCTGGGCCAGCTCAACAGCGCGCTGCTCGGATACCGATTGTCGCGTGAGGGTTTCGGCCAATCCGAGGGCGGCAGCGCCAAGGGCAAATGCGCTGACGGTGATCGCGACCAGCCGGCGATTGGTGGCGGCGATCGTCGGCGATTTCTCGACCACCAGCCAGAACGCCAGGTTCCCCGCGTGCACGGCCAGGCAGTACTGGCACCACAGGCTGGTCGCCAGCATCGATCCCACAAGGAAGAGGGAAATGAGCACGCCGCCGCGGACGATCCATTTGAAATTCGCATCGACGCGCCCGCGTCCGACCAGCCAGCCTGCCAGGAGCGCGGCGAAATAGGCGACTCCCGACAGCGACCAGAGGCTTCGTGCTGCTTTGTCGCAGGCGCTGCCGACCCCGCATCCGGGCGCGCTCAAGCCGCTGAAGTGCGACCAGGCAAGAATGCCGGCCGCGCCCAGGCTGACCAGCAGGAACACAGCTCCGACTGGCAGCAACGGCAAGGCCGAAGTTTCAGTCGGGGCGGCGACTTGCGCATTCGGTTGCCGCGGTGGTGACGACGATTGTGAACCCGGTTTGTTACTCGTGTTTCGATTGGAGGTCATCTCATCCTCAGCGTGTTACATCCTTCGCGGAGCGTCGATGCCCAGCAGCCCCAAACCGTCGGCGAGCACCCGCCGCACCAGATCGCACAATCGCAAGCGCGCTTGACGGGTCGCCGGATCATCGGCCTTGAGCACGGGGCATTCCTGATAGAACGTGCTATAGGCGTCGGCAAGGTCATAAAGATAGGTGCACAGGCGATGCGGTTCGAGAGTGCGCGCGACATCGGCGACCACCCCGCCATATTTCAACAGCGCCAGCGCCAGGCGGTGTTCAGCTGGCTCGACGATTCGAAAGTCACTTCTGATAGCGCCGGCACCGTGCATTCCGATGCCGGCCTTGGCGAAAATCGAGCACACCCGCGCGTGCGCGTATTGCAGATACGGGCCGGTCCTGCCTTCGAATGCGACCATTCGATCGAGGTTGAACTCGTAGTCGCGCACGAGATCGTTGGAGAGATCGGCGAACTTGACAGCGCCGATGCCGACCGCCTTGCCGATGGCTTGAAGGTCGCTTTCAGGTAAGCCATGCGTGGGCGCGGTTGGATCTTCAGCGCGCTTGGTGACTTCGGCCACGCCGCGGGCGATCGCCTCGACCAGAAGCGTTTTGAGGGTAACGTTCTCGCCGCTGCGGGTCTTGAGCGGTTTGTGGTCGGCGCCCAGCACCGAGCCGAAGCCGACGTGAATCAACTCGGCACGCGCGCCATCCTTGGTTCGATCCCAACCAATCTTGTGCGCGGCATCGAACACATCGCGGAAGTGATCGCGCTGCCGGGCATCGACGACATAGATAACGCGATCGGCGCCGAGTTCCTGCACGCGATAGCGCACAGCGGCCAGGTCGGTGGTGCCGTAGAGGTAGCCGCCATCGGATTTTCGAATGATGAGGGGACGCTCGCGATCGTCGAATCGGACGATGATGGCGCCTTGATCTTCATGCGCGATGCCGGAGCGCACGAACGCATCAACGACGCCCGGAAGGCGGTCGCGGTAGAACGATTCGCCGCGGTTGTTCTCGGGGCCGAGGTTGACGCTCAGGAGATCGAAGCTCTCGTAGACGGCGCGCATGGTGCAATCGATGAGCTTGTGCCAGTCGCGCACGAGGGCAGGGTCGTTGTTCTGGAGCTTGACGAGGGTTTTCTTGGCGGCTTCGAGCGCGGCTTCATCGTTCTCGGCCTTCTTTTGGGCGTCGCGATAGGCGCGATCAAGATCGTCGAGCTGGAGGGCATCGAGATTGACTCGTTTCTCTCGCAACTCGCGCAGGACCATCGCGATGGGCAGCCCCCAATCGCCCAGGTGATTTTCGCGGAGCACGCGCCGGCCGCGGCGCTCGAGCACGCGCGCCAGCGAATCGCCGATGATGGTCGAGCGCAGGTGGCCGACGTGCATTTGCTTGGCGACGTTGACGCCGCAGAGGTCGATCGCGATCGGGTGCGTGTCGGTCTCGCGCTGCACGCCGAGCTGGGCTGTGTCCATGGCTTGGAGAAAGCGGCCCAGCGCTTCGGTCTTGAGTCGGATGTTGATGAAGCCGGGGCCGGCGACTTCGAGCTTGTCGGCAATGTCGCCTAATTCCGGGGGTGCGGCTGCGAGGATTTTCGCTGCCAGCTGGCGCGGATTGCCGCTGCCTGGAAGCTGCTTGGCCAGACCCATGGCGACGTTAACCTGGTAGTCGCCGAATTGCGGATTCTGGATGGCGCGGATGGCCGGATCGATGTCGGCGTGCTCTTCGCCCAGCGCCTTGACGATGGCGGCGCGCAGCGCGCGATTCAAGATCGCGACCGGATCAGAAAATGATTGGGGCTCAGCCACCGCGCTCACCGCCATAAGAGGGCAGTTTAGCCGCGAGCCGGTAGGCGAGCGCGAGTGTCGCGAGCCCCTATTCGTTGAGAAATCGAGACTGAATCTCCGGCGTGGGCATCATGCACGCATCCCGCTTGCCGAACCAGCGGTAGCGGTGGCGGGCGATCCAATCGTAGATCGCATCGCGAATCGGCCGCGGCAGGATGACGAAGATATACATCAGCGACCAGGGAAACCCAAGCGTTCTCAAGGTGCGCAAGGCTGCCGTTGATCGAACATACGCGCGTGGCAGTGCCTTGGCGTTTGCGGGGGTTCGCGAGTTTCCGCTGCCTGCGGCTTCGCGCGCGTCGATCATCACGAACGAATCCAGATCATCCGTCGGCAAACCGTGCTCCTGCAGCAGGCGCTGACCAGCCTCGGACTGCAATGCCGCGAAGCGGAATCTCCCCGGCGGCGGATCGTGCCGAATGACAAACTGGGTGATGCCGTTGCACAGATTGCAGACGCCGTCGAATAGCAGAATCGGATGATCCTCGATGTTGCCCATGCCTCCAGCATCTTGGTCCGCCGCGCGAGCCTAGGCAACCGGTTGCTGGGCATTCCACGAATGTTCCGGGGCCGCCGCGACGGCCGCGTCCGGCCAGGAGTATCGGCCGGGCAGCGCGATGCGGAAGGCGCGTTCGGCGTATCGAAGCGTGTTCCTGGTGAAGCCGCGAAACGAAAACCGCGCACCGCGCAGGACCGGCCCATGGTTGTGCCACACCACCAGGATCGCGCCGATCATGAGCAGGCGGTGCAGCGTTCTGCTCCAGAGGTTGAATGCCGCTCCGCGCTTTCGCCGAATGATTGCCAGGCGCTCGCACTGAAATTGAACGTGCGCCTTTTCATCGCGCAGGATCTGCCGGCACAAGGCTTTGAGGACGGGCGAACCGGTCGCGTCGCGAAGCGCGCGGTAATACACCTGCGCGATGATCTCGGCGGTGACCAGAACGCTGATCGATGTGTCCAGTCCGGCTAGCCGGCGCAGCTGGCGAAAGATTGCGTCGGCGATTGTCCGCCGATTTCGCTCAATGCCGTGGCTGTCCATGAACCGGCCCAGATCGCGCGCGTGCCGGTTCTCTTCGGCGATGAACAGACCGATCGCGACGACGTAGTCGGGGTCGCTGTGGCGCTTCGCGTAGGCCTTGGCAGCTCGTATGAGATGCTTGCCCTCGGAGCTTTCGCCAAGCTGAAACTCCGCGATGGATTTCGCGATGAGCTGGCGCTCGTGATCCGGAAGGTGATCGGCGGGATTAGGCATGGGCGCCAGGCTCTGGCGATTCACCTGAAAATAGTCAGTCCATTCTCCTGAAGTTCGCGCAACCGGTCGATCAACCGCGCAGCTCTTGCCGGTGTTGGGCATTGGTCACATCGCTTTCAAGCAAAAGTACGATTGGGACTTGTTGACAACAATCGTGAACGATCGAGGTGCGTGGTCGTACGATCTGTTGTGTAGCCGGGTTCTTTGTGTTTGCTCATTCGCGGCGCTCTTCGCGCAGCGGCTTGACGTGCGCGGGCACTTGATCGGGAGCGCACGGCTTCCACTCGACGTCAAAAGATCCGCGGTAGCCGAACAGCGGACCCCAGGTCTTGTTGCGCACCTCGACGCTGATGCGGAACTTGCCGGTGTCGTCATCGAACCATTCGCAGACTTCGGCGACGCCGGAGAAGATCATGGGAAAGCTAAAGGCGATTGGTCCTTCGTAGAAGCGCTGCGCGCCTGAGCGCAAGCACAACCCGCCGTTGTCGGCCACGCTGATGTCGATGTCCACCGCCAAATGCTGATGCGAGCCGAGGTAATCGACGATCCGCCCGCGCTGGTGGCTATGGATCATCGTCGCGTCGAAGCGCCGCCGCTTGCGCACCTCGAAGGTGCGCACCCAGGTCACCGTTTCGCGGCCGAAGGAGTCGCGATACGCGTAATTCTCGATCGTGAACGGCACGTTCGTTCCGTACTCGGGAAACATGATCCGCCGCCACGTGCCGATGTACAGAAACGGCAGGGTGTAGAACCGGCCGCGCCACACTTCATCCATCACGCCGCGACCGATCGCGGCGATGTTGTCATCGCTACAAAAGCCAAACCTCTTCTGAATCTGCGGATTGAGGCGGCTGAAATCCGAGCCCAGCACTTGTTGATAGATCGAAGTCATGGATTGGGCTTGATCTCCCGCCGAAGGCAGTTGCGCGCCGTCGGCAAATCCTTCGCGGCCACCCAACCGACAATCGAGAGCGCGACCATGGCCAGATTCAGCGTGAACGGGTTGAACTGCTCGACAAAGAGGTTGGGAGTGCTGACGGCCGCCGCAATTCCCAACAGAATCATCACAACGGCGTTCACCAGGAACAATCGGCGCGCACGCCACCAAATCAGGAACATCAGCCCGAAAGCGAATTCGATCGTTCCGGCCACGGCCAGCCACGCCCGTTCATGCCCCGTAGAAAGGCCGAAGCCGCGCATCGTGTCGATTTCGCCCGATTGCTCCATGAACAACAGCTTCGGAACCAACCCCTGATAAATCCAGATCAGGGCAACGGCGATGCGGGCCACCGCATGAATCATCGACCGCTGCATCGACGCCGCCGGATCAATTCCGCGCTCAATCCACAAACGCAGGCGATCGAAGCTCCACGCTGTTGCCCAACCCAGAACCGGCCGGAACAGCAATCGATCGATGATTCTTCCGGGGGCGCCGAAGCGCGTGCGATAGTCGTATCGCGTCAGAAACTGAATGCCGCCTTCGCTCGGCACGTACTTCCAATACCCCGACCCCTCGCGAATGAGCGATTTCGGGTCGTCTGACCAGAACTTGAGTGCCGAGACGCGCCCAGCCGGGCCGTTGTTCTCGCCAACGGATTCACCCTCGCCGGCGATTCGCATGCCCAAGCCAATGCGGGTTGCATACAGAAACCGCTGCGGCTGCGCCGGATCAGGGCGCGCCAAATACTCGATCTGCGAGAACCGCAGGTCCCATTGTTCATGAAGGTGAGGGGTCTGCGTCAGCCGCCAAAGTTCATCCATCGCGCCGCGGATGCGAATCTCGACGTAAATGGGTAGTGACGGCATTTTGAGTTGATTCGCACGAAATTCAACCAGCGCGGACTCTGATCGTCCGCTACCCCATCGCATCCAGACAAGCCGTGATCTTGTTG
>JAKEEP010000153.1 GCA_022616475.1 Phycisphaerales bacterium | reverse complement strand
TGGGGGTTTCACTCGGGGATGTGGCGCCGCGTGCGCGCCGAAGCGTGAGGTCGGCATGCGTTTTATCGCGCCAGGGTTTATGCTTAGCTCATGCATCGGATAGTCGTCTTCGATGACGGGCTGGGCCAGCTTGGCCCGATGACGGACTTGCGCGCTTCGTTCGAAGTGCGCACGGGCATGTATACAACCGCGGGGCGGATCGCGGCGCTGCGGCCGCGAATGTTGGCCGGATACTGGGCGCCGGAGCGTCTGGCTGCCCTGGTGGCGGAGCGCGCCAACGCACCGGTCAACCGACTTCCAAACGAAGAAATCATTCATTGCGTGAACGGCCGTTGGGGTATTCCGGATTTCAGCGTTGCGCTGCGGACCGGCGAAGCGATGATCGAGCAGAGCTCGGGGCATGTCGTGTGCGCGCTGCTGCGACGGGCTGATGCCGAGTACTTCCTGACAACCGGCCAGCTTCATGAGCGCGTGCAGCGGATGGAGGTTGCGCAGCGCGTGCTGTACAGGTTCCCGTGGGACGTGCTGGGGTGCATCGCCCAGACGATTCCACGCGACATTCTGACCGTTCGCATCGCCGAGGCACAGATTCCCGGGGATGTCGCGGCAGTTGTCGGGAGCCATCCAATCGAAATTCACCCCACGGCGCGGGTCTACCCGAACGTGACGCTGGATGCCGAGCGCGGGCCGATCGTCATTCACGAGCGGGCGACGGTGCGGCCAGGCGCGATTCTGTGCGGGCCATGCTCCATCGGGCCGGACGCGACGATCATCGATCGAGCGCACATCAAGGCCAACACCGTGATCGGATCGTGGTGCAAGGCGGGAGGCGAGATCGGTGGGACGATTTTTCAGGGGTTTTCAAACAAGTCGCACGAAGGTCATCTGGGCGACAGTTGGGTGGGCAAGTGGGTGAATGTCGGAGCGGGCACGACCAACAGCAACTTGCTGAACACCTACGGCGAGGTGGTGATGCGGCTGGAGCCCAGCGGGCCGCGGCTGCGCACCGGCATGCAGTTTCTGGGCGCGATCGTCGGCGACCACACCAAGTTCGCGATCCTGACGCGAATCATGACGGGGACGGTGATTGGGACCGGTTCGATGATCGCCACCACAGCGCCGCCGCCGACGTGCGTTCCTCGATTCGCGTGGTTGACCGATGAGGCGTCGCAAGGCCGGACGTACAGGCTGGAAAAATTCATCGATGTCGCCCGGACGGTGATGGCTCGACGCAACGTCGCGGCGAGTGAAGCCTATTTGAAGGCGGTGCGCGATTTGTACGATACGATGACGCGCAGCATGCCATCAGGGATTCAGCCGCAGACGAGTTCAACGCCATGACGATCGATATCAGGCTGTTTTGCTCCTCATGTCGTCGATTCACCGCGTGGTGTCTTTCATGTCACGTGCTACTTGGCTGCTCGGCTGACCAGCCGCTGAATCCGTCTTTTCCGTTGAAGGTAGTCGACGCCAAGCGAGCCATCGATGACATGAAGCGGTCGCCTGGAGCACTTGAGCGACCGATGGTGGTGGTTGGAGGCATCCTTGATCCCGGCGATGGGGCCGAGTCTCTGGCCGCGGCCCTTGCGGAGACCTGCGGCGGCGAGCGGAAGGTCATCAGCGTGTGCTTTTGCGGGGTTTACGATTTCGATCGATGCGCGCAGCGCCTGGTTGAAGCGGTTGAGAAGGCGTTTCCGGGCGGCGAGCCTGACCAGACGATCGAAGTGGATGTAGTCGCCACATCAATGGGAGGACTCATCGCGCGGCATGCCGCGAATATGCCAAGCGAACTTGCGGCAAAACGACCGCGCCTCAATATCGCTCGTCTGTTCACCATCAGCACGCCACACCGGGGCGCTTCTCTGGCCGTCACTCCCACCATCGATCGCCGGGTCGTTGACATGCGAGCGGGTTCAGATTTTCTGAACAGAATCAATGTCGGGTTCCCGCCGACGTATGAAGTGGTCGCGTACGTCTGCGTTCCGGACTATGTCATTGGGGAGAGGAATGCGGCTTTGATGGGTCAAACGCCGTGGTGGGTGGCGAGCGCGCCGTTCACTTCTTCGCACCTGTGCGCCAACGACGATCCGCGCATCATCGCCGACATCGCCCGGCGTTTGCGCGGCGAGCAGCCCTTTACAACAGATCCACCATCACCGCTTCCGAGGCGCGGGTTATTCAGGCCGCAAGCAGGCGTCGAAGCAAGGCGATGAAGAGGGGAATGGTCCAATCCGCCTGGCTGCGCGCCGGCATTTTTTTCGTGCTGACGGCGTTGGCCGGCTGTTCAGGCGATCAGCCGCTGAATCCTTCCTTTGCGCTATCGATGACCGAGGCCGAGGCGGCGTGGCGCGACATGGAGGCTAATCCCAAGCCGCTTGAGCGCCCCGTAATTGTCTTAGGCGGGATCTATGACCCAGGCATTGTGACCAGCCACGTCAAGGGCAAGCTTCGCGGGATCACAACCGACGATTCGAAGATCCTCTCTCTATCGTTTTTCCAGATTCATACGTTCGATCATTGCGCGCGGAAGGTTATCGACGCAGTCGATCGAGCCTTCGGAGCGCCGGATCCAGATCGGACTGTTGAAGTCGATGTGGTCGCGTTTTCGATGGGGGGAATCATCGCACGGCATGCCGCCGCGGAGCGTACAGGCAACGGTGGCGTGGACCGGCGCCTGCGGATCGCTCGGCTATTCACCATTAGCACGCCTCATCGCGGGGCAAACTTCGCCTGGATTTCGCCGCTGGATCCGCGTGCTGTCGACATGCGCATGGGGTCGCAGTTCTTGCGCAGCCTCAACGCAGCCGAGTGCGACTACCAGATCATTCCCTATGCACGCCTTGGGGACATGATTGTCGGCGAGGCGAACAGCGCGCCACCCGGCCGTGACCCGTGGTGGCTGGCCAATCCAATGAGCCTGGCCCATGGGCTCGCCGGGCATGATGTAAGGTTTCTGGTCGATATCGGCAGGCGGCTGCGGAACGAACCGCCGTTTACCTCTGATCCCGCAGCCCCAATCCCGTGATTGCCGTTGGGCAAATGCAGTATCCAGCCGGTCTCATGGGTCCATCGCATCATGTAGGCGATTTTGGCGTATAGTCCCATGTCACTTCTGGTGCGGCCCATCTCACCAAGACAGCCAAGGAGAGCCCAATGAGAACGTCCTCCAAGCGCGCGCAGGGGTTCACGATCGTCGAAATGCTGGTGGTGGTGGCGATCATCGGCCTGTTGGTGGGTCTGCTCATGCCAACGTTGAATGGCGTGCGGAAACGAAACCTCAAGACCAGCGAGATCAACAGTTTGCGACAGGTGGGGAATGCCTGGCAGATGTACTCCAACGGAAATGACGACGCGGCGCTGCCGGGGTATCTGGAGGTGGCTGTTCAGGCGATGCCGGTCTCAGGCGTATCGCAGGGATGGGGGGTGAAGTACGAGTATCCAATCCAGACGCCGGCGATGGCAAGCAAGGCGATCCCTCCCGCTCCGACCTACGGATTGTCTGAGCCGAACATCGCGGGCCCGTGGACATGGCGACTGTTGCCATTGCTCGATCACAGCCATGAGATGGTTCATGGGTATGCCGATGAGTCCGACGAGAGCGTGTTCGAGCTGGTCTCAGAGGCTGAGGAAGTCGCGTTGCAGCCTTCGTTTGGCTACAACGGATACTACCTTGGCGGCTATTGGCGCATGCACAACATCGGCAATATGCAGATTCCCAAGCACGATTTCTACAACCATTGCGACACAACCGACAACATGGGCGTGAGCATTCCGTTGACCATTCCGCAGATCAGTCGATCGACGGAAACGGTGACATTCTGCTCGTCGACCCAGTTTGACGGCTCGCTGCCGGTGTATTTGTATCACAAACTGCCGGCTGACACGCCTGGGGCGCACCTGGTGACCGGTCCGTTCCTGGGAAATACGGCACAATGGACGCCGCACTCAGGCGATCGCTCATTCTCGGTGATTGTAAACACGCCGAACGCGTACGTTCCGCTGGGTCGCTACACCGGCGCGATGGCCGTGCTGTGGGCCGATGGGCATACCGATACGCAATCGCTGAGCCAGCTCGTCGATCAGCGGCGCTGGATCAACGGCGCGACATCGGCGACCTATCAGCACGCCCAGTGCCCGTGAATTGGGAAGATCAGTTTCGGCGCATTTGCTGACGCATCATCTGCCGAACCATGGCGCGGATACGGTCGATTTCATTGGCCGACACCGCTGAGCGTCGGAAGTCAACCTCGATCGCGGTCACCCACTGCTGCTCGTCGGCGGCGGCATAGCCCAGCTGGCTGCATAGTCGCTCGGTCAGGTCCGGCATGTGCGCGGCGCCGTAGAGCACTGCCACCGACTTGATATCGGGCTCGCGCTCGATGACTTTCTTGAGATCGTCGATCACGATTTGATTACGATCATTGACGATGACCTCGCCGAATCCGGGGCCCAGCTGCTCCAGGGCCTGGTCCATCACGGTTTCATCTGCCAGCATTTCGATCATGACAACCTTGAAGGTGTCGGCAATGGCTCCGTCAAGGAAGCTGTCGGCAAATCGGATCAGTCCCAGGAGCAGCTTGATGATCTGCGCGGGCAACGACGAGCCGGCCAGGGTGCCGCCGACCACGTCAAAATCAATGCCCTTATCCTGAAGGCGGCGGCTCAGGACGTCCATCGCCATATCGCTGCAGCGCCAATTGTCCTTCTCGTACGAGAGCGCCTGGAGCTGGAACTCAAGGCCAAGCGCATCGGCCAGCTGTTGCTGAAGGTTGTCGTCATGACTCAGAAGGTCAGGTGATGGAGTTTCATCAAAGTGAATGTCCTGTGCTTCGCCCTCGCCGGCGGGCTGGCCGTCCGAACCGAGGCTGATGAGCTGGAAGGCCGGCTGCGCTGCTTCGCCCTCGGGAGGGTGTGCTTCTGCTTTCGCCTCTGGTAGATAGACGAATTGGTTGCCCCATGCATCACGGATCGCGGCTTCGAGGAATTTCGTCAACCTCGGGTTCTCTGCCGCGGCGAAAGCCCTCAGCGCCTCCAGGTTGGGCGGGTATTCGTGCGTCTGGGCGCGATGGGCTTCGATCACGCTGCCAAGAAATCGCATGGCGGCCTTGGTGCTTTCAAGCCGCTCCTGATGCGTTTCGCCACCGGCCCCGCTTGTGCCCGGCGGCTTGACCGACTCGTAGAGCACAAGCTGATGCTGGTCGAGAATATCCTGAACGGCGCGATAGAAAGATCGATCAGCTATGTGCGCGACACCGACCAGCGCGATTGTCGGGCCGGCGCCGTCGGGACGCTTGAACGCAGTGGTGGCGATTTGAAGCGCCAGTGACCGCCCCTTTTCTTCGCTCAGGCGCAAGTGGCGAGGACGTGAAACCGAGGGCTGAGACTGGTTGCTCTGCTCAGCAGGTTGCGCGTCGGCAGGTTGTGCCCCCGCGGCGCCACAGCACCAGGCGGCAATCAACCCGGCTGAGAACATGGTGCGCACTGGATTCGAGCCCAAAGACCACATGTGTCGCATCGGTCCTTCCTTGTTTCCGAGGTCCCCAATCGTATGCAGACTGTCGCTCTTGCACGCCAAACGCCGTCAGCACCAGCGCTCTCACATTCGGACCGATAGTCAGCACTCCTGCGGCATTATTTGCCGATACAATCCACCCGTGAGCCGGACCATCAGCCATATTTCAGGGACAACGTCGCCCCAACGGGCTTCTTCGGATCCGTTGGAGCGAATTGTCGCTCGTTTCGAAGATGACCTGGACAATCGGCTGGCCGAAGCGCGAATACCAGAGAATCTTCGCGAGGCCGTGCGGTATTCAGCGCTTGGGGGGGGCAAGCGGCTCCGGCCGGTGCTGGCAGTTCTGTGTTGCGAGGCGGTTGGAGGGTCGATGAAGGACGCGCTGCCGGCCGCGGCGGCGATTGAGCTGATCCACGCCTTCAGCCTGGTTCACGACGATTTGCCGGCGATGGATAACGACGATCTGCGGCGGGGTCAGCCGACGCTGCACATTCATGCGGGGCAAGCAATGGCGATCCTCGCCGGCGACGTGATGATGTCGCTAGCGTTTGAGTTCATCAGCGAAGCGACTCTGGAGGCATCGCAGCGCGTTGCATTGGCGGCTGAGCTGGCCCGGGCAACCACCGCGATGATCGCCGGGCAAGTTTACGACACGCTGGGCGGCTTTGAGCCCGGCGCCGACACACGAGAGCGGCTTGAGCTCATTCATCAGCACAAGACGGCAGCCTTGATTCGAGCCGCATGTCGCATGGGCGCGATCTGTGGACAGGCCAGTGCCGGGCAGCTGCAGGCGATCACGCTGTACGGGGAAACGACCGGATTGATGTTTCAGATCGTGGATGATCTACTGGATATCACGCAGTCGGCCGAACACATCGGCAAGGCAACGGGTAAGGATGAAACAGCGGGCAAGCTGACCTATCCACGACTGTACGGAGAAGGCGGCTCGCGAAAGGAAATCGAACGATTGCGCAAGGCTGCGCACGAGTCGCTGGCCAAGTTCGGTCAGGCCGCTGGTCCGCTTGGCGATCTATGCGATCGCATGGCGATTCGAACCAAGTAGGACCCCATCAAGCAAGGCGATCCATGGAAATGAAGCTCTTGCCCACGATCAACAGTCCGGCCGACCTGAAGGGTCTGGCGATCGATCAGCTTCCGGTGGTGGCAAGCGAAATTCGCCACGCAATGGCCGAGCAGATCAAGAAATCGGGAGGGCATTTTGCGCCAAACCTGGGGGTCGTGGAGCTGACGATCGCGCTGCATTACGTCTTCGATTTCAGCCACGACCGGTTGCTGTTTGATGTTGGTCACCAGTGCTATCCGCACAAACTTCTGACGGGCCGGTTGCCGATGCTGGCGAAGCTGCGCACCCGTGAGGGTATGGCCGGTTTCCCCGAGCCGCGCGAAAGCCAATACGACTTGTTCTCGGTGGGCCATGCGGGAACGGCGATTCCGACAGCAGTGGGCATGGCGCGGGGCGACATGCTCAACGGCGAGGCGTTCGATCCGCAGACCAATCCGAAGGGCCGACGAGTGGTGTCGCTGATTGGCGATGCTTCGATTGTGAACGGCGTCGCGATGGAAGGGCTCAACAACGCCGGCACGCTCAAGCGCCAGTTTCTTGTTGTGCTCAACGACAATGGAATGAGCATCGCGAAGCCTCAGGGAGCCATCGCGGCATACTTCGACCGAGTCCGCCTGAACCCGGCGTACCGGCACATCAAGCGCCGGGCCAAGGATGTTGTGGCGAAGGTCCCGGGCGGCAACATCATCGGACAGATGTATCACGTGGCCGGCGAGATGCTCAAGGACGCTATCGCCGAGGACGCGTGGTTCGAGAAATTCGGCTTGCTTACGGTTGGGCCGGTTGATGGCCACGATCTGCGGGGCCTGATCGACATGCTGCTGGAACTTCGCGACTTCGACAAACCGATGGTGCTGCACGTGCACACGGTGAAGGGCAAGGGCTATGAGTACGCCGAGGGCGACGCCACCAAGTTCCATTCCCCGGGGAGCCTGGTGGTTGAGGGTTGTCGCGTGGAGATCAAGTCATCGGCGCGCAGCTTCACCAGCGCGTTCGGCGATGCGATGGTTGACCTGATGAGTCGCGATGAAAAGGTCGTCTCTTGTACGGCGGCAATGCCCGATGGCACCGGAATGAACAAGGTGATTCCCAAGTTTCCGCAGCGCGCGTGGGACACTGGGATTTGCGAGAGTCACGCGATGGACATGATGGCGGGGCTGGCCAAGACTGGCTGGAAGCCGTTCTTTGCGGTGTACTCGACGTTTCTGCAGCGAGCGTTCGATCAGGTTTTTCAGGAGATCGCGCTTCAGGAATTGCCGGTGCGCTTGTGCCTGGATCGGGCGGGTCTTGTGGGAGGCGACGGGGCGGTGCATCACGGCTTCTGCGACATTTCCATTCTGCGGATCTTCCCCAAGGCCGCGCTGCTGGCGGCGATGGATGAACCAAGTTTGATCGCCGGACTCGAGTTCATGCGCCGGTACGACCAAGGTTTCAGCGCGATCCGCTATCCGAGGGACTCGGTCTCGGAGATGTTCAAGGATCAAACGTGCCCGCCCTTTGAATTGGGCAAGGCACGAGCGCTGGTTGAGCACGATGAACCGGACATTGCTGTGCTGGGCTACGGCGTGATGGCGATCGAAGCGATGAAGGCGCTGGATCAGCTCAATGGCGGGCGGGAATACAAGGTGAACGTGTACGATGCGCGGTTTGCTAAACCGGTGGACCGGATGCTGATTCGCTCGCTTCTGGAGCGCGGGATTCGCATCGTGACGGTCGAGGATCACTCGTTGACGGGCGGCTTCGGCTCATGCGTGGTTGAAGCCGCTCTCGAGATGGACCTGGATGCGCGCCTGGTCACTCGCATGGGATTGCCGGAAAGCTGGATCTATCAGGACGAGCGCAAACAGCAGATGGCCGAAGCGGGAATAGACGCTCTGAGTATCGCGCGCACAGTGCGCGAAGTGCTCGATATCCGTCAGGCGATGCCGGATCCGGCTGTTCGCGGCAAGAGCGTTCACACCATAAGAAAGTAGCTGGGAACCTACTGGCAGCGTGAATGTGCGCGCTGGAACGCCAGGCGAACAAAATTCGGTCGCAACACTAAAGGGGCGCTGCCTTTGGGTCGAGTTTGGTCTTGGTCCCTACGCGATTATTTATCAGCAGCGTTCTCACGGGGAGGTTGACATGGCGCGTCTCTTTCGGCCATTCGTCGCAGTTGCCTGCGCCTGCCTGATGGCAGCAGCGCCGGCGGAGACTGATTATCAGATCAAGATGGCGCGTCCGGTGAAGGTTGGCGATCAATTTCGCATCAGCGCTTCCGGTTCTGAATCGACAACATTGAACGGCCAGGTCAATGGCCGCAAGCTTCCCGAGGGCATCATCGCCTACGACATCGTGCTCGAAGGAGTGCTGACGGTGCTGAAGGTCAGTTCACAAGGCGAACCAACCGAAGCTTCAATCGATGTGAGCAAATGCGTGAGAAAGTTTGACGGCCGCGAGGTCCCTCTAGCACCGGCGGACTCACGCCTGACCGCTTCGCTGGAAGACAGCGAGACGGTCTATAGGCTCGACGGTCAGCCGCTTTCGCCGTATTCCCAGGAGGCACTCAACCTTGCGTACAACCTTGGCGATGCAGGGCGCAGCGACGACGCCATCTTCGGCACCAAGGACCGCAAGAGAATTGACGATTCGTGGCCGATCAACGCAAAAGCTGCCGCCGACGCTTTCAGAGACGACAGCGAACCGCTGAAGCCCGAAGCGTTCATAGGAAGCGCGACCCTGCTGGGCGTGAAAGACTTTGCCGGACTGCCCTGCATTGAACTCAAACTGGAGTTCAACATTCGCGGCGCGCCCACCGACGCGTTTGACGTGCCTCCGGGAGTAGAGGTCCGCAGCTCGGAGATCAAGCTGGATGGTCGAAGCCTCTATCCGCTGGAGGTGGCCCTTCCGGTGGTCAGGGAAACGATGACGATCAAACACAAGGCAGAATTCGTCTCCACCGGACCGGGAAACTCAAGCGGGAGCGGGACCATCTCAGTGGTCAGAGGCATAAGGCGCGAGTTCACGCCTCTAAAGTCTGAGCACGCCGCCGTCACCGATAATCGTTGAAATACCGCGTTCGACCGGCACAACCGCTGTCCGAGTCAGCTATTGGTCGAACGCGACCCAAGCAGCTCGAGGCCTGTGTTGGCGCGAATGGCGTCAATACAGATTTGGATGTGCCCGGTTTCATCCACACCTGCGATGGGACCAAGCTCGGCCATGCCTGTGCGGATGTCCTGGCGGCTGACGGCGGCGGCGAACGCCTTGTCTTTGAGCTTCTTCTTGACGCTTGAGGGTTCAAGATCGGCAATTCCGTTGGGCCGAACTTTCGTGCACGCGACAATGAAGCCGGCCAGCTCATCGACGGCGAAAAGCGCCTTGGCCATGTTCGAGTCGCGCGGCACGCCGCTGTACTCGGCGTGACCGAGAATCGCCTTGATGATTCCATCATCGACATCACCGCGCTTGCGGAGGTGATCGACGCCGACGAAGGGATGCTCGGCCTTGGAAGGGTGCTTCTCGTAATCGAAATCGTGAAGGAGGCCGCAGATGATCCAACGGTCCTTCTCCGCCGGCTCAAGGCGATCGGCGTAGGCGGCCATGCAGGCGGCGACGCATTCCATGTGCACCCGCAGCGCGGGACTTTGCGTCCATTCGTGCATGAGCTGCCGCGCCTCGTCGATGGTCATGCGGCCATCGTATCAAAGGTGGAAGGCGGGGACGGCCGGAGCAGGTACTGTTGAATGCAGCGCAAGGCGATGAATCGCTCGCCGCGCCGACAGAGGACCAGCACGGCGCCCATCGAGACCACAATGGGCAAACTGATCACCCATGAAATCCAATTGCCGGGTTGGGAGACGGCCCAGCCGAACGACCAAACCGCAAGAATGAGGGCTCCGATGTAGCCGAGCATCAAGACATGAGCGAACAGCGAAAGCTGAATCGCGTTGATGTGTGGAAATCGATCGCGAGTACGAAACAACAGGAATGCCCATAAAGTTGCTGCGGCAAGCATCGCCATTGCGGTCAACTTGCCATCGCCGTCCAATGTATGAAACTCGTATACGAGCACGAGCAGCACTCCCCCAGGGGCAGTTGAGAACACGACCACCGGCCGCAACAGGTCGGAATAGCCGGGGGCTTGCGTCCAAGAGCCGTCCCATCGGCGCGCGATCATGCGCGCGAGGTCGCATTGAAGACCGCATTCGGGGCAGTTGATGACCGGCCCGTTGAGTCCGCGCAGGCTGTAATCGCATTGGGGACAGACCAAATTGTCCTGAATTCGATCCGCGACCTCTTCGCCGCGCGCGCTCATAAAGGTCTATTCGCGAGAGGCGCTGGGCGGTTCCGGCACGCAAGAGAGCTTTTGCGGTACAACTCCCGAAGTAATCCATCGGGAACTTCCATGGTCATCACCGTTGCCGCCGCGTTGCAGTTGCTCATGCAGACTCCGTCACCATCCGTTGCCCCGCCCGACTCGCTCCTGAGCGTTGCCGAGGCGAGCGATTACACCGCAACCTCTACCAGCGCAGAGGTCACTGATCTGATCGATCGCATCCGCCGGCGCTCCTCGATCATGCGCGTCACCGAATTGGGCAAGACCGTTGAGGGCAAATCGATGCCCCTGGTGGTTCTTGCCGACCCGCCGATTGAAACAGCCGAGCAGAGCGCGCGAAGTGGCAAGCCGGTCGTGTTCATCATGGCCAACATTCACGCCGGCGAAGTGGAAGGCAAGGAGGCGTGCCTGATTCTGCTGCGCGAGCTGGCGCTGAATCGGGAGCATCCATTGTTAAGGAAGGTCATCGTGGTGATGGCCCCCAACTACAACGCCGATGGCAACGACAAGTTCGATCTCGTGGAAACGAACCGGCCCGGTCAGATCGGTCCGGCACACTGCGGCGTCCGACCCAACTCGCAGGGGCTGGACCTGAATCGCGACTACATCAAGCTCGAAGCGCCGGAATCGCGCGCGTTGGTGAAGTTTCTGACCGACTGGGATCCGTTGATCACGATCGATTGCCACACGACCAACGGCTCGCACCATCGCTATGTGCTGACGTACGAAGCGCCGCTGAATCCCTCTGGGCATCCGGCTCCGATCGAATTTGTGCGAAATCAGCTGTTGCCCGCGGTTACCAAACAAGTGAAAGATCGCACCGGCTACGACATGTGGCACTATGGCAACTTCAACGCCGAGCACACGGTGTGGGAGACGTATTCGGCACAGCCGCGCTTCGGCGGACCGTATCAAGGTCTGCGGGGGCAGATGTCGGTGTTGAGCGAGGCGTACTCGTACGCGCCCTACAAAGATCGCGTGATCGCCACGACTGAGTTCATTCGCGAGATTCTTCAGTTCACTCAGGAACATTCGGACGAAATGATGAAGGTTCGCGCTCTCGCGCAGCACCAGACAACAGAGAAGGGACGAAATCCGCGCCCCGATGATCTGGTGGGCATTCGTCATCGTGTAGCGGCGTTCAATGATCCGGTGATGGTGAAGGGATTTGAACTGGCCAAGGGTGGAGAGGGAGGCGCCGCGGCGGACCCGCACGCCGAGCTTGGCCCGCCGAAGGACTTTCTGTGCGTTCACCGCGGCCGGTTTGAGCCCACGCTCAGTGTGCGCCGCCCCTTTGCGTACCTCATTCCTCCAATGGTTGAAATGCTACCGGTCATCGCCAAGTTGCGCGAGCATGGAATTACGGTCTCGCCGCTGCGTGGAAATGCGACGTGTGAAGTTTACACCATTGCATCGATGGATCAGGCTGATCAGCCGTTTCAGGGTCATCGCACCGTGAGCTTGGACGTTCGATCGAGGCTAGAGCACTTCACGATCCGCGATTCGACGCACATCGTCCAAACCGCGCAACCGTTGGGAACACTGGCGGTCTACATGCTGGAACCACAATCAGAGGATGGGCTCGCAACCTGGAACTTCTTCGATGGTTTTCTGGAGGTTGGCAAAGATTTTCCCATCAAGCGCATTCGCGCCGCAGAGGATCTCGACCAACACCAATGAAAAAACGCCAGCAGATCAATAGTGCAAGTCCTTGACCAAACCCTGGTACCGGCGGTCAACCGGCATGAGGAACAGGGCAATTGATTCAAACAGGCGATCGGCCAGCCGCGCGAACGCCGGGTAGAACCGCTCCGTTTGTTGCGGTAGTTGATCGGGGGTGATGCCGGCCTCCTGCAGCGCTTCGGGCTCTTCCTGGACCCATCGCTCGATGGTCTCGATCGTGATTTCAGGATGATACTGAAAGCCGTAGGTTCGCAATCCGTGACTCCAGGCCTGACCCTTGCACCTGGCTGAGCTGGAGAGCAAGCGGCCGCCGGGCGGGAGCTTGGAGACGTGGTCTCGATGGTGCTGAAACTGCAATGATGTCCAGGCGATGCCGGTGTGGATCACGTCTTCGCGACCCAGGGCGTTGAGGGTGACTTGATGCCAGCCGAACTCAATTCCTCCGGGCAGTTTCTCCACGACGCCGCCCAGCGCGCGAGCAAGAATCTGCGACCCCAGGCACAATCCGACAATCGGCATGTCGATCTGCCGCGCCTGGCGAAGCAGAGACATTTGTGGAGCGAGCCAGGCGATCGAATCGTCGTAAGCCGATTGCGGCCCGCCGCAGGTGATGATCCCATCGACATTGTCGAGGTCGGGCGGAACGTCGTCGCCATCATGCAGTCGCAGAACATTCAGCCGGTGGCCGTAGTCGCGAAGAGTCTCACCCAATCGCTCGGATCCGGCGCTGTCGCTGTGCTCGAAGATGAGAATAGACATGATGTGAGTCTAAACGTCCAGTAGCAGCGGCGTCAAAGGCGCCTGTCATGTGAAGTCTTCAGGCGCCAGACTCCTTTCGCATCAGGATCGTCGCGTCGTGGCCTTCCAGGTACTGCTGGGTGAAGCTCACTCGGGAGGTGCGACGGAGCGCCCAATCGATCCAGTCGATGGTGTTGAACCGGCGGGCCGGGCCGATGTTGCGATCGAGCCATTGGCGGCTGGCACGGTCGGAAAGGAAGTTGAAGATGGTCGCATGTGCTGACGCATCGAAGGCGGCTTGAACCAATTGTCGCGCGGTGCCTTCGTCCATCGTGTTCAATGTGCCAGAGATGCAGACGACATCAGGCTTCAGTTGATGAAAAATCGAGAAATCGTGAATGAGGTCGGCAACCTTGAACTCGCACCGAGGCAAGTTGCGCGCTCGGGCGGCCTGGATCATTTCATCGACGGCGTCGACGCCAATATAGTGTGAAAACGGGATGTTGCGGTCGATGAGGCGGGCGGCAAAGTCACCTGTGCCGCAGCCTGCATCGAGGATTCGCCGCTGGCCCACGTCGGCCAGTTCGATCATGACATCAAAACGAATCCGCTGGGCCTCCGGGCTGCTCCAGAGCGTCGCGTGAAAGCTGGGGCCGAATCGCTCGACCGCCTCGCGATACGGCTGCAAGTACTTCTGACGGGCTCGATGGGGCATGAATCCCATCAGTCTATAGCGGACGCGCACAAAAACCGAATCCGCAGAGCGCGCGCCGCCATCGTTGATACGATGCGAGATCGAATGCGCCGGATCATCAGCTGGCTCTTGGTGACTCACGTTATCGCGCTTGCGACAGGGTCCGCGGCCGCGCGATCTGTGAATGAAGCGAACGTCTCCGACGAACACATCCAGAAGGCCATCCAAGCCCTGACGCAGAAGCTGTATTCGCTGAAGCATGCGCAACGCTTCTGGGAGCCGGAGCGAGTTCCGCCGGATGAGGACACGCACCAGGCGGGCGGGTACACGGCATTGGCTGTGTTGGCGCTTCTGCACGCCGGAGAAAGCTATCAAGAGCCGCGCTTGGCCGACGCCATCGAATTCTTGTCGGCCTGCCCAATGGAGGGCACCTATGCCATCGCCACTCGAACCAACGTGTGGGCGAAGCTGCCGGACAAATTCAAAGACAAGCTCGCAGCGGATGCCCAATGGCTGTTGGACGGCTACAGCGATGAGCTGAAGGGATGGGATTACGTCAAGCCGGCTCGCACATCGCGCCGCGACAATTCGATCCGGCAATTCGCGGCACTGGCGTTGTGGGAAGCGTCCAAGCGAGGCGTGAAGGTCGACAAGCGTCTGTGGCAGCGATTGGAGCTTGCGTACGTTGAGTCGCAGCTTCCCGATGGCGGCTGGAACTACGCCGGCGAGGGCCAGGCCAGCGGATCGATGACAGCGGCCGCGTTGGCGACGCTCTTCATCACCCAGGATCTCTTGCACGCGACCGACGGGATCAAGCTTGGCGGCGATCGACAGAGCACCCATCAGCAGGCAATCGACCGGGGAATGGAATGGGTGGACCAGAATTTCTCGGCCGCTGAGAACCCCGGCCGGCAGCGGCACTTTTTCTACTACTTGTGGGCAGTTGAGCGGGCGGCGCTGGCGGGCGGGTACAAATCCTTTGGCGATGATGATTGGTATCGCCAGGGCGCCTCAGAGTTGATTCGGCGACTCTGCCGGTGGGATGAGGCTTCGCGCACGTTCACCATTCACACCAGCACCGCGGGCGATGAGCGACAAAGCAAGGTCACTGTGGATGACCTGGCGTTTGGCTTGATCTTCCTGAGCCGGGGCCGGGTTCCCATCGCCTTCAACAAGCTTCAGTTCGATGGCGATTGGAACAATCGCCCGCGCGATGTCGCCAACTTGACGCGGTGGCTCTGCGAAACAACCGAGTCTGATCTGAATTGGCAGATCGTCAACCTCAAGACGAATCCGCAAGAGTGGATGGAGGCGCCGATTCTTTACATCGCCTCGCATCAACCTCTGCCGTGGATGAAAGGCCTCGACCTTGATGTCGGCGCGTTTGTTAAACAAGCGCGGGAGTTCATTGCCAAGCGCGCGGCAGACGAGCTCGAGCCCACGGCCCGCCCGCCATCGCCGCCGGCTGTTGCTGAGCTGGCGAAACTGAAAGAGTTTATCGATCGGGGCGGCATGATCGTTGCGGTGAACGAAGGCGGGACGCGAACCTTTGCCGAGTCGGTCGAAGACGCGGGAAGCCTGATGTACCCGCAATACGCGTGGCGAGCTCTCAGCGACGAGCACTGGGCCTACACGTTGCAGGGGCCGGTCAAGGGCAGGCGGCCGCCATTGCGCGGCCTCTCCAACGGGGTGCGCGAGTTGATTGTGCTGGCCGGCTCCGGCGACCTTTCGGAAGACTTCCAGCGCGCCAATTTCAAGCAGACCGGGGCCTATCAGACGATGGGGAACCTCTACTTTTCCGCTTCGGAGATGAACCGGCCCAGGCCGCGACTATCGCGATCGCTGCCGGGGACCTTAGCCGCAAGTGCGCCGCAATCGGCGATGACCGTGATTCGCGCGATCCATGCGGGCAACTGGAAGCCCGAACCGCAGGCTCTGCCGGAATTCGCCCAATGGCTGAAGCGCGAAGGCGGCATTGAGTTGAAGATCATCGATCACCCGCTTGGCGCTGTTCACGCGGCGACACCGCGACCGGCGCTGGTCATGGTCAGCGGCGTTGATCGGCACGCGTTTACTCAGCGGGAGATCGACTCCATCAAAGCGTATGTCGAAGCCGGGGGGGTGATCTTGTTCGAAACTCCGGGTGGGCGCGGCGATTTTGCGCAATCGGTTCAGCAGACGCTCGGTGAATCGTTTGCGCGAACGGCGCAATCGCTGTTGCGGAGCAGCATCATCACCGGCGAAGGAATCGACGGGGCTTTAAACCTCACGCGATTGGACTATCGACCCTACACAATGGAAATACTGGGAACGCGCGAGACCATGCCGCGGCTGCGCGGCTTTGCCGTGAGCGAGGGCGGACAGCCGCAGGTCATGTTCAGCCGCGAGGACATCTCGCATGCATTGCTCGATCATCCATGTTGGGGAATCAGCGGCTACGCGCCCCTGTCGGCCCGGCGACTCGTGAAGAACATCGTGCTTCACGCCATGAGCAACAAGTAGCTGACTACGGCTCGGCGGGCTCGACTTGAAGGTGAGCCACCACGATGCGGATTTTGTCGTAGGGCACTTCGCCGTTGAGGGCCTCGAAAATCGGCTTGAGCCGGCCGTCCTCGGATTTCGTCGCTGCGGCGGCGATGCGGCGGTACGTGCTGTCATCAACCCAAGCGGACACGCTGCGCGGCTTGCAAGCGGTGATGTGCTCGCAGAGGTACTTGATCGCCGTGCTATCGGAGACTCCGAACTTCTGCGCCACCTCCGAAATCGAAGCGTTTCGGCCAAAGAGTTCCGACGCCGCGGGCCTGGTCATGCCGCTGCGTTCGGAGGGCGGCTTCATGACCGAACGCGGCCGCGACCCGGTTTGAGCATCGAGCTGAAGGTTGTTGCGTTGGCAGTAGTCGGTGATGTGTGCGACAAACTGAGAGGCGTAATCGGCGGCTTTGCGCTGGCCGATGCCGCGGATAGAGATGAACGACTGCTCGGAGCCGGGCCTGACCGCGGCCATTTCGCGCAAGGTGGCATCGCCGAAGACGATGAATGGAGCAATGTTGCGCTGAGCCGCCTCGCGCCGGCGTAACTCGCGCAGCGACTCGAACAGACCTCGATCGACGTTCTCCCACGACAGCTCCTCGGCGATGGCCTTCTTGACCTTGGCTGACTTGGGCTCGATCAGCCGAACCTGCTGGTGACCCTTGAGCACGGCACGGGCGCCATCGTTCAGTTTCAAGATCGGTCTGCCACCGGCATCCAACTCCCGCGCCAGGAGGTCCTGGTCGATCAGTTGGTACACGAGGTTTTGAAGCGATTTCTTGGGCATATCGCGAAGCAAACCGTAGGTCGAGAGCGTGCCATGGCCGAAGCTGCGAATCATCTCGGTGTCGGAGCCGGTCAGGACATCGATGAGGTGGCCGACACCGAAGCGCTCCTGCAATCGCGCGACGCACGAGAGGATTTTCTGCGCGGTGATCGTGCCGTCAGGCATGCTCTCGATCTCTCGAAGGCAAACGTCGCAGGCGCCGCAGTCGGGCTTGTCGTACTCCTGGCCGAAGTAGCGCGACAGGGAGCCGTGGCGGCACCGAACCGAGCTGCAGAGCCTTTTCATGTGGTCGAGCAATTCGCGCTGGGCCTGAATCGTGGATTCGTACAGCGCCGGGTCTTCGATCTTCTCGGCGCTGAACGTGATGAGCTTGTCCCATCGGATGAGATCCTGAACGGAATAGAACATGATGCACTCAGCCTCGAGGCCATCGCGGCCGGCTCGGCCGGTTTCCTGCTGGTAGTGCTCCACCGTCTTGGGCATCGCGGCGTGGGCGACGCAGCGAACGTTGCTGCGGTCGATTCCCATGCCGAAGGCGACGGTGGCCACGACGACGTCGAGCCGCTCATCGGCAAACTCTTCCTGTACCTTGCGCCGCTGGTCCTTCTCCATTCCCGCGTGATAGGCGGCCGCCTTGATGCCGAAGGCTTGCAGCGTGCCGGCCATTGATTCGGTGTCCTTGCGGCTGATGCAGTACACGATGACCGCTTCGTTGCGGTGCCTGCGGGTGACTTCCAGCACCTGCTCATCGAGGTTGACCTTGGGAACGATGCGGTAGGTGAGATTGGGTCGATCGAACGTGCCGACCAGCACGTTGGGATCGGCCAGTTGCAGTTGGGCGACGATGTCCTGGCGGACGCGCGGGGTTGCGGTGGCGGTGTAGGCGTGAATGCTGGCGCCGGGGAAGCGCTGCTTGAGCGTCTTAAGCTGGCGATACTCGGGCCGGAAGTCGTGGCCCCATTGGCTGATGCAATGGGCCTCGTCGATTGCGAATGCTTTGACATCGAGCCGCTGGATCGTCTGAAGAAAATATGGCGTCAGCAGCCGCTCGG
>JAKEEP010000152.1 GCA_022616475.1 Phycisphaerales bacterium | reverse complement strand
TCGTCGCGCGGACAAACAAGCATCTCTTGTGCCCAGCAGGAAAGGGATGTTGCCGCTAGCGTGATTCCAATGCCGATTAGTCGCACGAAGTGCTTCGTCATGATCGCAGCTCCTTCCATAAAAAAAGTTGGACTTCAACTTGGGGGGCACCCAGGAATACGCAGGTCAACGCCAGAACTGAACCAGGAAATCAGCAGAATTCGTTTTTTCTCGTTCACCGCAACACTGTCAAGAGCATTCATCGAAGAATCCCAATCGCTGGAGGCGTTGGCCCGCCGACCACATGCTTCGAGCAACCGCTTCAACCTCCGCATCGTCAATCGATTCCGGGTCAGCGCATTCAAGCTGGACCATAGATTCGAGCCCGTCGCGGAGGCAGATACATTGAATCGTCCGGCCTTCACGAGTCGTTTCAAACACGAAACGAGAGGCGGTCACTGCTGCTCTCGCACCAGCCGGTAGACCTTTCATGGCTGCTCCCCATTCTGGCACAGAATCGACGCATCATAGCGTGCTACCCAAATGGGTGCAAAGGCGCAACATGACCCGCGATATCGTCAATTTTGTAAGCGATTGCGGGAATGGCGGATTGCCGCTGGATTCACGCAAAGGGCGTTGGCAGAGCGATTGAAAAAGCCTCATTCCTTCGTTGCAAAGTCCGAATGGGGCGACCGCCGATTAGACCCACTGGAACTCGGCAGGTGGGTAAACGCCTGCAATGTGCCTGCATCCGAGGTGCTGGAAGTGATCGGAGTGCGTCAGAACTGATCGTGACGCGCCCTGCCAACGGGCCTTATCGTCGGCACCGCCACGATCATCCGCTGCGAGCGCAAGAAACGGCAGCTACGAATGGCACTTGATCTCGAGCGCCTAGGACAAACCGCGCCCACCCAAGCGCATGCCGCAGCCGGTTTGGTTCAGGCCCGTTTTGACCGGCGGAGTGCTTCAGCGCAGGTGTTTGGCGATCTCCCGAACTTTGTCGCGAAAGCGGTCGCGCAAGTTGTCGAGCGATTCGCCCACCCGGCGAATCGCGTCGAATGATTCTTTGTCCTCGCGATGCCCAGCCAAGTACCTCTGCTTGTGTGCATGCAAAATGTCGTTCGCCTGACTGCGGAGTTGCTTGAGTTCGTCGACAAATGGATTGAACTCAGGCCAATAGATGGCTGCAAGCATTTCCACGTTCTCGAAATGTCTCTCCTCGCCTTCACCTGCCGCGATAGTCAAGTCAAGTGCTTGGTTGTGGTCGATCTTTCCCGTCATTACGGACGTGTGGTGCAACCAATGCACGTCAAGTTGAGTGCAGAATCCGGTGAACGCACGGTATAACTCTTCCAGCCGTTTGCGACGGAATTGGCGCTCTTCCCGCCGGGTGTTCAGGATGCTCGTGACGACAGCGGCCACCACTCCGCTCATGGCGATTGTAAGAACGGCCAATAGAATCTGCGCGATGCTCATACCTACCCTTGGCGCGTCACTTCGAGGTTTCGATAAAATCCTGAGTTACGATAATCACGGTCGCATATGTTCCATCGTCGCTCCGTGCCGGAAACCGGTCAACCTCGCGAGTGTATTTTGACTGCCATTGCGATTGCTCCTTGTGCAGACGGGCCGTCCGTCTTCGTCATATGGCACTTGTCCGACGTGAAGCGGCTGGCGAAGCCGCGCCGCCCAAGGCGCATGCCGCAGCCCGTTTGGTTCAGGCCGTTTTGACGAGGAACGCGCGAAGTTTGCTTGCAAGACGGGCGCGGTCTTTTGTCTCGCACTCCCAGATCACCAACGTATCCCACCCTTCGCGCCGAACGCGTCTCAAGTTGCGCGCGTCTCGGCTCCGGTTGTAGTCAAACTTTGCACACCAGAATCGGGTGCGAGTCTTGGGCACCGCGCGCCCAGCCGGGCATGAGTGACGATGCCAAAAGCAGCCGTGGACAAGGATCACCTTGCGCAACCGCGGAAACACCAAGTCTGGTTGTCCCGGCAAATCGCGGCGATGGAGTCTGAAGCGAAATCCGAGTCGGTGCGCCATGCTCCGCACCAATCGCTCCGGTCCAGTGTCCTTGCTGCGAACCGACGCCATCCGACGACTTCGCTCTTCCGGAGTCAAGCGGTCCATGGTCTAGTTGTGTCCGGGGTAGAGCCGGCCCTTGCGCGGCTTGTGCGGAATGAATCGCTCGTCCAAATAGAAAACGTCCATGGCGTAAAAGGCGTCGGTCTTGACAACCGAGGTCTTTCCGGAATCGCCGGCGGTGTTGCTGTTCGCAAAATCATCAGCCGTCAACTTTCCGACTCTCATTTCCCAAATCCAGACCGTATCACCGCGCGTTCCGATCTTGTGTCCAGCCTGCCGGTCGCCCAAGACGTACCGCGCCGTCAGGTACATCCCCGGCTTGGGGAGGTGTCCTTTCGGCCGATTCGATTCGAGCGATACCTTTAGTTCAAGATCGCACGCGCCGCGCTTGAGCGGTAGCAAGTCGGGAAACTTGTGCGGTCCATTGCGCTTGTTCTCGACTGGCGGCTGATGAGCCATCTGTGACGATCACCGTCAATTTTGTTCACCCTGCATCCAACCGCTGCATTCATCCAGTTGAAGATCGGGCACTCACGCCACGAGAAGGCGCGAGGCTCCAATCGTTTGACGATAGTTTTCGTTTCGTTGGATCGCGCACGCAGGTTGTGAAGCAAATCGGGAACGCGGTTCCGCCCCTACTTGGGACTGTCGTGGCAGACGCATTCCTGCCGATGACGGCGTGATAACCGTACGCAGCTTCGCCGAAATCTGTCAGACGTGCAGCGCCTAAAGCATCCGCGCAAGCCCAAGCGTAGGCGACTGGGAGCTTGTCGATTGAGCTGACTGAATCACGGGGAGCCCGTCTGCGTTCATGATAGAGCCAATATTTGAGGTCAAAGTTGACCCCTAAATTGACTCCCAATTGGCCGCATGTTGACTTTAATTGACCGCCAATTGGGTCTATTTTGACTCAAACATTGACCCAATACGTTTATGAGGGCACCCGCAATTGTCCAGCAAAGTGCCAGCAAATAGCCAGCACTAGAGCCAGCAAATAGCCAGCACTAGAGCCAGGAACAACCCCAGCAGAAACCCAGGCGCAACGCCAGAACGAACCTCGGCTTAACCGAGAGATTCGTCGCGGTCTTTGGCCGATACTGATAGGCATGGCCGATGCCAGCGCCAAAGCAGCGAAACGGAATTTGCCCGAATGGCCGCCACGGTGCTCGCCCTCGCCGGTCGATTTGAACTTCGTCGTTCGGCAAGCTGGCGCGGCGTTCAGTTATCCAAATCACAACGAGACCCTGCCGCGCGACTACACGCTTGGTGATGCCCTTGCGCGCGTCATTCAGGAAGCTCGCACGTTCGTCCAGCAAGTGACAGCGCTGTTCGATGAATCCAAGAACGGCGATTTCTTCACCCGCGCCGAAACGATGGTTCCGGCGAATACCTGGCATCGCTTGCAAAGCTACGCCACGCTTGCGCAGTCCAACTTGCCCGATCCTTGGCAGCCGCGACCGGGTCGTGGGACGATGTTCCTCACAGGCAGACCGCAGCCGGAAGCCGGGCCGGATCAAGAACTAGCGGACCTGCTTGGCCGGATATATCGCATGTGGTGGCCGTTTCGCCCCCATGCCGTCATTCAAGGCTCTGGCGATCCAATCACCGTGCCCGGTCCAGTGCTCGCCGCTGTTGAGCGAATCGCCAACGCGCTCGAGGACACTTGCAAGCGTGCCAGAAGGCCGCCAGACGAGGGGAAACGCGAGACCGATCCGAAGCCCGCCAAAGTGTTGCCGATCACCGGAACTGTCGCCTGCGAGCGCTACGCTGTATCCAAATCGGGCCTCTGCCGCGCTATCAAACAAGGGACGCTCACTGACCATCGCACGCCCGGCAGTCCGGCGAATGCATCGCTGTTGTTGGATGAAACCGAGATCGCCAGGCGCTGGCCGAATCGCAAGCGATAACGAGCCCTAGGCAACCCCCGGCAAAAGATGCCGCCCATTGCATCGCTCAATTCTTACTGCACACTCTGATTGGAAACCACAATCCGAGGGGGGCCCAGCAGATGTCCAGGAACGTAGCCGACGCGCAGCAGCGACAAAGCGCGCTCATTTCGCACCAAGCGCGGTCAATTCGCGTCAAGCCGCAACCGGGCGTTTGTTACCGCAGGTTTTTGAACGACACTTTTGTCTGTGATTGTGTTCGTCGTAGGCGGTTATGGGGAAGTCTCGATTTGAGACTGCCTTGACCGGCGGCAATCGCAACACATTTTGAAAGTGACGGATATGGCCATGAATGCAGCTTCGGTGAACATCCAACCAGCCAAGCCACGCCAGAGCGACAACAAATCGGGCGAACCGCTATTGATCGATGCCCGGCGAGCGGCAGCCATTCTCTCAATCAGTGAGCGCACGCTTTGGGACTTGACCAAGCGAAAGGCGATTCCCGGAGTCGTTTACATCGGCCGCCTGGTGCGCTATTCGGTGGCCGGACTCGCGGACTGGGTTGCCCAAGGGTGCCCCAATGGGAATGAGCAGGCCAATGAATCGTGATTCTTGGGCATGGGTACTTGCACGCATTGCAAGCTACGCCATAATGCGGGTATGGCAAAGCATATCAAATTCAGCGATCAGATCAGAAGGGCTGTAGACGCCAGCGGCATGAGCCGGTATCGAGTGTCGAAAGAACTGGGCATCACCGAATCGACCACGAGCCGGTTCATGGCGGGCGGATGGCTGGGCGTGGAAAACATGGATGCACTGGCCGACTTGCTGGGTCTACAGGTGACAGTCAAGACGAATCCCGCGAAGGAAGGACCGAAAGCACATGGCAAGCATCACTAGTGAATCAAACGGCCGCAAGACCATTCAATTCGTCGGCAGCGACGATAAGCGCCGAAGCATTCGGCTTGGCAAGGTTTCAATGAAACAAGCGGAAGCCGTGAAGGTCAAGGTTGAAGACTTGGAAGCGGCAGTGCTTACCGGTGCTGCCCTATCTCGCGAGACGGCCCAATGGCTGACTGAGGTTGACGATGATCTGCGGGATAAACTCGCCGCCGTCGGACTAGTTGAGCGCCGCGAACGGGCGACCTTGGCAGGCTTTATCGACGACTACACGTCGGGGCGGACAGATGTAAAGCAATCGACTCGCACGGTCTATGCACGAGCGCGGCGCTACTTGGTCGAATACTTCGGCGAATCGAAGCCACTGCGAGACATTACCCCCGGCGATGCGGACTCATGGCGGTTGCATTTGTTGGACCAAGGATTGGCGGAGAACACGGTGCGGCGAAGTTGCGGGTTGGCCAAGCAGCTGTTCAGAGCAGCCATACGGCGGCGGTTGATTCAGGACAACCCATTTGCGGACCTTGAAGTCACGGTCGGCTCAAACAAAGACCGGCTGTATTTCGTGAGCCTCGATGAATCGCGCAAGGTCTTTGAAGCCTGCCCCGACGCCGAATGGCGATTGATCTTCGGCCTGGCTCGATATGGAGGTCTGCGTATTCCGTCTGAACTAATGCCGCTGCGATGGTCTGACATCAATTGGGAAAAGGGTTGCTTTACCGTCACCAGTCCCAAGACCGAGCGCCACGAGGGCGGTGAATCACGAATCGTTCCGATCTTCTCAGAGCTACGGCCGTACCTGCTTGAAGCGTTTGAGAAAGCCGACGAAGGAGCGGAGTTCTGCATCAGTCGCTATCGGAATCCCACACAAAACCTGCGCACCGAGCTAAAGAGGATTATCAAGCGCGCCGGGCTGAAGTGTTGGCCGAAGCTCTGGCAGAATCTGCGGTCAACGCGCGAGACAGAACTGGCCGACCAGTTCCCCGTCCATGTGGTGACTGCTTGGATCGGCAATAGCGTGCAGGTCGCCAAAAAGCACTACCTGCAGGTCACGAACGAGCATTTTGCCAAGGCGACACGCGAGACCGAGGCGGTGCAAAATCCGGTGCAGCAACCCGCCGCCGCGACTCGCAGCGAGTCGCGGCAATCGGCTGACGAATTGGCACAATCCGCGATTTGCGGGCGAGAACTTACGGTTGCGACTGCCTGCGAAAGCGATAGTCAACCTAAAAAAGTCCTCTCTGGCCCATTTCCGCAGATTGCTGGCCGTTGCATAGAGATGCAGCGGCTGGCACACTGGCGATTTCCGCACCATTTCCGCCGATGCTTGGTAGAGCGTGCGCTTGCGTGCAGCTGGAGAACTTCGCTGGTACGCGCAGACCACCAAAGCGCGCCGAAGCGAATAGCAACCGCCATTCAGCATCCGGACAGGCGTCCAATACCCTCGATGCCTCGGCTGGTGTGACGAAGTAGAACCGCTTGGTGTTTGCCTTCAAGAGGGGTGCCAGATCTGCAGGGGCGCTTTGGTGATGACAAAGCGCGCCTTTTGCCCCGAATACGGGGGACGCCGGAGGCCGAAGTTAGTCATGTGATTTGTCGAAGGGGCGCCCGGTCCGTTTCAACATCTCATCAACTTCAGAACGCACGCGGTTGCGGTCAACGCTGATTGTGCTCAGCCGTCGCGAGTCCTCCTGCGCGGAGGCATCGAGGAAAACAATGACCTGGTCAGCGATGCGGATCGCATCACCATGGGACAAGGTCGACGCAGTCTGGGGATCCAGCTTCCGTCCGTTGATGATGACGCCATTGCGCGAGTTGAGGTCCTCGATTTCATACTGCTCATCGCGAAGGATGACTCTGGCATGATGACGGCTCGCGTGAGGCGTGTCGAGAACGAGATCGCTGTCCTCGGCGCGGCCGATGGATGTCGTGCCCGACCGCAGCGCGATCTGCTTGCCGGTATCGGGTCCTTCCAGAACGACGAGATGAGGCGCCGCCAATGGCGGTTCGTTGCCGGGATGGCGCGGAGGGTAGCGGGGATTGAGTTGGGTCGCAGATTCATCGGACATGGTGCACTCGCAATCTGATCAGCTTTTCTTCGCCGCGATGGACTCTTCTATTCAGCGCCGAACGCCAGCGCCAGATGCGGATTCTGCAATCGCTGGACGAAAAACTCCCTGGCCGTCCAATAGTGGAGCTGCAATCGTCTCAGATCGAAGGGACGCGATGCGACGATGCGGGGATCCAAAACCAGCGGCACCACGCGCGGATAGTTGCGAGCCTCCTGGAGCTGACACGGCCAGGCAATCTCCTCCATCGCATCCACGCCGTAAAGAAAACGATGGATGAAATCGCGAGAGGCAGCCCGACGTCCGTGCACGCCGAAGTGAGTTGCCAATAGCAGCAGCGTCCGCGTGTCGCCGCTGCGGAGGTGTTCGCCGATCGGCGATCGAAGCGGCGTCTTTTCCACGATACCTCCATCGCAGCAGTCGCTGAACCCATTCGATTGCGGTTCGAATACGCCCGGCACGCACATGCTGGCGAGGATGGCCGGCAATAGCGGTCCCTCGCTCAGGACTACCGGCCGCGGCTGCCCGTCGGTGCTGGCGGCGATGCAGCGGAAGGGAATCGCGCATTGATCGAATCGCTCCACTTTAAGGCTCCGTTGAATCAGCGCCGCGAAGCCGCGGCCTCCGATCAGGCCCTCGGGCAGGGGCCAGCCGAACGGATGAAGCAGGAATGCCAAACCCAGGTGCAGCCAACGCAGGTCCCATTGACCTTGGGCTGCAAGTACGTCGTGCATCATCTGCTGGGCCTTGGTTCCGCTCGCCCACGGTCCGCCGATGATGGCCCCTGCGCTTGTGCCCCACACCTGCTGCACATGCTGCTGCAGATCAAGCTCCTCGAGAATACTCAACAGCGCGATGTTGCCCGCCAGCGCTGGGGCCGAGCCGCCGCCCAGAGAAACCACCAGGCGATGGTCATCGCGGGCAATCAAGCGTCGCAGAGTCGTGTAGCGCTGGGGGTCGACCGGACCTTCAATTTGCTCCCTGCGGGCCAACAGGGATTGATCGTTGGCATCAAGATTGCGCATGCTGCGGCCCTCCCATATCGTCGCTCAGGCTGGGGGGCGGATCATTCTCACGCGCCGGATGGCTGAGCACGGTGCGCAGAAGTGAGAATCGTTCGGTGTTGGATCCGATGTCGCCGTTCAGCCAGATCACGAGGCGCTGGGCCAACTGGCGGCGGGGAAGCGCGGCCGCCAACATGTGCGAGACTTCCTCGAACACTTCGACGCGAACGGTGGCCGCTTGAATGCTGTTGAGCAAGGCGATCGAGCGGTCGTTATCGATGATCTCGTCAGAAGCGCCGAAGAACGCGATGACCGGCTCGCCCATGTGGCGAATGTTGCGGCGGATGTACCGCTGCATGCGCAGGAATTCGAGCAGGAACCGGGCGCTGACCTGGCGCGTTCGGTGCTGATCCTTCTCCAGCACCTCGCGCCACAGCGCGCTCGTCGTCAGCTGCTCGACGCCGAAGGGCAGGTTCACCAGCGTCGTGGGCGCGAGCACCGCCCGACTGAGGGTCGCCAGTTTCTGCTTCAGCGGAACGCGGACCGATGAGGCCAGGGCCGGCGACAGCAGCACGAGCGATCGAAAGAGGCCCGGATGAAGGATCGCACAAGCGACGGCAATCGCGCCGCCCAGCGAGATTCCCATCGCGTGCAGCGGTTGCGCCGGATGCCGCTGCTCGATCATCTGGGCCAGGTGAACCAAATCGTCGACCAAAATGGCCCATGCCGAGGCATGCGCACGCGCGCCTTCGGAGCGCGCCACGCCACGGCGGTCGGACACATACACCGACACACCCCGGCTCTGCAGCTCCTGCGCGATACCGCTGTACCAGCCCATGTGGCTGGCGATCCCGTGCAGCATGAGCACCACCGGGCCGGCGCTCCCCGCGCCTCTGGAGGCTTGGAAACATCCGACCGCCAGCCGTGTGCCATCTGAAACGCGGTAGTACTCAATGCAATCCTTCATGGGCGCTGCGTTCCAGGTTTCTTGGCGCTTTTCCCGGTCACCGGTTGCTCGCCATCGAGCTCGATCGTTTGTGATACGAAAGAGTCATCGTGATCATCATGGCGGTCGCTGAGGAGGATGGTCTTGGCCTGGAATAGCCGCCGGTTGTCGCGCAGGCCGGCCGACTTGGATTGCTCGTACCATCCAGGCTTCATCACCTGCAGCACCGGCGGCTTGAGTCTCAGGCTGCGGCGCTTGGATGCGTATTCCAAGTTGAGCTCGGCCAGTTCCTGATCCAGCGCCTCCAGGAGCTGAGGCAAGCTGCCTTGGCGGGGCGCTGAGCGGTCAACTTCAACTTTGAAGGCGTAGCGCGATTCCGTGACCCTGGCCTCGGCCTTGAAGTGCGGGATCTGAATGCCAAGGCTCTTGCCGCTGCGCTCGAACGCTTCGATCACCTGCTCGACGCTGACTTTTTCGCCGGTGATGTTCGTTACGCCCCGCCCCTTGCGCGCGAATGAGATGATGGGCGTGTTGTGATGGCGGCCCACGACGCGAACGACATCGTTGATGTCGTAGCGGTACAGACCGCCCGTGGTGGTGATGATGATGTAATATTGGCCATGGTCTTCTAGCTCATGCGCGCCGAGCACGTGCCATCGCGTGGGGTCGTCGCCGTCATCTTCGACTTGATCAACGGGGACAAACTCGTAGACGTTGCTGGCGACGGTCAGGCAGCCGCCATCGCCTTCATCGCTGATGGGGATGCTGCCGCGAGCCTCGGATGACAGGTAGCCCCAGTCGCGAACGGGGACGGGCTTGGAATCATCGGGATCGAAGAACTCGGCGAACCGCTTGAGATAGTGCCCGACGGTGCCGCCCTTCCAGCACGCGATCAGGGCGAGGTCGGGCCAATAGTCTGCCGGCAGGAGCCGGCCGCCGCGGCGCGATCTGGCCTGTTCGAGCTCGTGGGCGCGTTCGGGCGCCGGCTTGCATGAGGCGCGCAGGGCGTCGCGCGCGTGCTGCGGCAATTGATCTTCATCGCGCAACGTTCCGTCGGCCAGATCACGCAGCAGATCATCGGCGTGTTGCTCAGCCAGCTCGCACAGCGTCACGACGCTCGAAGGATTGGCCGTCGCAAGGAGCGTGACGCTGTTTGCGATCGCCACGCGGAGCAGGCAGTAGTACTTCTGCTGGTAATCTTCGATCTCGAAGACCGGATATGGGATCGCATAGGTGCTGCGAACGATCCGCGGCATATCGCGGTACATCGCCCCGGAAGTGGAGCCGTACGGGATGCCGCTGGGCGTGTAGCCTTCGACGGCCGGAGACACGAGCGACACGGCCTTGGCATCGAAGATATGCGGATGATCGCGCAACGCATAGTAGAGCCACGTGCGCATCTGGTCGCGATGACCTCGCCTCTGGCAGGTGCGCGTCACCGGAATGTACTTCGGGTTGCCGGTCGTGCCTGAGGTTCGTGCGAACATGAGCGGCGCCTCGGCCGTGAGAATGTTCGGCTCGCCGCGCGTCATCCGGTCGATGTGATCACGAATGTCTTCGTAGGTGACGATCGGCACGGCTTGGCCATAATCCTGAAGCGTATTGATCGAGCTGAAACTGTGAGCGCGGCCGTATTCAGTGTTGCGATTGCGCTGCAGAATGCTGGTGAGCAAGCGTTGCTGAGCAGTCTCTGGCTCGCGGGCCGCACGGTCGAATCGCTGCGCGGTTGCCCGGCCGGTCATCCTGACAAGCAGTTGCGTCATTGAGGCCATGCGATACCTCCAGTCGTTTTTGCGCGCGACTTGGTTGGGCGCTGGTGTGCGCGGTGATTTCTTGATTGTGAAGAACACTCTGGTCGATCGTGACGCCGAGGCCTTCGCCCTCCAACGCCGGCGCGAGGCCACCGCGAGCAAACGTCACATCCTCGCGGGAGATGTCGTGTTCCAGCAGCAGTGCGCCGAAGGATCCCTCGCACCAGCTTGGTTGATCGCCTCGCGTGGCGAGCTGCCTGCCGGCAGCGGAGAGGATCGCCGTTTCGCCGACCTGCGCGCCCAACATCCACTTCACGCCGTGCTGATTCGCCAAAGCGCGCAGTCGCGCGGCGCCAATGAGTCCACCATTCTTCGAGACGCGGATGTTGAACATGTGGCACGCCCGCGCCTCGATCAGCGCCTTTGCGTCGTCATATGACACCAGCGACTCATCGACGACGATGGGCACGGCGCTCTGGGCCGTCAAGCGCGCTAGCCCGGCGAGATCACCGGCTGGCACTGGTTGCTCCACGGCATCAATTCGGCAGTGGTGAAACTGCTCGATGCGCTGCAGGGCCTCATCAGCCGACCACGCGCCGTTGGCATCGACGCGCAGCGAGCATCCGTCGCCCAGAATCTGCCGCGCCGCTTGCACAATTGCGATGTCCGTCTCGAGCGCCTGACCGACCTTGAGCTTCACGGCGGACAGGTCCATCGCCCGGCAGGCTTGGCACAATTGGATCGCGCGCTCGACATCGTCGGCGGAAACCACGCCGCTGTAGCAGGCTTCTGGTCGCGTCACCGGCCCGAGCAGTTCACCGCACGAGCGATGAAACACGCGACCGGCCAGATCGAGGACCGCCAGCTCTAGAGCGCAGAACGCGGCGTGCTCGTTTCGCTGTAGGCTCAGCTGGGCATCGCGAATCGCGCTGACGACGTCGTCGAAGGCGTCGAACACGGCGCCGGTCCATCGCGGCGCCAGAATCTGGTTGATGGTTCTCTGCGCGCCGTCAGTCGTCTCGCCGGTCACGTAGGGCCTGGGCGCGCTTTCGCCATACCCGGCCCGGCCGCGCTCGTCGTGCACGCGAACGATGAGCGAATCTGCTTTGTCGCGCGACGCCAGCGCGTGACGAAACGTCAAGCGGAAGGGAACGGCGAAACGCATCAGTTCAATCGTGGTGATCTTCATGACGATTGCACCCTCTCAAGCTGCGAAGCAATTTGCGCGACGAGCGAATCCACGCGATCGAGCACAATTGCATGCTCCGCCGCTGGAAAGACGGTCACCGTAGCTCGCGGCTGCACGCGCTGGACCAGCGCTGTTACGCCGTTGTTGTCGATGATGCGATCGTGCTCTGCAAGGATGACGAGCAACGGAGTCGGCAGCGGCGGTGTGTGGTGCGCGATGCGCTGATCAAGCTCACGCGATGCGCGCAAGAACCTGGCCGTGACACAGGTGAGCCTCCATGGATCTTCACGGATGAACTGGAGAGACTGAGGCGTGGTGGTGAACATCTCGGGGCAAAGCGGCACAGCAAATCTCCCACCGCCGCCAACAGCGATGTTCATAGCGACCGCGAACTTACGACCAAGCGAAAGATCCACCTTGGCACGCAAGCCTGGCGTAATCAGCGTGAGGCTCTGCCAGTACTCCGGTTGCGCCAGCGCGGCGGCGAGAGCCAGCTTGCCGCCCCACGACAGCGCGGCGAGGTGAAGCGCTCCATTGCCATGATGGGCGCGGAAATGCTGAACGTCCGCGATAAGCGCGTCGACGCCGGGCGCATCGCCGGGCGCCGGTTCGCGATTCAAGCCGGAGCCGCGGCGGTCGAGCAGGTATGTTGTGCAGCCGTGTCGCGCCAGTTTGGCAGCTACAGGCAGGAACCACGTGCCATGACTTTCGATCCCGTGGAGATAGACCAACGAGAATCTGGGCGAGTCCGAGGCCACAATGCGATAGCGCAGAAGCCGATCGCCCCACCCACGGTATGCATCGATCCGTCCCACGTTCGTGGCGCCGGGCGGCAGTGAGTTGATCGGCGTGTCGTTCATGCTGCCCCCTTTGGTGGTGGGCGATCGGTCGGTTCCTGCTCCAACAAAGCCGTCACGACCTGGTCGATGGCCGCAGTCAATGGATCACGCGGGAACTTCGAAGCGAACACGCCCTTGCTGCCCAGCGTCGCCATCTCAGCGCGAAATGGCAGAACGCCGATGACGGGTTTGCCATACGCCTGCTCGACCTTCGCCCCAACATCCTCCGGCTCCAATCCGCTCATCACCTTGTTGACGAGGAAGCGGATGTTCGGCACATGGAGTCGCGCCGCCATCTCCACGAGGACTGCGGTGCCGTGGTAGTCTTGTTGATCCGGCCGCAGCACGATCACCAAGGTGTCGCAGATGGCCGCCGTCAGCAGCGTTTCTTCGTTGAAGCCCGGATGGCTGTCGAGCAGCAAGAGGTCGAGCTGTAACTTGTTGATCAGAGTCGAGAGCTGATCGTTTACGCGGCCGGCGTCATACCCGTCGGCGAGCAACGGCATGATGGCATCCAGCGTGAGGCGCGACGGGATCAAGAATAGGTTGCCGCTGCCGTTGGGAGCTCCGTCGGCATCCACGCGATACGCCGCTTCCGACAGGTCGCACTTGCCGGCGACAAAGTCGGAAAACGTATTCGGCATGCCATTGGGATTAAAGCCGAAGAGCACGTGGACGCCGGGCGCCTGCAAGTCGGAATCAAGGACGGCGACGCGCTTGCCGCGACGGGCCGCGAGGAACGCGAGGCTGGCAACAAGATTGCTCTTGCCGGTACCGCCGCGGTAGGAATGGATGGAAACAAGCTGTCCCATGGGGGCACCTCGTGGTGGTCGGCGCTACAGCCCGGTGTCCTCGGTCGCCGTCGAACCGTTGTGGCTTCCTGTCTGGGGCTTGTTCCACAGCCGGTAGAGTGTCTCCAACCGCTGCGCGGCGCGGCGCGTCTCGGCGTGGTCCTCACCAAGCAGCGCCTTGAAGTCGCCGACGCTCTTGAGGAGCTGGGTTTCCGCCTCGGCATAGTGGCCAAGGTTCGTGAGATATGAGCCAAATTCGCTGCGATATCTCGCCAGTCGCCAACGGTCACCAATTCCCGCGCGCTCGAACGCCGCAACCGCTTCCCCGCAAAGCTTGGCGGCTTGGTCCGTGCGGCCCTGCTGCTGACGCAGACGACTCAAACTGAACTTCGCGAGAATCGTTTGCGGATCGTCGAGTCCGAATTTCGTCTCGCTGATCTGCAGCGCCTGTGTGAGCAGCAGGTCCGCCTCATCCAGTTGCTTTCGATCCATGAGCAGCATGGCGAGATAGCACGTTGACTCGATCGCCGGAGCGGTGTCGGATCCGTACACCGCCGTACGCGTCGCCAGCGCTTGGCGCAAATGGGTTTCAGCCAGCTCGTGTTCGCCGAGCACCGAATAGAGCCGGCCGATCGTGCTGTGGGCCGCAGCTTCAACACCCGGCTCATGTGCGAACACATGCTCGAGCTGAGCGGCGGCGGCGCCGAGTACCGCCTGCGTGGACACATCCGATTGATTCGTTGCGGGATCCAATGCCTCCATCGAACGCAAAAGGTGCTCGAGCACGGCATTCGCTCGCTGCACTTCCTGCTGCGCCTCAATCCGCGCTCGGCGCTGGAACAAGAGCCCCGTCGTGAGCTCTAAGAAGCCAAAACATACGGCCGCGACGGCGATCGCAGAGACGATGACGATCGGCCGGTGACCGCGCACAAAGTTTCGCAACCGATACGTGACCGATGCCGGTGCGGCGATGAGCGGCTCACGGTTCAGAAATCGTTGAACATCTGCTGCAAACTCGGAAGCGGAGGCAAAGCGGCGCGTAGGATCCTTGTCCATCGCCTTGCCGACAATCCACTCCAATTCCCCGCGCAGCGCCCGACGCAGCGTCTTGACCTTGGTTCTGCGTCGATGCGCCACATCGTGCGCTCGGCCGCCCAGCTGCGCCACGCGTTGGGATAGCGGCGTGAGTTCCGTTTCGCGAATCAGGCGCGCGATGCCGCCGTGGCCTGAGTGTCGCAACATCGCCGGCTCAAACGGCAGAGCGCCAACCAGCAACTCGTACAGCAACACACCAAGAGAATAGATGTCGCTGCGCGTATCAACTGCCAGCGCTGTCATTTCCGCCTGCTCTGGACTCATATATTCGGGTGTTCCCAGCAGTTCGCCGTGAAGAGTGACGAGCGGCTTGTCTGACATGGGCGCCTGAAGCGCCCGGACAATTCCGAAGTCGATCACTTTCGGAATCGCCTGACCATCGACGACCGCCACCAGGACATTCGTTGCTTTGATGTCGCGGTGAATGATGGCCTTCTGATGGGCATGGTGGATGGCCATGCAGACTTGGGTGAAGAGCCCCAGCCGCATCTCGATGGTCAGGCGGTTACGATCGCAATAATCGGTGATGGGGATCCCCGGAACATACTCCATCACGCAATAGGGCCGGCCGTCGCCGGTCGTGCCGGCATCGAGGGCCTTGGTGACGTTGGGATGATCCAGCAGCGCGATGGCACGGATTTCTGACTCGAATCGCGCTGCCACCTCCGGTGTATGGATGTCAGTCTTGATGATCTTGAGCGCCACTTTCCGGCGGATCGGCTCGTCCTGCTCAGCCAGATACACCTGGCCTAGTCCGCCCTCGCCGAGTTTCTGCACGATCCGGTAGGGACCGATCCAGTCGTCCGGGAGCAATTCTCCATTCGCCCCTGGAATGGCTGAGTTCGCCGTTTCGGGGGTTGGGGACGTTTCGGCTCCGACCGGCCAGTCCAGCGTGGAGTCATCCCGCGAAACCTCGGACGATTCTGGAGTGCGCGACCTGAATGACGCCATGCTTCTGCCTCCAACGCGATTCATTGCCGCATCGCTTGTGATCGAGCATGATCCGCCCCGAGCGAGGTCAGCAACGCCAGGACTCTGTGAAACCCGCTCGGGAACCATCATCGAACGACGCACCGTGCGACAGACCCATCGGGAACCCAGCCGAGTGAAGCCATCTGTGGTTTTATACGACCCGGCAGTCCGACGACCTCATCATCAAGATGCAACCCCCCGGAATAGGGAGTCTGCCCGATCAGGCTCGGCTGTGGCAATCGCGATGCACCCGATTGGCTGGGCTCATTGCGGGCGCTCAAGCCAAATCCGATGATGCAACAACGGGTTGGATTTTCGCACCCGCTTCTATGGTTAGCGGTGCACCAGATCCGACGACATTTCTAGGTGTTGGAGCCGCATTGGCGCTCGCGACTGCTCTTTGACAACAAGTACGTTTATGCGCAGATACGGCGAAGTCTACTTCATGGAGATGGAAACCAGGCGTTTGTGGACAGGCTCCTGCCCAATGAACGATTTCTTCGAGGGGCGATGAAGGAAGGAGGTTGAGATTCCGGAGGACGCCCATGATGCCCGGGCCGCCAATCGGAACCCGCGTGGCGTATCCGCCGGGCGGGACGACCGCACTGGAGCCGAAGCCGATCGGCACTCCGACCTGTGCATAGCCACCAATCACGGCGATGTGCATCCCCGCGCCGTCACTTCTTGATTTGGTTGCAACCATGCCCAATGGTCGCTGCTGTCCTTCCAAGAGTCAGTTGGGAGAATGCCGAGTTTCGACCCAGGCTGCGTTGAACAGTCTGGGGGGCAGAGTCTGGTTCAAGTTCGATAGAGCGGCCTCAAGCGCTCGGCTGACGTCGTGCTCCCCGTGCGCGACCGGAAGCATGCGAACCGCGTTGACTTGCTCCAGATAGCAATCCCGAAGTTCGCGCGTTGCCGCGATGTAGAGCGCCCTCGCAGGTCAGGGCGCTTCTTTGCGGAGCGATTCCTGGAGAGCCTTCTCAACACGCTTGACCGAGGCGCTGAGGGCCTGGACTTCAGCCAGTGCGCGCTTTTGATCTTCGGGCGTCATCGCCTGAAACAGCTCGCGGAGCAATTCGTCTGATGGTGGATTCGGGAGGTAGAGATCAGGAAGATACACGGCGCGCCAATCGATCGTCGCCCAATCCGGGAACCGCTTCTTGAAAACGTTACGGTGCGGCGACGACATGTCCAAGAGCCAACCCCTGGTCTGGCCTGACTTGAACCCCACACCGATGATGCGCTTGTCGCTTATTCCAACCGCGATCACCGGCTTCCAGGTCCAGTCGAAGTGCGTGGCAAGACCCTGGGTCTCATTGGTCTTGCGGTCGTAGAGCGTCGCTGTAAAGTCGCCGTCAGAGGAGGCCTCGCCCCCGACGATCCAGCCATCGGCATTGGCGTCCCGATAGTCGCCATAGATACTCGTGCTTCCCTGGACGAACGGAATGAGTTTGGCCGGCGGATTGCACTGCCAGATCGGGGCGTAGCAATGGGACGGCGCTGTGAGCCCAACTTGGAGGGTTGCGAGGATCAGCCCGGTTTCGGTCAAGACAGGAGCGCCCCAAAGGTTACCCTCGAGAGGACACCAGTCCGAGGCGGGCAGTTTCCAGGAGCCCATCACGGCCAATGGAGACTGAGTGCCAACGACGGAAAAGTCGCCCTCCTGCCACCCCAGAACCCGGCCGCTGTTGTCAAGGTTCAGAGGCTCCGGCGGGTAGTCACTTTGCAGAGCGGGGAAAGGAGGCAAGATTCTTGTCGGACCTACTCTCGCATTCAAATCGTGTATGGCCCAATCCACGGGTTTCAGCTTGACCAGAACCTGTCCGTTGTCGTTGAGGTCGATCGCGGATTCGAGATCGTTGATTACTGCGCTCAGGTCGATCGGAGGGTCGATCTCATTCTTCCAGATGTAGTACGTCGTGCCGCCGGGGCCATGCGCCGCGCACAGAACTTCGTTCCCCCTTGTTGATGCAGATAGCCTCGGTCGACTGCCAATCGGTTGAGTCGAAGCCCGGGGATTTCGACAGGTAGACCGGTGTGCCCCCGAGCACCCAGAGCGTCGCCCGCGACGGCGGCGCCCAACTCGACGCGGGTTCAGAGCAGGTTCCCACGACATTCCCGTCCTCGTTGATATCGGCGGCTGAGCTCGCGGTGTAGCCGGGCAGCGGTTTCAGTTCCGTCACCGTTGACCCCACGGCCAGCGGCGTCAGCGCAGCGACAAGGCAGCAGGCGCCGACAACCATGTGGAAGAAGAGCGGATCTTTCGCAGTGGTTTGCAGACGTTTCATGGTCGAACTCCTCAGGTGATCGAAGCTGCTCCGGCACAGATCGTGCCCGTGGCGCGCTTGCGCCCCTCATACTAAGCGATAATCCGCCTAATACCCCTTCAGAATTTGTGCTACAAAAAAATGGGGAGGCGTGAACGGCGACGCCCCCCGGAAGTTGGACAGAGAGTTGCCCACCGGCGTCATCGTCGGCACCGCCACCATCACGCGCTGCGAGCGCAATCACAACGGGTACGAGTGGCACCTATCCAACGTGAAGCGACTGCCCAAGCCGCGCAAGCCCAAGCGCATGCCGCAGCCAGTCTGGTTTCAGCCGTTCTGAGTCTCACCCGGCCCAATCCAGAAGGTCGGTGCCGTTTGACTCCGCAGTCGGCGCACGCTCGTCGGCTCTCTTGCCGCTGTCCTGATCGTGCACGGGCGCGAGCGGGAGGATGCCATCGTTCTTCAGCAGCACGATGCCTTGGCGCGCCGTTTCGAGGGCGATTTCGTGATGCTTGGCCATGTCCACTTCGGGCGCGGGTTTGCGTGGGGGGGCGTCGATGCCGACGGCGTACATCGAGCGCAGAATCCGCCGCACCATGTCGGAGAGGCGTTCCTTCGACAGCTTGCCCTCCGCATAGGCCGCCCTGAACGGGCCCACGAATGGCTCGGCGTAGTGCTCGGCCTTCCAAGCGATCACATCGAGCTGCGCGCCGCTCTCCTAATCGAGCCCCTGGAGGGCGAACTCCCAGCTCGGGACCGCGCCCCAGTCGGACATCACCCAGCCCGGGTAGCCCCACGTGTCCTTGAGCACATCGTTGAGCAGATGGTTGTTGCCGCCAGCGTACTCGCCGTTGACTTTGTTGTAGCCGGTCATCACTGAGCCTGGCTGCGAGCGCTCGATCGCGATCTCGAACGCCAGGAGGTCGGACTCGCGATGCGCTGCCGGATCGATGACCGCATCGAGCCAGTGCCGCATGACCTCGTTGCAGTTGCACGAGTAATGCTTGATCGTCGAGATGACGCCCTCGCCCTGGATCCCGTTGATCTGCTCGGCGGCAAGCACGGCGGTGAGCAGCGGGTCTTCGCCGAGATACTCGAAGTTGCGCCCGTTGCGCGGATCGCGGGCGAGATTGGCGCCGCCCGCCAGCTGGACGTTGAAGCCCCTGCTGCGCGCTTCGCGAGCGATCATGCGGCCACCCTCACGCGCAAGCTCGGGGTTGAAGCTCGACGCGAGCACGATGCTCGCGGGCAGCGCGGTGGCCGTATCGCCCGGTCGAAAATCGAGGTTCAGGATGCCCATGCTCGAATCGCTCATCAGCATTGCCGGGACGCCGAGGCGCGGGATTCCGGGGGTGTAGCTCGTGCACATCGTCACGTCGTCGGGGTAGCGCTTGTCTTTGGCTCTGAGGGTTGGCCTTTCCGCCTGCAAAGCCCCGAGGCCCAATCCCAAGACCGGTACGATCGCGATGGTGCGCTTCACGCATATATTCACGCATATAGAGGTCGCCACCATGTGCGGTGAGCGCCAGGCTCAGCAAAGGGCGACTGGGCCGTGGCGGGTCCGTAGGCCCGCTTAAATGGAAAAGCGCGCCTGTGTGTTGAGATCAGCGACCGAGGCGATCGAAGTCGTACCGGTGCGACGCAATCAGTCAAACAAAATGTCTGCTGTCGGAAGCGTCGGGCCCGAACCGATGATGATCTCGCCGATGCCGTTCACCTCGACCATGTCGGCGATGACAAAGCTGCCGATCATTGGCGCATCTCCCGCAGCCGAGCCGGAGCCGGTAACCTTGAGCTTGCCGCCCGGTAGATAGATGACGCCGTCCACACTGACGCCACTGTCGCCGCTGAGCGTCGCGGGTTTCGTGCTGGCTCGATCGTAGAAGATGCTCATGCCGGAGTAGGGGCCGCTGGTTGGTGCGGTCACATGCACCGCCGCGCCGCCATCGATAGTGAGTTTCCCGGTGCCGCGGAAGTGCAGCAGAACATACTGGGCGTTGAGCGTCGTGCTGTTGTTGGTCACTTTGAGGCCGATGCCATCCAGGACGTACACGCCCGGGAGGAACGTGATGTTGCCGCCGGAGATCGAGATTCCGCCCGAATAATAACCGGGCTGGACCGTGGTGTTGCTGTTCAATGAAAGGCTGCCCAAGTCCGAGTTGGGATTGAACGTTGGCGCGTCCATTGAGGCGAGCGGATCGCTCGTCGCCGCAGCGCCGGTCTGCACCGTGCTGGTGCATTTGGCTCCGCCGCTGAAACTGGCGCCGCCGACCGTCTTGACATCGGGCGAATCCAACACGACGGTGCCGCTGCCGGAGATCCCCTGCGCGCTCGACGAGTTGGCGCGGACGCGGGGAACAATCGCTTTGGCGCTCCCTGAAAGCTTGAACGCGCCATTTTCACTCGGATCGAGTACAACAAGCCCCGCCTGGGGGCCTGAGTCCGCCATTGCCGTCGTCATACTGCCAAGTGTCGCACCGAATATGCCAATTACTGTGATGAGCTGTTTCATCGATTTCCCTTCACTGGATGCTCATGATCGTTCAAAGTTGCGTTGAAGCAACCAAAGCGCCGCTGGCGCGCAGGTCTGGCTATCCATACAAGCGTCGAATGATTGGGTCCGTTTGCAACCCTGAATCGCCTATTTCCCTTCAACAAACGCGATCTGTAAGGCGTGGATGCTTTGTCCTCCGAAGTTCATAACCACGCCTCGGCAGCAGTCTGACATGGCGGTGTTTCTAGGACCAAGGTGACGGCAAACCCGGCGACCAAAACAGTCGATAAGGCTATTAGAACCTTCCTTCGCTTGGAAAGCCGCGGTTACCGAGTCGCGGCCTTTCTTTGGCCGCAGAGAGTGAGGGTGTGATAACTCTGTTGATGCGGGAGGTGAATCACCCATTGAAGCCGCCAAAAAATGAAGCCGCCACACGTTTGACCTTTGCAGGTCAAGATGCAGCGGGCTTCATCTAAATGTACGTCTCCCGCGTCCCAACGCGCCTCGGTTGAAGTTCTCACTTTCCAATCAGCCACTTGGAGGGCGGAGGGCCAATGCATCGCTCAGCCGGCAGCAACTGGCCGGATTCAAGGCGCAGCACCACCGCGCACCGCGCGCTGGCAGTGATCTGAACTCTCAGCCTCCTCATCGACGAGAACGAGCTTCCGGGGCGCACCCGGGAGGTAGCGAGCCATTCGGAAGGCGGCCGCATTCGGGGCATTGTTGAGTCGCCCTGTTTGATGGTCAGTTTGAGCGGTGCATCTGACATGTCCCGGAAGGCCCTGCCAAGGCCATGAGCAGGTCCCGGCACGCTTTCCATCAGATGGAGCGAAGGCGAGGCCGTCGTCCGACACCCAAATGCAATGATCCGAATGCCAAGAGCGCCATCGCTCGCGGATCATCACTCCAGCAGCACCTTAAACCTGTTCCCGCAGCGCTCGCCCAAGCAGCGCACCCATGACAATGAACTGCCATCGTCCTGAGCCAAGCAAAGCTCGCCACCGGTATACTCGCTCGCGATGAGCATAGAGATTTCGTTTCTGCCAGAGCGCATGCAGATCGATGTGATCCACGGCTTTCTGCGCGAGTCGTACTGGTCGCCTGGAATACGTCGCGAAGTTCTGGAGCGGGCCATCGCCAATAGCCTTGTCGTCGGAGCATTCGACGGCGGTAAGCAGATAGGGTTCGCCAGAGTCGTTACGGACTATGCCAGCTTCGCTTGGCTCTGTGATGTCTTCGTCATACCAGCTTATGAGCGCAAGGGCATCGCCAAGCGCATGCTTCGGGCTCTGCTGGACCATCAGCGATTGCAGACCGTGCGGCGCTGGTGCCTGGCTACCAAGGATGCACATCGGTTGTACGAGCAGTTCGGATTCGAACCGGTCGATGCAAAGCGGTGGATGGAGAAACGACTGCCGGTGACTGCTTGGCAGGAGGCGCATTGAGTCTGAAGCAAGGTCGATGATCATCGGCGCGCCTTGCCGCCAATCCGCTTGGCCTTCTTGCCGGTGAACTTCTCCCAGCGCTGCACGATGACATCGCAATGGAGCGGATCGATCTCCATCAGGAACGCTCGACGTCCCTGCTGCTCGCAAGCAATCAGCGTGGAACCCGATCCGCCGAAGAGATCGAGGACGTTCTCTCCCGGCTTGGACGAGTACTGGATTGCTCGTGCGGCAAGCTCGACCGGCTTCTCCGTCAAATGGACCATCCCAACGGGATTGAGCCGTTTCACCGTTGGCCTGCCTCACCTTGCAATCACCTGCGGATGCCTGCTGCGCCGGATTTTGTGCCGCTTTTGCACGGGCCCAAGCAATTTCCTGAATCGCAAAGGGGCGTCTCATTCGTTGCGCCTCACGAGATCCATTTACGCGGTGATGGTGGGCATTCAGAGTGCGCGGAGGGTTCGACGCCGATGAAATCTCACACGCAAAGAATGACACTCCATGGCAAGCTGAGCGCCGCGGGGGCGGCGGCGGCAATGGCGATCAACGCCCAGGTTCCGGGGCAGTGTCAACACTGGCAACTCATGAGCACCGGAACCAACTCATGGGTCCACGCTCTGGCGGTGCACGAAGGGGTGCTGATCGCAGGCGGCATATTCTTCATCGATGCCGGAGGCCAGAGTTTTGCGGGAGTTGTGCGCTGGGACGGCTCGAGCTGGCAGCCGCTGGGCGACGGTTTCGACGGCATTGTCCACGCCCTGACAATCTATGACGGCGATCTGATCGCGGGTGGAGATTTTACGACCGCCGACGGACAAGCCGTGAGCAAGATTGCACGTTGGGACGGCACGACCTGGCAGCCGCTTGGAAGCGGACTGGACAACGGCAAGGTTTCGGCGCTGACGGTTTACAACGGCGAGCTGATCGCAGGCGGCGACTTTGTCTTTGCTGGAGACGAGATTGTCCAAATGATCGCGCGCTGGGATGGCTCATCCTGGCATGCGCTGGGAACCGGGCTCGATTACAACTGGACAGACGAGCACGGCGTCTGGGCGATGACCGTGTATGAGGGCGATCTGATCATCGGGGGTCAATTCGATGCTGCCGGTGGGCAGTTCATCGAAAACGACATCGCGCGCTGGAATGGCTCGGCGTGGCAGGCGATGGGAAATATCGGATTTACACGGGTTCAGGCGCTGGCGGTTCATAACCAGGATCTCATCGCGGGGGCCGAAGGCGGCACGGGCGGCACGATGCAGCCCAAACGCTGGACGGGTCAGGCGTGGGAATCGGTGGGCGGAGGAGTCAATGGCATAGTCGAAGCGATGATCGTTCATGATGGTGACTTGATCGCCGCCGGCGCCTTCTCTGAGGCCGGTGAACAGGCCGTCAATGACATCGCGCGATGGGACGGCTCGAACTGGCAGGCGGTGGGGAACGGGATCGGCCTGGCGTACGCGCCCGAGGCCCTGGCAATCCACAACGGCGAACTCATCGTGGGCGGGGCGTTCACGCCGGACATGGTGCAGATCGAGGGTCTGGTGGCGCGCTGGACGGAAGGGATCGCGGTTCCATGGGGAACGCCGGTGATCACGCAAAGCCCGGTCGATCAAATCGTTGCGGTGGGCGATGCGGTCATGTTTTCGGTGGTCGCCAGCGGAAGCGCGCCGCCTACGTATCAGTGGCGCAAGAGCGGTGTGGCGTTAAGCGATGGCGGGACCATTTCCGGGTCCACGACCACGACGCTGACCATTTCGACGACGGCGGCAGCCGACTTTGGGGCCTATGACGTGATCGTGGTGAGTAATTGTCTGAGCGCGACGAGCGCGCCGGCAGCGCTGGCGGTGACCAGCTCTTGTCCGACGGACGTAGCGCCGCCAACCGGGGATGGATTGGTGAACCTCAGCGATCTGCTTGCGGTGATCAGCGCATGGGGGTCGTGCCCATAGAAATCACAGCGTCGCGGGCGCGCTTTCAACAGAGAGCGCGCCTTCAGGGGTGCCTTAACGGGTCCAAAAAGCAAGGCAGGTCCTTCGGCTGGCCTCAAGAAGCCTGAGCAGGGGTTGCTCTGCACGTTGTGGTGGCCGGCATTCGCTCAATCGAACGACCCCTTTAGGCTCAGGAAGCCGGTCGTCGGGAATAAATGCTCGTGCCGTGCGTTCTGATGCTGCGTATTGCCACGGGTGCTGTGCTCGCTTTCGGCGAACTGGTAGCCGATATAGGCATGAGATTTGGCAGACCCCGCTGTCGTGAGTATCCTTCGTGCGATCGCGATCTTGACAGCCCGCTGAGCGACCCTTGGTGCCCCAGTTCACCCAACAAATATTTGCGTGCCTCCTGACGTTTGCGCTGCTGGTCCAGGCGACGTTTGGGCGCTCGGATTCTCTGCTGTGCCTGGGACACCTGCATTCTGGGTCGTGCTCCGTAGCCATTGAGAATGGGCGTTCCCACAGCGACGACTGCGACCACGCCGAGGGCATCGACGCAAGCCTCGAGCAGCAACACGATTCCAACCAATGCTGTTGCCTTGATGTTCAGCTGACCGCTCAACAGTCAACTCAGAACAAGAGAATCGACCTCGTCGATGGATTCCAGAAGGCAGCTGCGGCAGATCAGCCGCCTGCCCGGTCTGCCGCGCCGCGTTCGATGCAGATGGCGCTCCGCCTCGATGCTCGCGACGGGCCAGCGCCGCGCGATGATCGGCGCGCGCGTTCTGTTATTCTACAAATCTAGCGATTCCCCTGGAAGTGCTGACGCTTTGATCGCGCGCAGCGCACGATCCTCGTCGCGACTGCGCGGGCGATCAGGCTTCAGTCGTGGCCGACTGACGATGTTTTGCCATTTGCAGGGGAAACGTTTGTGTTCGAAGCAGAGAAAACTCTATCGCTTGTTGTGATCGGCGCTGTGATGCTGGCCGGCTGCCGGCACTACGAGCGCAAGCCCCTCGATCTCGAGGCTCATCGCCAAGCGTGGTCGCGGCGCGACCCCGGCGGGGCAGACATCGCCGCGTTCGCCGCGCAGCTGGGCAACGATGGAGCTTCAGGCGAGTTCAATCCCGCCGATGGATTGTCGCTTGCCGAAGCCGAGGTCGTGGCCCTGTTCTTCAATCCGCAGCTGCGGACCGCGCGACAACGGGCCCGCGTCACGGCGGCGAGCGCCGAGTACGCAGGCCTGTGGGACGATCCAGTCCTTGACTTTGACGTGCTGCGAATTGTCGAGAGCGTGCCCGATCCCTGGATTGTCGGGGGTTTCCTTGGTTTCACGATTCCCCTCTCGGGACGCCTGGAAGCCGAGAAGTCGTTGGCGAGCGCTGAGCACAGCGCGGAGCTGGCGCGGATCGCAGCGCGCGAATGGCAGATCATCACCGAGCTGCGCGCCCGATGGATCGAATGGTCGGCTGCGCGGCTGCGCGCCGAGTTGACCGCTCAGATCAGCGAGAGCATTCAGCGAGTCATCTCGGCGGTGGACAAGCTCGAACAGGTCGGTGAGCTGCCCCGGATTCAGACGCGGCTGTTTCGGATTGAAGCCGTTACGCGGGCCAGCGAGGCGCGAATCCTGCGCGGTCGCGCGGCGGAATTGGAATTATCTGTGAAATCACTGCTTGGTGTTGTTCCGGAGGCTCCAGTCGAACTGGTTCCAAGCGTGGCGGTTTCGCTCGCCGCCTTTCCGGCTGGCCAACGGCGAATATTGCTTGTTGAGTCCAACCCCAGCCTTGCTGTGCTTCAGGCCGAATACGAATCGGCCGAGCAAACGCTGCGGCGCGAAATTCGCAAGCAGTACCCCGATCTGGGCATTGGGCCGGCGTATGAGAACGAGGATGATCAATCGCGCATCGGCTTGATTGGATCGATTCCGATTCCAATTCTCAATCGCAACAAGCAAGGAATTGCCGTGGCTGAGGCGGAGCGCGAAGCGGCGCGCGCGGCGGTTGAAGCCCAGTACGAGCGGCTTGTCCATGACTTGGCGCAGGCCGAAGCACGATTTGGGTACCTGAGCGAAGCGCGGGCGCAACTGGAAGAGACTCTGGTCCCGCTGGTCGAGGAACAGGCGCGGGATGCCCAGCGATTGCTTGAGCTTGGCGAGTTCGACGTGCTTGTGCAGCTCGAGAGCCTCCAGCGATTGCTCGATGCGAAGTTGCGGCTGATCGAAGCTCGTGAGGCTGAAGCCGGCGCCGCAAGCGCGCTCGCGGCGCTGCTCGGTCCGGCAACGCGGAACCAAACACAGGGATCTCATCCATGAAACGTGTTTTTTGCATGTGCGGAACACTACTGATTTGTTGCCTTGCGGCGTGCGAACGCGGCAACGGCGCGGCGAGCGCTCCCCGCCCGGGCGCCGCCGGCGATTCGCATGATCACGATGATGAGGGCGGCTCGCACGACCATGAAGGTCACGGCCACGCCAGCGAAATCAGGCTCACCCCCGAGGCTGTTGTCGAGCATGGCATCAAGGTCGAACCGGCGGCGATGTGGAATCTTCGGCCCACGTTCATGGCGCCAGCGCGGGTCGCCTTCAATACCGAGTCGATGGCGCATGTTGGCTCGCCGCTCCAAGGGCGCGTGAGCGAGATCAAGGTGCGTGTCGGCGACCGTGTGGCCAAGGGCGATCCACTGGTGATTGTCGAGAGCCCCGAGCTTGGCGAAGCGCAAGCGGAATATTTCGAGAAGCGCGTGGCCGCCGAGACCGCAGGCCCGGCCGCCGAACTCGCCAAAGCATCGTGGGAACGGGCCAAGGAAGTCTACGACCAAACCAAGGGAATCTCATTGACCGAGGTTCAGCGCCGCGAGGCTGAGTACAAGGCCGCAGTCGCAGCGCAGCGGTCGGCGCAGGCGAGTGTGATTGGCGCTCAGACCAGTCTGCACATGTTGGGCATGTCAGCGCAGGCGATCGAAGCGCTCGCTCGCACCGGTCAGGTCGATTCCCGATTCGTGATCGCGGCGCCGATTGATGGTCACGTCGTCCAGCGCGAAATCACGCTGGGTGAACTCGTCGGCCCAGACCGCGAATCGTTGCTGGTTCTGGCTGACACGATCAACCTCTGGGTGTTGGCCGATGTGCCTGAAGCGCGGTTGTCTGAGGTCGTCTTGGAAGCGCCCGCATGGATCAGGGCCGGCAACCTTGATCCTCATCGCCACGAAGGTCAGGTCTCGCACATTGCACCCGTCGTCGATGCGCAGACGCGATCGGCAGCCGTGCGAGTCGTCGTCGAGTGTGATGATCAAACGCTCAAGCCGGGCATGTTCGTGCAGGTCGAGATCGTTTCGACGGACCGATCGAACCCCGACCCTCCGGCGGTCGTCGCCGTGCCCGAAGTGGCGATTCAGAACATCGACGGCATGCCGGTGATCTTCGTTCCCGTACCCAACCAGGAGAACACGTTTACCCATCGCGATGTGGCGATTGGCAAGTCCATCGGTGGTTTGGTTCCCATCTACTCAGGATTGGTCGAAGGCGAACCGGTCGTCACCGCAGGTTCGTTCATCCTCAAAGCGGAAATGGGCAAAGGCACCGCCGAGCACTCCCACTGATCGGAACCGGAACAACGCATCATGCTCGAACACGTTCTCCATTTCGCAATCCGCAACCGCTGGCTGGTTCTGCTACTGACCATCGCCATGGCGGCCATCGGCTGGTACTCGCTCAAGCGATTGCCCATCGACGCCGTTCCCGACATCACCAACAACCAGGTGCAGATCAACGTTCTGTATCAATCGCTCTCGCCGGTTGAGATCGAGAAGCAGGTGACGTTCCCGATCGAGAACGCACTGGCGGGCATTCCGGGGCTTCAGTACACGCGATCGCTGTCGCGCAACGGTTTTTCGCAGGTTACGGCCGTCTTTGAGGACGATGTCGATATCTACTTCGCGCGCCAGCAAGTCGGCGAACGCCTTCGCGAAGCCGGCGAGAGCCTGCCGCCTGGCGCCGAGCCGATGATGGGGCCGATCGCGACCGGCCTGGGCGAAGTCTACATGTGGACCGTCGAGTTTGAGCATCCGCGCGGCGATGGCGCGGCGGTCAAACTCGGTCAATCCGGCTGGCAGGCTGATGGCACATACCTGACCCCCGAGGGCCGCCGCCTCGAAAATGATCTCGAACAAGTCGCCTATCTGAGGGAAGTGCAGGATTGGCTGATTCGGCCGCAACTCAAGGGTGTCGATCAAGTGGCGGGGGTCGATGCGATCGGCGGTTACGTCAAGCAGTATCACGTTCAACCCGATCCGATGAAGCTGGTCAGCTATGGCTTGAGCTTCGGCGATGTCATCGATGCGCTGGAGCGCAACAACGTCAGCACCGGAGCCGGATACATCGAGCACAAGGGCGAAGCGTATCTGGTTCGCGCAACCGGCCGGATTCAACTGGTTGAGGAGATCGGCGACATCGTCATCGGCACGCGGAACGGTGTGCCTATCTACGTTCGCGACATCGTCGCGCCGGGCGGAATCGGTGTCGGCCGCGAACTGCGATCCGGCTCGGCGAGCGAGAACGGTGAAGAGGTTGTGGTCGGCACGGCGATCATGCTGATCGGGGCCAACAGCCGCACCGTGGCGCACGCGGTGGACCAGAAGATGGCCGAGATCAGCAAGAGCCTGCCGCCCGACATCAAGGCCAAGACCGTCCTCAATCGCACCAAGCTCGTCGATGCGACGATCAAAACGGTGCGCATCAACCTGCTGG
>JAKEEP010000151.1 GCA_022616475.1 Phycisphaerales bacterium | reverse complement strand
GTTTTGTGCGTGCTGTTTCAGAGCTTCCTGCATCCGCTGGTCATCATGTTCAGCGTGCCGTTGGCTACGCTGGGCGGCTTTGCCGCGCTGTGGTGCGTGTATTTCTGGAGCCAGATCGATCGCTATGTGCCAGCCCAGACCATGGACGTCTTGACGATGCTGGGTTTCATCATCCTGATCGGCGTCGTGGTCAACAATGCGATTCTGCTTGTGCATCAAGCGTTGAACTTCATGAAGGGCTTGAGCGACGTTGAAGATGTGAAAGAGGCGCTTCCACCGCGGCGCGCCATCGCAGAGTCGGTCCGCACCCGCGTGCGGCCGATTCTGATGAGCGCGTTCACTTCCGTGCTCGGCATGGCTCCGCTGGTGATCATGCCCGGCGCAGGGTCGGAGCTCTATCGCGGTTTGGGGGCGGTGGTGGTAGGGGGCTTGCTGGTTTCGACGATCTTCACTTTGATTCTTGTGCCGCTGCTCATGAGCCTTGTGATCGACGCCAAGGCGTGGCTGACCGGGACGCAAGCGGCCGAAGCGCCTGCGATCGCGCCCATGGCAGTCGAGAGCGGCGCGAGATTCGAGAGGCCGGCGCATCGCCCCCACGGCTCGCCGGTGGCGCACGCTTCGGAACGCGACTAGAAGCCATCGCAAACCCTCCGAAACGAACCGGATTGGCTCACGTGAAGAAAAAACGCCCAGTCCAAGTTGCCTCAGGGACCGGGCGCTTTCGGGGGGACACAAATTACATAGAGCTATTTGGTGGCTTGAAGCGCGGCTGCTCAAACCAAGCCTCCGACCAATATTCGCGCACGCCTGCGAAGGTGTATTCGTGACCGCATTCCGGGCAGCGACCCTTCTCAGGCAACCCGACCAGCAGGTATGAGCAGTAATTGCAGACCAAGCCATCGTGTTTGGCGATTCGGACAACTAATCGCAGCGTGCTGAAGATCCATATCACAGGAACAACCGCGAAGAGGGCGCCAATGATCCAGCGCATCACGAGCGTTGTTTCATTGGCTCCGAAGAGGCCCAGCCAGACGCAAACTGTCAGTCCGACGACCAGAACGATGTATGTGGCCGTACTCACGACCATGCGCAGCCGCATGGACCAAAGCAGGTTGATGGGTTTGCTTGGATAGCGCGCCATGACTTGACGATCTTATTCAATCGAGTCCGATGCGCGAGCCAGAGAAAAACGCCAGTCCAAGTTGCCTCAGGGACCGGGCGCTTTCAAGGGGACTATTGAATCAGGTCGCAATTCTGAGCTTATGGCCGCACTCGCTGCAAGTGTCGCTTGTTCCAACTGGATACGCACAGGCCGGACAGAGACCTCGTCGGGTGCGGACAATGCGACGCACAATGCCGGGGCCAAATAGCACCAGCCAAACCAATAATGCGTAGAACAGCGAATTGAGCGCCAACCTCCCCCAGAACGGCCGCATCGGAATGACAATGCGGTCAGAGTTTAGGCTGATGACGCTGGGTCTATTGCCGAACACCACATTGAAGTCAATTGGCGTGATCACAGACCGTCGGAAGCTTCGCAGGGGCCACCCGGCCTCGATCTCGCTGACTGCCCAGGGACCGAGGCCAAGCTCCTTGCCGGCAGCGTACGAGACGCCACCTGTAGCCAACCAATACTCGCGATAACCCAACCTCTGAAGTCGACCGTTTGCGCCGCCGTACACTCCCTGCTTCGGTTCCAAACGCAGGCGGTCGGAAAGCGAATCAACTTCCTGAGGGGTCATTGCGATCGCTGACCCGGCTCCCAGCTGCGCCATCAACGTACACGCGACCGCGATGAAACAGCTGAAAACCAGACCAGCCGCTAGTGCCGAGATCAGCCCTTTGAACCGCTTTTGCGTGGTCGTTCGCATTCACTCGCAGCCAATTGTCTCTAAGCAGTCCAGCAAATCCTGAAACTCCTTGTTAAAGCAGCGAATCCGGAACCATTGCACCTGGTCGAGGCACAGTTGGACTTGCTGCGGAGTATACGGAGGGAAGTGGTGGTTGCAGTTGCACGTATGAAGGCAAGTCCACTGTGCGCAAACTGCGAGGTCGCAAATGGCCTTCTGAAGGCAGTCCGTCGGTGGCGGTGTGCACAACGCCGGAGGCGTAGGACACCCCGCGACGCACGCTGCGAAGCCAGCAGGCCCCGGTTGTGGTAGCGTTGGTTGAGCAGGCATTTGGTCAACAACCGCAGTTGTGACCTCTAAGGCGACAAGTCGAGCGATCGACGTTAGCGCAATGTTTGCCCTAAGCGATGGCAGATCGACGTCCTCGCACGGGACATCCGCTTGCACCTCGGGGTCTAATCCGGTGGTAGGAGAAAAGAGGCTCACTCTGGGAGTGCTTAGCGCACCAGCGAGTCGAAGAGTCGACTGCAACGCACCTGCAACTCTCACCTCCTGAACCATGTGATAGCTGGCATCGCAGACGTATGTGACCATCCAACGTTCGCGCGTCGAAGTGTCGCTGCGCTCCACCATGAAATCGAGAATGAAGTCACCTTCCTCGTTGTCGCGCGCGACTACTCGATCAACGTAGCGCACACTGTCGATTTGCTTGTCGATGTAAAAGGTCTCGTTGTATATCTCGTCGCCCCCGCACGACTGCCCGTTGGCTACTCCGCAAAAGGACATGGCAAGGACGCTGAACACCAGTTTCCAGGTTCTCATGACTTGCTCCTCTTTGGTTGTTATTCGCCCCGTCGGAAGGTGGATGCTGGCTGAGGGCGGCAGCCAACCAGCAACACGAATGCCGCAACCACCACAAGAAGGTCACGGTCACGCCGCAAGCTACTGAGGTCTACGAACTTGTCAAGACTCCTCCTTTGCAGGTTGACCTGCACCAGGAATACGCAGGTCGAAGTCGAAAATGAACTTGGTTTGACAGGTCTTTCCGAAATTTGTGCAAATAAATTGCTGAGCCGCTTCGGTCGATTGATTTGGACCATGCGTGCCCTAAGCATTCGCCAACCATACGCAGAACTGATCCTGCGCGGCTCGCCGGTGGCGCACGTTTCGGAACGCGACTAAGCACAAAGCATTTTTTGCCCACAACCGGCGTTTTCAACGCCCCAATTGGGGGCTGGTCCAACTCGTCGCCTCAGATTTAACGCCTCTGCAAACTGGCTGACGATGATGAACCGCATCGGGCAGCCCAACGCGCTGCGTGTTCACACAACGTGTTCGTGTCCGCTTTTTCCGAAGGAGGATCGTATGAAATCAAATAGCCTTTTGGCATCCGTTCTTGGGGTCACAACCGTGGCCGTCACGGTTGCGACAGTGCTCGCGAACGAGCCACCGGTATGCACACCGGGACTCAACATCGTGCTCTGGCCTCCGAACCATCAGTATCACGAGATCGACTTCTACACCTTCGCTGGCGCCATCGACCCCGACGGCGACTCGCTGGAATACCTGATTACCGCCATTACCCAGGACGAACCGCTCAACTCCAACGGCGATGGAAATACCACGTGCGACGGCATCGGCGTCGGCGAGAGCGTGGCGCAGATTCGCGCCGAGCGCCTCGGCGGCGGCAACGGCCGCGTCTATCAAATCAACTACACCGCCAGCGATGGGGCAGGGGGCGAGTGCGACGGGACCCTGACCGTTTCGGTGCCGCACAGCCAAAGCGAGCCGGCGGTCGATGATGGACAGCTCTTTGATTCCACCGAGTGCTTTGAGCCGGCGGACTTGGATGCCGACGAGCTGGTTGGCATGGTGGATCTGATCAAGGTGCTCCAGGGTTGGGGTCAATCGGGACCAGATCAATTCTTGAACTTACCCGACGCCGACGCCAACCTCGATGGCACGGTGGACATTCACGACCTTCTCAAGGTGATTTCAGACTTGGGTCAGGGTTAATGGGATCGGGTCAACCTGAACCGGAGCGTCGCAGCGAGAAACGCTGCGACCTCTCTTTAATCTGCGCCGGCCTGCCGCGATTGAATTGACGATTCGATCAAGCAATTTGGCGCGCCAGATGCATCAGGTGACGCCGAATTGACCGTATATCAGGCATTGCCGATGAACTCTGCCAGGAGTACCGTATTGCCCGATGTCGATGGCTTGCTTTTCAGCTCAATCAGTGGCCACAAGAGCGTCGGTCAGCGCGTCGTCGAAGGTTGGACGCCGGGTGATCGCGGGTGTGGTTGCCTTGGTCTGCAGCGGCGTCCTGGGTCTGGCCGCGTGGCTCACTCCTTCTCCGACTGGGCTGGGCACGCATCAGGCGTTGAAATTCCCGCCGTGCGGTTGGATCACCATGGCCGACCTGCCGTGCCCGACCTGCGGTATGACCACCGCGTTTGCCCACGCCGCCAACGGCAACCTGGTCGCGTCGTTCCTGGCCCAGCCAATGGGGTGTATTCTGGCCCTGGCCACGGCGATAACGCTGCTGGTGAGCGTTCAAGTGCTCATCACCGGCTCGAATCTGGGGCGATCATTCACGGTACTGTGGGGAAAGGCGACAGTTTGGGGCCTGTCGGCCATCGTGTTTTTCTCTTGGATGTACAAGATTCTGACGTATAAGGGATGGCTGTGATTCGGATGCCTCCAAGACAGAACAACCCCGAGAACCCAAAGCATCGAAAGGGTTCACATCCTCATGTGCCGATGCTGGCGTTTTGCGTTCTTGTGTCGTTGACGCTCTGGATGGGCGGATGCGGCGCCGGCCGGCTGTTCGGCGGCATGTTGCAGGCGCACGAAGAGCAGAAGCTGGTCGAAACTCCGGCAAAGTATGCCGGCTTGGACAATCAAAAAGTCGCGGTTCTGGTCGATGCCGACATGTCCACGTTGTATGAGCACCCGGATTTGCTGGTCAACATCGCCAGCGGAGTGACAACAAGACTTGAAAAAGGCGTGCCTGCACGAGAAGAAAAGGGAGTGCCTGGCATCAAGGTTGTTCCGCCGCAAGCGGTGGTGAACTGGCAGTTTCGCACGCCTCAATGGAATGCGCTGCCCTATGGGCAACTGGCAGAGCACCTGGATGTCGATCGAATTGTGCACATCGACATCCTCGAATACCGGCTGAACCCGCCCGGCAATCGTTGGTTGTGGGACGGCGTATGTGTCGGCCGCATTGGGGTGGTTGAGCGCGGCGGCATCGACCCAGACACGTTTGTCGAAACATTCGACGTCAGTGTGAAGTTCCCCCCGGTGTCGGGAGTTGGGCGCGAGAGCGCCGCCGAAGGCGCCGTGAAGCTGGGCCTGCTGACGTTGTTCGTCGAGAAGTCGGCGTGGCTCTTTTACGACCACCTCGAGCCGAAGTACCCCGATCGTTATCGCCCGGAACTGCACCGAAAGAAATAGGAACGTGGTCTCTCGATGAAACGAATGAGGCTTGGTGTGATCGCGTTGGTGATGTGCGGCGGCTTGGTTGGCGCCGGCGGGTGCAATGTCATCGGTCCGGCGGCGTACATCATCGATGGTCCGCCATCAACCGAGGCCCGGCATGAGCTGGCCGACGTTCCCACCGTGGTGTTCATCGATGATCGCAGCAACGTGGTGAATCCAATTTCGTTGCGCCGCGTGATCGCCGACAAGGCCAGCGAGAACCTCATGATCCAGGAAATCTTGACCAAGACGATCAGCCCTCAGGACGCCATGGTGGTCGCAGCGCAGCGCGAGCGAAACAGCCAGATCCTGCCGATTGAGGAGATTGGAAAGTTCGTGGGGGCCAAGCAGGTGATCTACGTTGAGATGGCGCAGTTTCAGACGACCGCCGATGGCTACACGCCGCGCCCGATCGCAAGTTGCCGGGTGCGCGTGATCGACGTCGAGAATCGGAAACGCGTTTTTCCGCCGGCCGAGTCGCCGGTTCAAGCGCAGGTGGTGAACGTGGCCGCGCGCGAGTTCAGCCCCGAGTTGTTTCGGACTCGCGCCGGACGATTGAAAGTGCTTGAGGGACTGGCCATCGAAACCGGCGACCGCATCGCCAAACTCTTCTACAAGCATGAGACCAAGGAGTTGGGCAAGAACCTTGTTGCGCCGTGAGCAAAGGTCTGCGGCGCGATGAGCGCCGATCGGTGACCGCGAATCGGCTCAAGCGCGTCGTGATCCTCAGTCAGCGCGAACGCAATCCATGAACATGACACCCGATTTGGGCGATCTCGACACGAATCGGCGCCGCGATGGTCATCGCCGCGATTGGCCCCTGGCGGTCATGCACCTGGTTGAGCCGGCGTCGCTCGAGGGCGGGCCGTGCACGCTGCGCTTGGCCGGGGATGTCATGCAGCGGGTTGAATCGGCTTGGCATCAGGCGATCGTGATCGGATCGGCCGACGATTGCCGGCTGGCGGCCGAATGCGGCGTTGATCCCTGCGCGGCCTTGTGCCCCCCCAAGGCATGGCCCTTGTCTGGCCAGCACGCGCTGCGTGAGCGGATGCACGTGATGGAGGCGCAGGGCGCTCGGTTCGATCTGATCCATGCATGGACGGCTCGCAGCGCCGCGCTGGCGGCATTCGCCCTGCCACGGACGCCGCGATTGTTCAGCGTCCACGTCGGCGCCAAAGTCGATCACGACTGGCGCACTCGAGCCGTCGCCCATGTGCTGCGCCGGCGGCCTCTGCCGGTGCTCGCCGCGTCAGAGGCCTTGTTGCACCAATGTGCGCCAACGGCAGCCGGTTCCGTATGGCGAGCGGTCTTGCGGCCCGGGGCCGATCCCAATTCTCCGCACTATGAAGAGCGGCACACGATCCGTTCTCGATGGGCGAGCGAATTGGGGATCGATGATCGCACCTTTGTTGTCGGCCTTCTGGCCGAGCCGATCACCTGCTCCGATGTGTACAGTGCCACCATCATCGCCGCGCGGTTGCGCATCTCGGCGCGCAACGTCAGGCTCTTGGTGCATCCCTCAGCTTCCCGGCGACTGCTCGCCCAACGATTGCTGCGCGAGCTTTCGATGAGTGAGCTGATCGTTGTCGCCGACGACCTGGCGCAACCGTGGCGCGTCGTCAAGGGACTGGATGCGGCCATGATCCTTGGCGCGGCGAACCCAACGCGGACGTCGAGCCTTCCGCTGCTGTGGGCCCTGGCGTCAGGCACGCCGGTCGTCGCCGATGCGCGCCGCGGCGCTGACGGCAAGTCTGACTCGTCGTTCATGATTGAGGACGGCGTCAACGGCATGCTGATCGAGTCCAACGATCTCAACGCCGCATCGGATCGACTGGCGCGGCTGTATGACGATCCAAGCTTGTCGGCCCGTCTTGCTCAAGCCGCCAAGGCGAGAGTCAACTCAAATCATGGCTTGCGCGACTACTGTGCGGGCCTCGCCGCAGCGTATGAGCATCTGGTTGGCCGGGGTTCCCCGCCCATAACATCGCCGGCCCAGTCGCCTCGAGAGGATTCAAATACGCGATCGTTGACTTCGATCGCGTCCTGAACGCCACTTTTTGCACTCCAGGGACGCCAAAATCCGAAATCAGACTGACCCATACCGACCAGGGGCTGCCGACAGCCTCCGGTAGAATCGTACCCCTTCGGATTGAGCGATCATGAAACGCATTCTGGTTGCACGTCAAGCGCGCACGACTGGTCGATCAACGATCATCGGTGTCATCGCACTGGTTGCTGCGGCGGCAGCGTCGGGCCAGCAAGCGATCCAGAGCGCCGACATCGATGCTCCACCATCGCCTCGACCACTCGTGCCCGCAGCGCTGAAAAACGGCTTTGTGGTGACGCCCAGGGGCAATCGGATCGCCACGCTCTATGCCGATGGCGCGATGACAGAAACCGAATGGGAGACTGTGTGGCGACCGATCTGCGGATCGGTTCACGACGGCCAGATCATCGATCGGATTCAAGAGATCGCCGACAAAAAGCCAGCGTTGCCCGCAGATGAGGACGCGCCCGAGGGGCCGAAACAGGATTCTGATCCGGATGTGCCCGTGCCGCCTCAGCCCAGCGACGAGGCCGATGGCGGGATCGCCGGCAGCAGCTTCAATATCGTCTTCGTTCTTGATGGCAGCGTTCCAGTGGAAGCCGAGCTGGCGGCGTCGGATGCCGAAGCCTACATCGAAGCTCGCTTTGACGATCCCATCACCGTCGAAATCAATATCAGTTTTGAACAGCTTGCCAGCGGCGTCCTGGGAGCAACCGCGTCGAACTACACCTTTGTCTCCTGGTCCGCATCTCGCAGCGCGCTCCAGGCCGGCATGGACGACAACGACAGCATTCAGAATCACCTTCCGGCCGGCGCGAAAATTCCGGTTCGCTACAACGGCAACACCGGCGTCATCACCCAGGAAGGGCGTGTGTTTTGGACGTTCGCGAACTTCCGCGCCGCCGTCGGGTCAATTGCGGGCCAGGCTGGGGAAATAACGTTCAACGATCAGGTGCAATGGGACTACACGCCCGCCGATGGCATCAGCGGTTTTTCGTTTCAAGATGTGCTCATTCACGAAGTCGGCCACGTGCTCGGTTTTTCTTGCGGCGCCGACTATCGAATCAAAGACATGGATGCGCTGGACATTTTTCGGTTCCAACGCAGCGATGGCGGCAACGACTACAACCCCGACAACGCCGCGGAGTTCGCCACGCGGCCTCGGCTGGTCTCGTTCAACTCGCCCAGTCCGCCCAACAACAATTGCGTCTGCGATCTGATCGGCAAGGAATATCGAATGTCCGATGGCGATCCATACCAGTGCAGCCATTTCCGCCAGCAGCTCGACACCATCGGATTGATGGACCCAGCGGTCGCGCCCGGCGAAACTCGGTGGCCCCAGTTCTTCAGCTCGGCCGAC
>JAKEEP010000150.1 GCA_022616475.1 Phycisphaerales bacterium | reverse complement strand
GGCTATTGTTGTCGATCGAGTCAATTCGTGCGCCATGTGACAGCAGATGGCGCACCGATTCAAGATGCCCGTCGCCGGACGCCCAATGCAGAGGGGTTTGGCCCCGCGCATCTGCGACGTTCACGTCGGCTGCACGTTCGATCAAATACAACGCAACCTCTGGATGGGCCAGCGCTCGATGAAGCGCCGTTTGCCCCCGATCGTTGGCTGCATTGATGGTCGCGCCAGAATCGATCAGAATCGCCGCAACTTCCTTTTGCCCATCCCGAGCGGCATAGTGCAACGGACGATTCCCCCATTCGGCCGAATATCGTTCGTTCGATAGCACTTGAGCATTCACATCCGCACCGTCGGAAACCAATTGCCGAACTGACTGCAGGTTTCCGGCGCCCGCGGCGACGTGCAGCGGCGTGTTGCCGCACACGTCGCGGGCCGTCACTCGGGCATCGGGCTTGAACGTTTCAAAGCATGCCAGGCCGATGCCGATGATCTCGCCCCTTGGGCCGCGATATCCGTAATCCTGACCGTAGTAAGTTTGGCAGGTCTTGAGCAACTCATCAAAGTGGGCCTTCGGGAGGCGATTACCGTGATTGTCGGCATATCGCGCCAGAATGATGTCGGTTCGCGCTTTGATCGCCCGCCGAATCTCCTCGCGCATGCCGTCCTCAAAGTGGCTGGGATTCAGCGCTTCATTGAGATGATCGCAAATGAAGACCGCGAAGAAATCCGAGTCCTTGGTCACATGGGGCGCCGTGCGCCAATACAAGCCGTCGCGCACCAGCATTGGTGGCCGCAATTCTCCCTCGAGATTCACCGACTCCGTCAGGTTGCGGTAGAACAGAAGTCCCAGATAGTTGGCGACCAGATCCGCGTTTGAATAGGCGCCTGCCGAGAGGTATCCCACCATGCCGCGCTCCGAGAAGATCGCCCCGTGTGTCCCCACGCGCACCGCCGCGGCCAATGCTTCGCGCTCGCTGCGCCCCTCTTCTCGGGCCGATGCGTACGCCTTGTAGTAGTGCATCCCCATATCGGTGAAGTGGCCGATCTTGTCCGACCCCAGGTAGGTCCCATACACCTTGAATGTCGATGCGTGCCAGATGCGAAACAATTGCCGCGGGTCCAGCGGAAAGTGCACGTGCTGAAAAATATTCTTGAAAGGCTCCTCGAAGCCGATAAGGGCGCCGGGGATTTCTCGCCTCAAGTTTCCCAAGTCTGCTTTCTTCTCCAGCCCCTCAATCACGTCATAGGCGTTCGGAAACTCGCTATTGACCGCGCGTACGATTTCGTCGGCCGACTGCAGCGCCGCTAGCGCTTGAGCGCTGCGCTTTTCCTTCACGCATCGCTCAATTTTGCCGTTGGTGCGATCGACCCCCGCTTGAATGGCCCGAAACGCCCAGACGTTGAGCTGCGGGCCGATGTCCGCAAATGCTCGACCGTGCGGCAGCGTGAACTGATCGGTTTCGTGGGCGGCGCCCGAACGGGTCAGCGCCAACACCGCCATAAAGACTCCACCCGCTCGGACCAATCGATTCATCATCATTGACTCCCAATTCCGTCGCCCAACTGAGTCACTTGCCCTTTTTCCCGATCAGCTCCTCGTACAGTTCGGGGTCGATTCCAAGATATTCGCGCATGTGCTGCTCGTAAATCTCCTGGTCTTCATCGCGCGAGAAATCCAGGCGAAGCTCGTTGATCACCTTCGTGCCTTGGCCAATCCAATCGCGCCAGGTCTGTGCCGAGATATTCTCGAAAATCCACTTGCCAACGGGGCCCCGCATCGGTGGATCGGGAAGTTGCGTTCCGGCCCGGCCGGTGCGCCGGCAGACAAACCCGCCTGCGGTTCTTGCCTTGCCGGCTTGAGCTTCCGCATCGACGCTCGGTGGCTCCCGGCCGACTTTCCGAAGCAAATCAGCCATCGCCGTTTGGGGCATCCGATCGCCCTTGCCCGCAGCGACCTGATAGCCCTTGTTGAGAATCGCCACCGCCTTGTCAACCCAACCGGCGTCGATCATCGCCTGCCCCGCCAGTTGATACGCCTTGCTCATGCCCGGGTTGATGGCGATGGCATTCTCAAAGCTCTTGGCCGCTTCGGCGGCGCGCTTTGACTGCAAGTATGCATTTCCGAGGCTGAAATGCGCCATCTCGTTGGTCGGGTCTTCACGCGCCATCTTCTCGAATTGACTGATGCGGTCCGTGGTCATGGTCATGGCAGATTCCGATCCGGCCTTCATCATAGCCGGGGCTCGCTACGGCGCGTACGGATGTCCGCGGTGGAGACATCGGTCATATTCTGATACCACACGCGACATGGTTTCAATGACTACCAATCTCGCCGGTATCCAGCTTCGCAACCCGCTGGTCGCCGCGTCTGGAACCTGCGGATACGTCGGAGAACTCGCCAACGTGCTTGACCTAAGCACGTTGGGCGCGGCCGTCACCAAATCGATTACCCGGCAGCCACGCGAGGGCAACCCGCCGTGGCGAATCATCGATGTGCCGCGCGCGCCCGCCATGCTCAACGCCATCGGCTTGGCCAACGTTGGCCTCGATCAATTCCTCGGCGAGAAATTGCCGGCCCTGCAACGAATCGGCACGGTCGTGATCGGTTCGATTGCCGGAAACAGCATCGATGAGTATGTGGAGATCGCCGCCGCCTTCGATCAATCTGGCCAACTGCCGGCGGTCGAGCTCAATGTTTCGTGTCCCAACACCGCCGATGGCCTCCAATTCGGTGAGCATCCCCGAAAACTCGCTGAGCTGCTTGCGCGCGTGCGGCCCGCCATCACACGGGCCAAGATGATCGTGAAACTTTCACCCAACGTCGCCGACATCGTGAGCATGGCTCGCTCGGCGATCGACGCCGGCGCCGATGCAATCACCCTCATCAATACGATGCCGGCGCTGGCAATCGATGTGGAAACCCGCGCTCCACGGCTCAGCCGCGGCGCCGGCGGGCTCAGCGGACCGGCCATCCATCCCATAGCCGTGCGGATGGTCCACGAGGTCTATCGAAGCGTCGCGAAGGACGCCGGTGTGCCCATCATCGGGTTGGGAGGCGTCATGACCTGGCAGGATGCGGCGGAGTTGATCCTGGCCGGCTCGACTGCTGTGGGCATGGGCACGGCGCTGTTCGTGGACCCAACGTCGCCGCGCGCCGTTGGGCGAGGCCTCGAAAAATGGGTGGCGCGTCAGGGTTGTTCGTCGGTGGGCGATTTGATCGGCCAAGCGAGAATCCCGTGAACAAGGTCCAGCGCGAGCGCTTTGATCAATTGCTTGATCGGGTGCTCGATCAGCTTCCATCATCCATAGCCAATTTGTTCACCGATGTTCGTATGGTCGTCGATGATCGACCTTCAAGGAAGCTCCTCCAGGAGCTTGGCCTCGACCCGAACGATGACACGCTCTGCGGCCTGTACAGCGGCACCCCGCTGATTCAGCGGTCCGTGAGCGACGAGGCTCGCCTGCCCGAGAGCATCCATATTTTCCGCGAGGGAATCCTCGAGCATGCCGGGGGATGGGTTTCGCATCACGACGATGAGGGACAAATTGTTGGCGGTGAAGATGCGGTCGCCCATGAAATTCGCATCACCATCCTGCACGAGCTTGGCCATCACTTCGGTCTCGATGAACAAGACCTTGAGCGCATGGGATACGACTGAGCCCTTCATCAGCGCTCACTCAACGATGCGCCGGTGGTGTCGCAAACCAATCGTGAAAACGCCTCTCCGCGCTCCTCATAGTTGGTGAATTGATCCCAGCTCGCGCATCCGGGGCTGAGCACCAGAATGTCGCCCGCATGCATGCGGTTGATTGCCCGGCCAACCGCCGCGTCGAGGGTCTGACAGTTCTCCGCGAACGAGCCGCTCGGCGCTCCATCGGCCAGCCTAGGCCCGGTTGCACCAATCGTGTACAGGCCGCCAAGGCGCGGCGCCAGCGCAGCGATCGGTGTCAAATCGCTTCCCTTGTCGTACCCACCGGCGATCAAATGCACCTTCGATGCATCAGAGAATGCCGCGACCGCCAGCAGGGCAGCCTGTGGAGTCGTTGACTTTGAATCGTTGTAGAACAACAGACCATCGTGCTCGCCGACAAACTGAAGCCGGTGTGGAAGGCCTGCAAAATCCTCGAGAAAGCTGGCGGCTTGCCGCTGCTCGATTCCCGCACCACGCTCTGTTGCGGCGATCGCCAGTTGCGCGTTGGCTTGGTTGTGCTTGCCCGGGAGCCGCAGATCGACGATCCTCGCCTGATCGCCAATCGCATCGACTGTGATCCGAGAATCGTCCGGTTGCTGCTGCGCGAAAATCCCCAGCTTGCAATCGCGGTAGTGTTCAAACGAACCATGCCAATCAAAGTGATTGGGCTCGATGTTCGTTAGCACCGCAATGTGGGGCGACCAGCCCGCCGCCTCGGTGCGGCCAATCCCTGGCCCCAGCCAATACAGCATCGCGCTGGACAGCTCCAGAGTAATCCAATCGCCTGCCTTGATCTGGGGCAGATCATTCAAGAGGCTGCCCCCGATGTTCCCGCCCAGGTGCGATCGATGGCCTGCCTTGGTCATGATGTGATGAATCATCGCGCTTGTTGTTGACTTGCCAGCGCTTCCGGTCACGCCGATCACGCGCTGGCGATCGATGCGCTCGGTCAGCAATCGAATCTCGGTTGTAATCGGCACCGCTGCGGCCTGCGCGCTCCGAAGGAAGCGGTTATCCCATGGCTTGGGCACCGCCGGGTTTGCCACCACAGCATCACACTTCGTGAAGTCCGAAACATTGTGCCCGCCCAACCGCAACGTCACCGCGCCACAATCGATCAGGTCCTTGATCTTGTCGATCGACTCGGTCAGGCCCTGGGCCGGCTCAAGATCGGTGAGCAGGACATCAGCGCCTTGATCCACCAGCCAGCGCGTGACGCCCGCTCCACCGCCAAAGCGGCCCAGACCCATCACCGTCACGCGTTTGCCTGCCAATTCCATCGGGTTCACAATCGGCCGTTCACCCTAACCATCCAGAAAAGAGACCCGTCAGTTCGCTGTCAGCGTTGCCGTGCCAGATGCTTGCGTCTGGCACCGCCGTGCGACACACCGTACCATGCCGCGCGCCCAGGAGACCGACCATGTCGCAGTATTCACAACCGTATCCCGGACCGTTTGGCGAAACATCATTTCAGGATGCCCAGCTCCCTCGCCGAACACATCCTCTGTCGCTGGTCGCTTTGGTGCTGAGCCTGTTGGGATTGATTCCCTGCTGCGGGTCGCTCACAGCGCCCGTTGGTCTCATCCTTGGCTTGGTCGCGATACCGGTCATCGGCCGCAACCCTGATCGCAAGGGAAAGGGCATGGCGGCGATTGCCATCGTTCTGGGGATACTTCTGACGACAGCTCAGTTCGGCTTCTTTTACTGGGCGATGAAACCCGTCATTGACGGGCCTCGCACTGCCTTGACCAAGGGGTTCAGTGGAGACATCGCGGGCTTCAAGGCGAGCTTTTATGGACCTGGAGCAAGCGCCCCCGATGCCGAAGCCCAGGCATTCATTGATGAGCTTCGCCGCCGATATGGAAATTTCATCTCCAGTGAAATGAGCGGCGGACAGCAGGCTACCCCTGGGCAATCGCAAGCCACCTACACCTACAACCTGAAATTCGAGAACCAGGACGTGACCGCTTCAACCACCATCATTTTCGCCGACCAACGAACAGGAAAAATCGCGATGAAGCCGGGATCAGTAACGATCCACGATCCAGTGGCAGGCGATCTGACCTACCCGCCGGCAACAACGACCCCAGGGACCGCGCCATCGACCCAACCTGGTGCTGCCACAGCCCCAGCGAAAAACGGTGGGTAAGACTGAACCTCGTCCTTTCCGAATCCATTCAGATTTCGGCCACGCAAGTGGTTTGCGGTTGTTCCCAATAACCTTGCGCCTGATCAACCGGCGTAGAATTGCTGCGTCCGGTCTCCCACAGGAGCCACGCATGTCCGATCAAAAACGACTCGGCTGGCTGAGGACCATCGCAATCCATGGCTTTGTCCTGGCCACTTCATTCTCTGTTCACGACGCCACCGCATGCCCACCAGACAGCGCTGCGCCCAACGAAAGCGATGCAGAGTTTCAACGCCTGAAAGACGATTGGCAAGACCTGCTGGCGAGCATCCGCGAGAGCGTCGATCTCGATTCCGGCTGGCTGACTGACGAGGCGAACGTCATGCTCCGGCGACTTCAGAACGAGCTTGAACAGC
>JAKEEP010000149.1 GCA_022616475.1 Phycisphaerales bacterium | reverse complement strand
CAGGAGTGACCGATTATCGGCGTTCAGTACCGCAACATTCGACACGTTTTGACGCAACTTGGACCGGGCCATGCATCAGCGAACAAGCGCATCCGTCAGCACGTTCTCGGGAAACCCCCCGATCGCAGGCGACTCCATCTGCCAATCCTCAATATCTGGAATACCTGGGTCTGGATTCCAACAACGATCAGCCGCCTCATCATCCCCGCCGGCCGGGTCGGCCATCCAGCGCGACCCTCGGCGTGGACATCGCATAGAGCACGACTGCGGCCGGCTTGACGATCCACCGGCTTCATTCAACCTGCCCGACCATCGCCTTCGCGAGCGCTGCGCCCGCCTGGAGAAAGCTCTCGAACGCCAATCGATCGAATTGGACCGCCTGCACAAGGAAGCTCACCTCGATGCCCGCATGGCTGGCATCGGCTTCATGGCCGCCGGCCTCTGTCACGATATGCTGAACTTGCTTCTGCCCGTGCGCAGTCACCTCGACTCCATCAGGCAATCCGCGTCTCAGGAGCGACTCAGCAGCGAGCTCGACGCCATTCGCCTCTGCGTCGATTACCTCACCAAGCTCTGCAGCGGTTTGCGACTCTTGGCCATCGATCCCGCGCCCGCTCAGAATCTTGAGGCCATCGCGCTCAACGATTGGCAAAGCGACGTTCGGCCCTTCCTCAAAATTGTTCTTCCCCAAAGCGTTGATCTCAAGACTCAAATGGAGCCCGGCTTGCCTCCGGTCCGCGCCAACCGCATCGGCCTCACCCAGGCCGTCTTCAACCTCGTCCACAACGCCGGCCAGGTCTTGCGCGGGCGCAAGGGTGGTTGCGTCTCGATCATCGGCGCGCCTGGCGCCTACCGAAACACCGTTCGCCTGGCCGTCAGCGACAACGGCCCCGGCATGACCGAAGAAGTTCGGCAACATTGCCTGGAACCCTTCTTCACCACCAATCACTCCGGCCGCTCCACCGGCTTCGGCCTCGCCATGGTCCGCGACTTCGTCCGCCATTGCCACGGCCGCATCGACGTCCGATCAACCCTCGGCGCCGGCTCCACCATCATGCTCACCCTCCCCGCCGCCCCCGCCGTTCCAGCCTCCACCTGACCAACTCCCGCATGATCCGCGCACCACATACCCGCCCCGTGCGCAACACCCCACCCAAATAGCCGGGTCGCTGCGCGACCCCGGACGAATCATCAACGACGCACCCATCACCCCCGTTTAGCGAGCGGCGCCCTCGCCGCTTCTTCCCACACACCCAAGCACCCGGCTCACCACCCGATTGGTGGCGTGGCACCCGCTACCCTGGCGAGAACCACGCTGGCCGCCAACGTTCTTGACTCTTTCGCGCTTTCAAATCCAATCTCCCCCTTCCGCGCCTTCCGCGTGTTCCGCGGTGAATAGTCGTTCGTTGCGCGCACAAAATGGACGGAACCAAAACATCAAAATCTCAATTTTCCACCTCAATTTCACACTACAAAACTAGCCCTTCCGCAAAACCACGACACTCCCTGCGCGCGCCCAACGCGCCCTCGGCCCAAGGGTAGAGACACCAATTGTTTTTCACCCGCGCCCCTTCCGCGCCCAGATCAAAACAGGAGTCAGTTCGCGAAATCGTAAATCGTAAATCTGAAATCGTAAATCCAACCGCGCCCCCACGATCCCATTTTGCCTTTGACCATTTGCCCCTTTGGACTTTCCCCTTCCATGTTTCCCATCTTCCACACCCGCTCCCTCCCGCGAACCAAAAACGACACTCCTTCGCAAAAACTAATCCCTCTCTGGCAAATCTGCGCGCAAAAACTAATCCCCTTCTGGAGAATCTGCGCGCTGTTCCCTTTGTTCCGACCCAACCATTCTCCCCGTCCCTCCGTCCCTCCGTCCCTTCGTCGCTTCGTCGCTTCGTCGCTTCGTCGCTTCCCTCTCACCCTCTCACCCTCTCACCGTTCCGGGGTCACCCTCTCATACAATCCCCCAATGCCACCGCGGCCATCCGCACCCCCCGAACCCTGGACCACGCGCCGCCTCCTCAAGTGGCTCACCGACCACTTCACCGCCAAGTCCATCGACTCCCCTCGCGTTGTCGCCGAAATGCTCCTCGCCCACGTCCTCAACTGCGAGCGCCTCCGCCTCTACATGGAAACCGACCGCCCCGCCTCGCCCGCCGAGCTGGCCACGCTCCGCGAGCTGGCCGCCCGCGCCGCCAACCACGAGCCCGTCCAATACCTCGTCGGCCACACGTGGTTCTTCGGCCGGCAATTCCAAGTCAATCGCTCCACCCTCATCCCCCGCCCCTGCACCGAAACCCTCGTCGAGCACATCATCCACTGGCTCCGCCTCAGTTTCCGGGGGCCCGGCCACGCCCCCGGAATACCCGGAAACCCCCTCATCGCCGACATCGGCACCGGCACCGGCTGCATCGCCATCTCCCTCGCCGCCCAAGTCCCCTCCGCCCGCATCATCGCCACCGATATTTCGCAGCAAGCCCTCGAACTCGCCAGATCCAACGCCCAGCGCCACAACGTCATCGACCGCATCGACTTCCGCCTCGGCGACGGCCTCGCCCCCCTTCGCGATGGCATTCCGGGGATTCCGGGCGTTCCGGCGGATGGCATTCCGGGGGAGCGCTTCGATGTCATCTGCTCCAACCCGCCCTACATCTCCGATGCCGAATGGCCCGATGTCCCCGCCAACGTCAAGAACTACGAGCCCGCCTCCGCCCTGCGCGGCGGTCCCGATGGCTTGGACATCATTCGCCCCCTCATCGCCCACGCCCCCGATCTCCTCGCCCCCGGCGGTCTGCTCGCCATCGAAATTGCTCACACCCAGTACCGGCCAGCGCCCGCGCTCGCCGCCGCCAATGCTCAATTGCGCAACGCAACCGTCCTCAAGGACCACGAAAATCTGTGGAGAGTCCTTGTCGCTGAGCGAATCGAATGAGAACTTTGAACCCCGCGCGTCTTAGCATGCCGAAGCCGCAGCCAGAGACTTGGTGATCACATCGATCAACTGGCTGGCTTTGAACGGCTTGAATAGGAACGACTGGAGCCCCTCCTGAGACGCGCGGACGATGCAGTGGTGGGGGTCGTAGCCGAACCCGGTCATCAGAATCACCGGCGTATCTGGGTTGATCGACTTCGCCGTGCGGTACACCTCATACCCGTTGCGATCGGGCATCTTGATATCCGAGACGACCAGGTCGAACGATCCAGACGCCTTGGATGCTTCCAGCGCCTCAATCGTCTGCGCGCCATTGGAACATACAGTCACGACGGCGCCTTTTTGCTGCAAGAGCCTGTGCAGCGTGTCGCGGATGCCTGGCTCGTCGTCGGCGACCAGAATCCGCTTGCCAGCCAGACGCGGATCGATTTCATGCCGCTGCAGCTCCTGCTCAGCACCGAGGATCGTTCGCGGCCCGCCCACGCCCGATTCCAACCGCTCGCGCACCTTTGCGATGCTGCGAATCAAGCCGTCGAGGTCTTCCCGCACCTGAAGGTCCGAGCCGCTGGTTTCCCGCATCTTTGCCGCCTGATCCGCCAAGTCCTTCAGCGGAGCGCTCAGCTCGCTGACCATGTTCTCAGCGACCTGCTGGTTGGTCGTGTAGCGCTCGATCACCAGCAGTTCGAGCACATGCATGGCGGTGGCGATGTAGTGGCCGTAGAGTTCAGCCATTTGCCGATCGTTCTCGTCAAAGGCACTGCGCTTGCTCGATTCGATATTGAGCGTGCCAACCACCTGGTTCTGCAGCAGCAATGGAACGGTCAACGAACTGGCGGCGTTCTCGAGGCCCTCGCGATAGAGCGCGTCGTTCTGCACGGCCGAGCAGATGTAGCTCTTGCCCGTCGCCGCGACATGACCGGAAATCCCGTTGCCCTCGAGGTTGGCGTGGATCACCTCGCCAATCTTGAGTGGCGAGATGTTCCGGGCAATCACCAATTCCAGCTGGCCGGTTTCGCGATTGAGCAGCCTGATCTCGAAGTTCTCGTGGCCGAGCGCCTCACGCACATCGTTGACGAGGGTCTGCTCCAGGAGTTTGAGCCGCTCGGCCATGTTCATGTGGTCGATCGAAGCCGCCTGGATCTCCAGCAACCGGGCTCCGGCCGCCTGAACAGCTTCGAATTTCCGCCGCAACTGCGAAAGGGCCGTCACGTCCCACAGCACACCCACCACGCTCGTCACCCGATCAAGGGCCTGATCGAGGGAGGCGGGGCAGACGATCAGCTCATAGTGCGTCTGCCCTGTGGCGAAGCTGAATCGTTTGCATTGCCGGCGGGCTTGGAACCCCTCAGCGGACTGATCGGCAGGCTTGTTAAACAGGTCGAGCGCGACTCGACAGATACGGACAAACTCGCTGCGAACCGGCTCATCGTGGACCTTGAAGCGTGCATCGGTCCAAAGAATGGCCCCGGAGGCGTCGACCACGCCGATTCCCTCGCCAATTCGCTCCAAAATCGACGAGGCCGCCGTGGGAAGGGGTTCGCCGCCTACAGTGAGGTACTCACCCGGGGCGCACACGACAACACCGCCCACCGAGCCATCGAGCATTTTCTTTGCAGCGGCCGCACTGTGAACTTCGATGACCTCAAAGACCGATTTGAGAGCTTGGATTTGGCTGCTGTCGAGTGGCACTGCCCCCTTGAGCACCACCAGGCGGGGCCGAATCGAAGTCATGACCGGATCGTGATATGCCATTTGCGCGAACAAGCCTATTAGTATATACTGACAACACTCTTACCCGCAACGGAAATTCCCTGCTGGCCGAGCCCTCGTACTTGACAATAACCAGGCGAGGTCGAAAATCAGGCCCGCACGCCAACGGATTTTCCGGTTCCTGCGACCAGAGCCGATTTTACCGGCCACATCGCCCACTTTGCCCTGATGATGCAGGATCAGGTTGGTTGCGTAAGCCACCCATCCATCGTTGAAACGTTGCACCATGATTGTGGCCCGAAGTCTATCCAGAAAGTTCGGCCGTTTTCTAGCGGTGGATTCGCTGGACTTTCACATTGATCGAGGGCGCGTGGTTGGATTTCTGGGACCCAACGGCGCGGGCAAGACCACAACGATTCGAATGATCGCCGGCTACCTTCCGCCGACGGCCGGAACAGTTGAAGTGGATGGATTGGATGTCGTGCGCGCCGGCCGAGAAGTTCATCGGCGAATTGGATATCTGCCCGAGGCTGCCCCACTGTATTCCGAAATGCGCGTGGATGAGTTTCTGAAGTTCCGCGCGCGGCTCTTTGGCATCGAGCGATCCAAGCGGCGCCGGGCGATCGACCTGGCCCTGCGACGATGCAGCCTGGATGAGGTTCGCACTCGTCCGATTCACCAACTCTCCAAGGGCTTCCGGCAGCGGGTTGGGCTGGCCGCTGCCCTGCTGCACCAGCCGCCGGTGCTCATTCTGGACGAGCCCACGGTGGGCCTGGATCCGGCGCAAATCCGGGAGGTCCGCGCCCTGATTCGCGAGCTGGCCGGCAACCACACCATTCTGCTTTCAACGCACATCCTGCCGGAGGTCGAGCTGACTTGCGATCAGATCATCATGATGGCGCGTGGCCGCATCCGCGCCCAGGGCACAATTTCCCAACTGCAACAAACCGGGGACAAGACGCCTCGGTACCTCCTGGAGACCAATTCGAGCAAGCCGGAGAACGCGATCCGCGAGATGAAGGGTGTGGCGGACGTTCAATCGGTGGTGATGGATGAGCACTGGCGCCGGGTGACGGTGGTCGCCGCGGCGGGCACGCCCGATTTGCGTGAGCCGCTGGCCGCCACGGTGGCGAAAATGGGATGTTCGGTGCGAGAGCTTCACCGCGAAGCCGCCTCGCTCGAACACCTGTTTGTGCAGATGATCGCCGATGCGGAGGCTCACGCGGCCGAAAGCGACGGAGGACGTCAAGCCGGCCAGAAGGGAGAAGAGGCGTGAGTCGAGTGATCACCCTCACCGAGCGAGAGGTGCGCAGTTTCTTCCTCACCCCCGTGGGATACATCGTGATCGCGCTCTTTGTGGTATTCGCCAGCCTCGTTTTCAACGCGGGCTTTGAGCAAGGCCAACCGGCGTCGATGCAGAAGGTGTTTCGGTGGGGCATGTGGATTCTCCTGGTGGTTTGTCCAGCAATAACGATGGGGTTGATCAGCGAGGAGCGCCGCCTGGGCACGTTCGAGCTTCTGGTGACGAGCCCTGTGCGGGAGTTCGAGATCATCGCCGGCAAGTTCCTGGGCGCCATGGCGTTCCTGATCCTGATGCTGACGCCGACCCTCTTTCACGTGGCGCTGCTTGAGATCTACGGCCGGCCCGATTACGGAGAACTCGCGTGCGGCTACCTGGGCCTGCTTCTGGCGGGCTCGGCGTACATCGCAACCGGGTTGCTCGCTTCGACGCTGACCACCAGCCAACTCCTGGCGTACCTGGCGACCTTCCTGGGATGGCTGGCGGTGCTGCTCGCATTCGTGTTCGCCCCGACGTTCTTGGACGATCCGTGGCTGACGTTCGCCTTCGCCTCGGATCCGATCCCTCGCTTGCACGATTTCGCGATCGGGCTGATCGATATGTCGAACGTGATCTACTTCGTCTCGATCGCGGTGTTCTTTCTCATCGTTTCAAATCGGGTTTTGGAAGCGCAGCGTTGGCCGTGAAAACACCATCGAACAACCGAGTGACACCAGTTCCTCCACGTGGCATCCGTCCGATGTTCCGCTGGATCAATCTGACGCTGTTTATCATCGGGCTGGCCGCCATCGTCATCACCATCAATTTCTTTGCTCGGCATGCCGACTGGCGTTATCAGATCGACGCCACGAAAACGCGAGCATTCACGCTGAGCGACTCGACCAGTCAGTTGCTCGGTACGCTGGAGGGACCATGGAAGATCGCGCTGGTCATGAGCCAGGCCCATGCCGATCGGGCGATGCGCCGGCAGATCGACGAAGTGCTGCAGCGCTACACCGATGCGTCTCCGCACATCACGGTGACCCGCATCGATCCGGACGATCCGCTGACGCTGCGCGAGTACGATCGGATGCTCTGGGATTTGCAGAACGTCTACAAAGACCCGGTCAACCAATACAACCGCGCTTTGGATGATGGGCTGGATGCGATCGCCGCGCTGCGAGAGCTGGCCGAACAATCGGCTCCGCTGGAGCAATTGGTTCTGCAACTTTCGGCCCATGAGCCAATGCGCGCCCAGCTTGAGCAACACCTGAACCTGATTTCGCTGCTGCCGGACCAGTGCGCGACGATCGATGTCGAAGTTGGCAAATCGCGCCGAACCGACCAATCGCGCGCCTTGCCCGATTTCGAGACTGCACGCAGCATTCTTGCTTATGCGCTTTCGCAGGCGGCGGTTGAGCTTGATGAGACCTCGCAGACCTTTGCCCGGGTGCTTCAGAGGCCGTCACTGCCGGAGGCGATTCGCTCGATCGGCTCAACAGCGCAGCGCGATTACCAGCAGCTCTCTCAGCGCCTTGCTGCCGCGGCCGACCCGCTGAAGCGGCTGCCGCCGCTGGAACTAGGGACGATCGGCCAGCAGCTCCAGCAAGGCGAGGCGGCGGTGATCATCAGCCCGCAACGCGCGGCGCTGATCCCATCGGCGCAGCTGTTTCCCAAGAGCAACTTGCAGACGACAAAAGAGGGAGGCGTCAGCTTCGACCAGCGGTTTCGTGGCGAGCAATTGATTTCCGCCGCGATACGCTCGCTCACGGTTGAGCACATGCCATTGGTGGTGTTTGTCCATGGAGAGAGCTCATCGATGTTGCGGCCTCGCGAGCGGCAAGCCGATTTTGTCGGCGCCGCGCTGGCGCTGCGGGCCTCGCGGTTCGAAGTTGCCGAGTGGATTCCCGCGCAGTCGCCCGAGCGACCCACGGGCGACAAGGGCCAGCCTGTGGTCTGGGTGATCGTGCCGCCGGCACAACGCCAGGGTCTTGAGCTGACCAAGGAGGAAGCGGCGCTTCTCGACGCAGCTCGCGAATTGATTGTCGCCGGTCAGAACGTCATGCTGAGCGTCTACCCAAGCATGCTCACCAAGTATGGTCAAAGCGATCCCTGGGCGGAACTTGCGGCGCCCTGGGGGGTGCGCTGCGACACATCGGCGGTCATCCTTGAATCGATCCGCGTTGGGCAGAACCAGACAACGATCGAGCGCGGACAGGCGGTGAGTGAGTTTGCGAGCGACCATGTGATCGCTCGCGCTCTGAACGGCCTTCAAGCTTATTTCACTTTCCCCATCGCCATTCAACTGACTGACACGCCAGGACAAACGGCGAGTCGGAGCGCGATCGCGGCCATCACCGCCAAGCCCGATCGATGGCTGGACAAGGACTGGGCGGCGAATCTCAAGAATCCCGACGCTTCCGGGGATCGTGAGCCGTTGAAGCAGACGCTCCCAATTGCGGTGGCGACCCATCGGCCCGGCCCCACGGGCCAGGGCACTCAACGCCTCGTGTTGATCGGCTCGGGCAGTTGGTTGATGAGCTTTGTCGCCGATGTGGAGAGACCGGTGGGCGGCGGCCGCATCGCACGAGTGAATCCCGGCAACTACGAGTTGATGTTCGCATCGGCATTTTGGCTGGCGGGAATGGACGAGTTGATCGCCGCAAGCCCGACCAGCCAAGAGGTTCAGCCGTTGCAGAACATCTCCGCAGGCGCGCAAAAATTTTGGCGGTTGGTTGTTGTTCTGGCTCTGCCCCTGGCATGCGTGTCGCTCGGCGCGGCAGTGTGGGTGATGCGGCGGACGTGATGATGAAAATTGCTTCCACCATCATTGTTTTGCTTGCGGCAAGCTTCGGTGTGGGCGCGATGCTTTGGGTCAGCCGCGGCGATGGACAACCGAGCCTGGTTGAGGCGACTTCGCGAAGGCTGCTCACGCTGTCGCAGTTACCCATTGATCAGGTGACGCGAATCGCCGTGAAGCGCGGGGACGATGAAGCGTGGGTGTTTCAACGAACCGAATCGGCATGGAAACAGGTCGAGCCGTTCGAGTACCCCATGGATCCGTTCTCGATCCGGCAGATCGCAAGCCTGGCGCGCGAGCTGGAGGTTGTCGAGACCATCGATCCGCAAGCCTTTGGGAGCGCGCAAGATCTGGCGTCGGTGTCGCTGCACCCGCCTCTGGCTCAAGTGCGGTACGAGTGGCCGGGCGGAACCGTCACACTCGAATTGGGGCGGCGCAGCCTCGCCAATCGCGCCTACCTGAGTGTTGCCGGCGATCCTGCAATCTATGTCGTGGGTCAGCAGCTGCACGAACGGGCGATCGAAATGGATTCCAGGGAATGGCGCGATCGCACTGTCTTTCGTGGTGTCGGCCCTGAGGCGGCGCGGATCGAGCTTCAATATGGAACATCGAACAAGCTGGTGCTGGCGCGCGAGCGGAAGGAATGGAAGATGATCGAGCCGGTGCGCACCCGTGTCGATCCGGTTGGACTCGATGCGTTCCTGCAGGCGCTGGGCACCGCGAGAGTGGGGGGGTTCATCCTCGATCAGCCGCCGGATTTGTCGAAGTTCGGCCTGACAGTTCCAGCGATGACACTCACCGTCGTGACGAGCGACCAGCCGGCGTCTGCACCGGGGGCGGGGGCGTCCTCGATGTCTCAACGGTTACTGGTTGGGGGGCGCGTGGGAGCCGGGTCGCAGGATCGGTTCGCCATGATCGAGGGGCGGCCCGTGGTCGTGAAGCTGACCGAGCCGGTGCTCCGGGCGTTGATCCGCCAACCGCAGGACCTGGCGGCGCCCACGGCCAGTGGCGTCCAACCGGCGGATGTGAAGACGATCATCATTCGCCATCAAGGGGCGGAATTGAAGCTGCAACGCGAACTCGAGCGATGGCGCGCTCCCGAGCATCAGGATGTCACCGAGGTGAGCAGCGCTCTTGTCCAGGAACTGCTCGACCACCTCACCGCGTTGCGCGCCTCCAACATCGAGCTCAGAGAGTATCCACGCGACCAGGAGGTCGGCACAATGACGTTGTACGGCTTCGACGAAAAGGCCCTTGACACGATTCGAATCGCCCGCGATCCACAGACGAACTATTGGTACATGGACAACGGCGATAACGTGCTGCGAGTCTACCCCGCTGGACTCAAGCTTCGCATGACGCCCTCGTATTTCGGACTGCCCTAAGGCTGCACGCGATACCGAAGAATCACATCATCGCCTCGACGGCGCACGCGCGCCAGATTCAGCTTCGTTCCATCAGTCAATTCGTCAACGGTCATCCCGACAATCGACGATTTCGCTTGTTCGTCCCCGAGCAGCAACGGGCCGATGAAGACCCAGGCCTCGTTCACCAGCCGCTGCCGAAATAGCCGACTGACCAGACCGGGACCTGCCTCGACAAGCAGGTGGCTGAGATCCCATTGTGCAGCGAGCTGGCGGAGAATTGCAGGAAGCGAGAGGCATTCGCCTTCAACGGGGAAACCGACCAGGTCAACGCCAAGATCGCGGGCGGGTTTGGCCTTGGCGGGCTGGCCCTCGAGCGCATCATTCCGGCAGACGATGATCGTTGGCGCGATGCGTGTGGTCGTGCAGAGGGTTGCGGTCAGAGGGATTCTGAACTTTGGGTCGATCACAATCCGGCGGGCGATCCGGCGGATGCGAACATCCCGCGCTGTCAGCGTTGGATTGTCGCGCAGCACCGTGCCGATGCCGGTGAGGATCGCATCCACCCGCCCGCGCTCGCGATGGACCAGCTTGCGGCTGGCGGCATTGCTGATCCATTGGCTGGCGCCGGTCCGAGTGGCGATCTTGCCGTCGACCGTTTGAGCCCATTTCACCGTCACCCACGGCAAGCCAGTGCGCACTCCGTGGACAAAGGGATCGCTCACCGCGATCGCCGGTTGGCATTCCTCATTGAGATCAACCCTGATGCCGGCTGACCGCAATCTCTCCATGCCGCCGGCGGCAAGTTGATTCGGATCGCGCCGTGCGACGACCACGCGAGCGATACCAGCCCGGATGATCGCTTCAGTGCACGGCCCCGTCTTTCCCGCGTGATTGCAGGGTTCGAGCGTGCAATAGAGGGTCGCCGTTCGCGCTCGTGACCCAGCGCGTTGGAGGGCGACGACTTCCGCGTGCGGCCCGCCAAAGCGCCGGTGATACCCCCAGCCGACGATGCTTCCCTCGCGGCAGACAATCACGCAGCCGACCAACGGATTGGGCTCCGCTCCGCCATGGCCGCGCAGCGCCAGACGCGCGGCCATGCGCAGGTAGGCGAGATCGCTCGTGCCACGATCGTTGTTCACTGAATCAGCGTATCACGTGCGCCACTGTTGACGCCACTGGCCGTAGGTCGTCCACGTCAGGCCGTCGGAACTGACTTGAAATTGGTTGACCGGCTTGCCCTGTGCCTCGTGGCGGTCGAATTCGTCAACTGAAAGATGCTTGGTCTGGCCGTTGGGCAAGCGAACGTGAAGCCGTTGGGCCGGCTCGAGGACTCCGCGAGGGGCAGAAGCGTTGTTTGCAACGATCTTAGACTTTGCCGTCGGTGGCTTTTTCCTCTCCGCAAGAAGATCGAGTGCCGTGCGCTCATATTCAACCGGTTCAATGACGTTGAGCTTCAGCAAGGCGACTGCCGCAATCGCGCCGATGGCGAGCCCGCTCACGTGCGACAAGTAGGCGACCGATTCGCCGCCGCTCACCAGTCCCAGCACATCGAATCCCAACCAGAGCAAGATGACCCAGAAACTGCTCAGCTCAAATGTGCCGCCCTTGATCATGAAGATATAGAGCATCGTGATTTCGTTGAGCGGGTACATGATCAAGTAGAAACCGACGATGCCGTTGATCGCGCCGCTGGCGCCGTATCCCACCGCCTCAATGATCCCGGTGAGAATTCCAACCCCGAGCCAGAGCGCCGCGTAGCCCAATTGGCCAATCTTGGCGCACACCGCGTTTCCGAACACCCACATGAACGCGAGATTTCCGAGCACGTGCCAGATATCCAGATGGATGAACAGGTGGCCCACCCACGACATGGGATGCTCTTGGATTCCGGCATCGAGTTCTTCGATGCCGAGAATGAAGCAATAAGCCTCGTCGGGATTTGAGATCGAGGCGAGAAATCCGTAGGCGAACGCGGCCATGAGGACCCAGTTCATCCACGGCCAGCGCGCCATCGGAACGTCAACGCTCAAGGGGAACAGCAGGAGCATGTGAATCAGTCTACAAATCAGCTCCAACTATGAGGCTGCGAGCGCTGTCTTGCTGTGGGTCCTAGGCTCTGTTTGACGGATCAAGCAATCGGAAACAGCGTTGGATCATGGCGAGTTTGACCATGGCGAGGAAGTGGACGGCGAGTTTCTCGTAGCGAGT
>JAKEEP010000148.1 GCA_022616475.1 Phycisphaerales bacterium | reverse complement strand
GGAGATCTGGTCGAGGGTGAGCTTGATGGTGTCTTGGAGTTTGCCCCCGGAAAGGGGGCCGAGGGCGCCGGCGGCGAGTTGGGAGAGGATGGAAGGGGTGGAGGTTGAGTCGGGGGTAGGAGGCATGGGGTTCTCGATTTCAGATTTACGATTTACGATTTACGATTGAGGGAGAGCGACGAAGCGACGAAGCGACGGAGCGACGAAGGGGGCCAAGGCGCGGAGTGAGCGCGCGGTGGTCTCTACCTTTGGGCCGAGGGCACTTTTGGCGCGCGCAGGTGATGGCTCACTAACCGGAAATGCCTGTTTTTGCAGGGTGAAAAAATTTGGAAAATGGAGGTTTTTACTTTTTTGTTCCCTCAGGTTTGTGCGCGCATAAATGCACCCTTTTTGTGAGTGAGGGCCGAGCTCTTCGGTGGACTTATTTCAGGGTGGTGGCAGGCGCACCACGTTCATTGAACGTGGGCTTCTGTCGGTCACAGGCGGGCGCGGGGGTGCGAAGCCGCCCACCACGGCGGGTCTTCGACAAGCGGCGGTTGGGATCGTTGGGGTGATTGGGGGAACGGAGCGGCGAGGGCGCCGCTCGCTAAACGGTGGACACTGGCACAAAAGTTTGCGGAGTGGCAGCCCGCGGGATTCGGCGATCAGAAATCGGAGAAGAACGCGTAGACGGTCAGGAGCGCGATGATGATGCCGAGGGCGGCGAGAGCTGCGATGGTGAGGCGTTGGCGGCGGCGATACCTGGTTTGGTTGACGTAGTAGAGCCCATTGGCGGTGGCGATGAGCAGGCCGCGCTTGGCGGCGGCGCGAACCGAATCGGTATCGCGAATCGAAAGGCTGGCCGGCTTGCGCGCGGTTTCGGGAGAAAAGGCGTTGGCTTTGGCGAACTTTGAAACGACGCCGCCTTTGCTCGCGGCGATCGCGATGACGAAGAGGGGGTAGGCGATCAGACCGATTCGCATGGGCATTGGAGTTTCTCCGGAGTGGGATAGCGAGCGGCGATAGGAAGCGGTTGGCGCGGATCGCATAAGAATCGTACGCATGGGGTGGGAGGGGTGCGGTGGGGCGCAAGCGGAGCCGGTGCGACGGGGTGGTTGCTTGGCCGGCGTGCGATGACATGCCACAACCAGTGCGGTTCAATCCGTTCAGAACCGGTCATTGCCTATGTATGATGGCGACCGCAGCGAATCGAGCCTGGCATGTCTTTTCACGATCGCAATTACTCGCGCTCCGGCGGCCGGTCGGGATGGGACGCGCCGGCGTCTCGGGGGGACCTTGGACGGCGCGTGTTGCAATGGCTGAACTGGTCGTTTGCGATCGGGTATGTGTGGGGCATCCGGGTGCGCGTGCACATCACGTTTGTGATCCTGCTGGTGTTTCGGTTGCTCGAGCAGGGGGATCCGGTGTGGACGCTGCGGTGGTCGGGATTGCTCTTTGTCAGCGTGTTATTGCACGAGTTCGGGCACTGCCTGGCGTGCCGGGCGGTGGGTGGCACTGCGAACGACATTCTCATGTGGCCGTTGGGGGGATTGGCGTTTTGTGCCCCGCCGCAGCGGCCGTGGCCTGAGTTTGTGACGGTCATCTGGGGACCGCTGGTGAACATTCTTTTGGCAGTCGGAAGTTATGTGGCGCTATGGGTTTGGTTCGGCTCAGCGATGCCGGTGTCATTGCATCCGTTCGACCCGACGGTGTGGTCGAACTATCCGAGCAATCCGTGGGCAGCGCTTGTGGCGGACGCGTATGTCGTGAACTCCGCGTTGACGCTGTTCAATCTCACGCTGGTGTTTTATCCTTTCGATGGCGGCAGATTGGTTCAGATCGGGCTCTGGAAGATAGTCGGATACTCCAAGAGCATGCGCTTCGCCACGGTCTTTGGGATGGTGGGTGCGATCGTCGCGGCGATCTTCGGCATGACGACCAATGATTCATTGCTGGTGTTCATCGCCATCTTCGGCTTCGTCGTGTGCTGGCAGCAGGCAAGGCAGCTGAAGGACGATGACCCGTACGGGTTGGGATTGGCGCCGAGCTACGATGTGAATTCGCGGGGGCCGGCCGCCGAAAGAGCGGGCATGCTGAGCCGTTGGAGGCAGGCGCGACATCAGCGCGCGGCCATGCGACGCGCTGCCCAGAAGCGCCGACTGCATGAGCAGGTGGACCGCATTCTTGACAAGGTGCATCGCGAGGGGATGGCCAGCTTGACGGCGCGCGAGAAGGAGATGTTGCAACGCGCTTCGCAAGGGTAATCGAGAGGCGATTCACCGCGGAACGCGCTGAACTCGCGGAGGCACCACATTGCCATGTGGTGCTCAGGGTTTTGATTGTGATTGAATGACCTGCCAGTGGCGGGCGTGGAGGTCGCAGATGCGGTCGATGATTTGGTTGTGGCGGGCATCGACACTGTCAGCGACTTCTGGCGGCTCCTGGCCTGCGAGCATTCGCAGACAGGCGAGGACGGAGTTGGCGAGGGCGTTGAGGTGGTAGCCGCCTTCGAGGATGAGTGCGAGGCGGCCATCGGCGTGGCGGTCTGCAATGTCGCGCACTAAGGCGCAGAGGTGCGCGAAGCCGGTTTCGGTGAGCATCATGTTGGCGAGGGGGTCATCGCGGTGGGCGTCGAAGCCGGCGGAGACGAGCACGAGCTGGGGTTTGTAGGCGTCGGCGATGGGGATCAGGAGACGCTGATAGAGATGGAGGTAGGCGGCGTCGTCGAAGCCGGGTGGGAGCGGCGCATTGATGGTGAAGCCTTCGCCGGGGCCGTGGCCGATTTGGTCGAGGTCGCCGGTGTTGGGGAAGAGGCGGTGCTGGTGGGAACTGAAGAAGAGAACATCAGCGCGGTCATAGAAGGAGTGTTGGGTGCCGTTGCCGTGATGGACATCCCAGTCGACGATGAGGATGCGCTGAAGGTGGTGGTGAGCGATGGCATGCGCGGCGGCGATGGCGATGTTGTTGAAGAGACAAAAGCCCATGGCCTCTCTGGTTTCGGCGTGGTGGCCTGGGGGGCGGACGAGGGCGAAGGCGCGACGGATTTGTTCTGGTAGAGTCGAAGACGAGTTGGGAGACTTGTCGGGCGCTGTTACCCTCACCCCTGACCCCTCTCCCAGAGGGAGAGGGGGACTTGGCCGGGCGGCTGACTTTGAATTGGGGTGGTCCACGCACCCCCTAGCCCCCTCCCTTAAGGGAGGGAGAGTTTCTGCCCTCACCCCTGACCCCTCTCCCAGAGGGAGAGGGGAAAGAAGGGCGTCGACGGCGTTGATGGCGGCGCCGGCGGCGAGATAGGCGGCGTCGACGCTGGAGGGCGAGACAGCGGTGTCGGGGTCGAGTTGGGCGTGCTTGCCGCGCAGGGAATCGATGAGGTTCACGTATTCGGAATCGTGAATGCGTTGGATCTGTTCACGCGTCGCGCGGCTGGGGGTTGCGCGGCAAACGCCGGAAATCGGATTGCGGTCGAGCGCATCGAGAATCGCCTGGAGGCGCGCAGGGCGCTCCGGGTGCCCAGGGCCCGGATTGTGGGCGAGCATCGCGGGATCGGTCAGAATTACTATGGGATCGCCGGGCATTTCGGGCATGTTAGACTGTGGTTGGGCGGAGTCTGGAGGATGAAGATGGCAGAGATCCGGCGCGGGCGATTGGTATTGAGTGTGATCGTGTGTGGGCAGTTGGTTGGCATCGCGATGGGCGCGCCGCCTTCGTTTACAGGCTTGGGCGATCTGGAGGGTGGGAACGTCTTGAGCGCGGCGTATGGCGTTTCAACCGACGGATCGGTTGTGGTCGGCTACAGCCATTCGAGCTTTGGCCTGGTCAACGGTGATCAAGCGTTTCGATGGACCCAGAAGACCGGGCTGGAAGCTCTGGGCGAATTGGCGGGCGGGGGGACGGGGAGTGTTGCCCGCGCGGTTTCGGGCGATGGAACGATCGTAGTGGGAGACAGTTTCTCAGCAACTGGAGATCAAGCGTTTCGTTGGACTGAGGGAACGGGCATGGTGGGGATTGGCGATTTGCCGGGCGGAGATCCGTTTTCAATTGCGTACGGCATTTCGGCTGACGGCAACGTCATCGTTGGGAACAGTTCATCGGCGAACTCGGGCTCGCTGGCCGTTGAGGGATTCCGCAAGGTCGGCATCAATCCGATCGTTGGGATCGGCGATCTTCCGGGTTCGATTTTCTTCAGCGCCGCGCAGGGGGCTTCGGCCGACGGGTCGTTCATCGCGGGGTACGGGACGTCGACGGCTTCGGGGGCATCGAGCTCGGAAGCGTTCCGCTGGTCGGCTGGGACGGGGCCGGTCGGGATTGGTGATTTGCCGGGCGGCGGATTCGGCAGCAACGCGTTTGCGATTTCGGCGGATGGGTCAGTGGTTGTTGGAATTGGCGTGTCATCGGCGGGCGTGGTGGCGTTTCGATGGACTGATCCGGCGAGCGGTGGAAACGGAATGCAGTCGATCGGCGACCTGCCGGAGGGCTCGGTATTCAGCAGGGCCAACGGCGTTTCAGCGGATGGAACGGTGGTGGTTGGCCAAAGCGTCGGCGCTAACGGGATGGAGGGGTTCGTGTGGATTCAAGGCGAGGGAATCTTCGCCGTGAAGCAGTTGATGATCGATGCGAGGATCGACATGACGGGCTGGACGTTGGAAGTGGCAACGGCGGTTTCGGGGGATGGCAAAACCGTGGTCGGGTATGGGCCGCACGATGGGTCGTACGAGGCGTGGGTGGCGTTTCTGGGGAGCCCTGGCATCAAGGGCGATGTCAATGGAGATGGGGTCGTGAATATTGAGGATTTGCTGGCGGTGATCGCTGCGTGGGGGCCGTGTCCGCCGCCGCCGGATGATTGCGCTGCAGACGTTGATGGAAGTGGCGTGGTCGACATTGGTGATCTACTTCTAGTGATCAGCAATTGGGGCTGATGACCTGCGAGATCCAAGTGCGACCCGCGCCATGCGGGCGGTTGGCCATCCCTCGTGAGTAATCAGCGCATTCAAAGCCGCAACCACACGCGAATTGCTTGCAAAATTTTGCATGCAACAGGTGGGGCGAGCATCGTGTAGAAGAGTTACGGGCGTTCCTGCCGGGGGGCTCCATTGATGAGGAATGCCATTACTCGGAAACAGGGCAAGGTAGGCTCTCAGAAACAAACCTTTGTGCGGAGTGACTGCGATGCTTCGAAAACTATCGGTGATGGCGGCGACGTTGGCGTGCTGCGCGAGTTTGACCATGGTGTTCCAATTGGAACCGAGTGCGGC
>JAKEEP010000147.1 GCA_022616475.1 Phycisphaerales bacterium | reverse complement strand
TCCGTGTCGATGGGGCATGAGATCGCGGTGACCGCGCTGCAAATGGTTCGAGCGTTCAGCGCGTTTGCGCGGGATGGAACGATGGCTGACCTTCGGATCACCGCGGGCGCTGTGGCCGCTGCCACCGAGCCCAATAGTCCCACCGCGGGACAACCGGTCATCCCGCACAACATCGTCCTGATCGCTCGCGAGGCGATGAAGGGCGTGATGGAGGAAGGTTCGGGCAGAAAGGCCCAATCGAGCAAGTACCAGCTCTTCGGCAAATCAGGCACAGCACAGTTGCCCAAGAAGGGCGGGCGCGGCTATCACCAAGATCGCTACGTTGCCAGCTTCATTGCCGGCGCGCCCTATTCTGACCCGCGACTGGTCGTGCTGTGCGTGCTGGATGACCCCGATCGCAGCCGAGGACACTTCGGCGGCGCCATTGCCGCCCCCGTGGTTCGAGACGTCATCGACCAAACGCTGATGTACCTTGGAGTGCCGCCTGATGTCGATGCGTCGCCGCAAATCGTGGCATCGGCGGAATGAAAAACCGCGCTGAAGCTCAGCGCGGTTGGTGATCGCGAGTGAAGAATCCAGCGCGTTTACGGGCAAGTGCCCCAGGCGGCGATCAGCAACAGCAGATCAGCAATATTCACCGTGCAGTCGCCATTGAGGTCGGCCTGTCCGCCCGTCGCGCCCCAGGTGGCGATCAGCGCCAACAGATCAAGGACGTTGACCGTGCCATCAGCGACGAGGTCGCCGGTGCACGGGGCCTTGCCAAGGTCGACTCTGAGGAACGCGTCGCCGAGGTTGACGTTGGCGGCATTGCGCAGCAAGACAATCACGTAGATCACGCCATCATCAGTGATGAGCAGGTCATTGGGCGTGACAGCGCTGCCTGTGAGTGTTGTGGCGCCGATGAAAACGTCATCGTCGAACTGGCCGTTGCCGTTCAGATCGACGGGATCGCCTTCGCGAAGAACGATATCGGTCCCGTTCAACACCAGCACGTTGTCGAGGTTTGTGTCGGCATTGGTGGTGTTGCCGGCCAAAACCCAATCTCCGACACTGTTGCCGTGGAAGGCGCTGAAGACAGCACCCCAGTTTTCGCCGGCGCCGGTGGTGATTGGATCGCCGGTCTTGGCGATGAGGGTGTAGGTGTCAGCATTGCCCTTGAGAGCCCAATCATTATCGGCAGTGTCATCGCCACGCGCGAACCAGTCGCCGTTGGCAATCATGCGGCAGAAGAATGTGTCGGCGGCGGTAATGCCGGTATCGCCCAGCAGCGTGTTCTCCTGCATGATCTTGATGTTGTTGACGGCAAAGATGCGGTCGAGGGTGGTGTCAGGATTCTCAGTGTCGCCCAGTGCGTACCAGTTCAGGCCATCCGGCGCCATGCCGCAGTCGCCGAAGCCAAAGTTGTCCCACGTTTCAAAATCGATCGTGCTGACGCCCGACTGCATGAAGCTCTCGGTGTCAAGGAAGAGCGCCGGGTAGCGCAAGCTGCTGCAGTTCTGGATCGGCGTATTGCCGAAGAAGACCCTCCCATCATTGAGAAAACTGACTGAGCCAACAGAGTTGCCGATGAGTTCATCGCCAGTGGGGTTGGCAGGCACGTCCACGAGCCCCGTGACGGGCGTGCTTTCGGTGGCAAAGAGCGTGGGAACGCCCCCGACGATCTTGATGATCTTCTCCTTGATCGATGTGCTTGGCCGGGCGCGGCCGCTAAAGGCGATGTCGCCGTTCTCGTTGAACGACGCGGGATAATCGGTATCGAAGAAGTCCCAGAGTTCCCCGGTCGTGCTGCCTGGGACTGGCTGGCCATCCTGCGCCAATGGAGAGCCGCACGGGCCCGAACCAAGCAGCAGGACTTGATCGAACGTCGTGTCGAGATCGGTGTCGGCTCGGATAATCCACTGCGTTCCATCGTGGCTGATCGCAATGTCGAACAGCGCTGTAAAGCGAGCTTCGACCGGGTTGCCCCCGAGATCGAGCATGCCCGGGGCCAGGGATGATGGATGCGTGATGATCTCGGTGTAAATGACCTCGGTCTCGGCACCGATCGCAAGACCCGTGCACAAGGCCGACAAGGAACTCACGGCGGCGATGGAAAGCGACAAACGACGACGAATTGGCATAACTCTTTCTCCGGTAAGGATTTGCGTCCCCTTTGGCGTGGATATCGGGGTAGCCAAAATGAATTGCGAAACTCTCAGGCTAACCAACAGCTGGGGCGCTGGCAACGAGTTTTGCGGCAAAAGTGAGAATTTTGCGAGATGCGCCGGCGTACGGGCTATTCGGACCCACGGCGACGAGTTGAGAACGAGACTTCAGCCGGTATTGCCGTACTCTTCAAGACGATACTGCTTGATCTTTTTGTAGAGCGTGGTCCGATTGATGTCGAGCTGCCGAGCGGTCTTCTGGCGGTTCCAGTTGTTTGCCTCAAGCGCGGCCAGGATGATCTGCTTCTCCGGCTCCTGCAGAGCCTTGTGCAACTTGGTTGGCGGCGATGCGCCGGCGCCGGGCAGGGCTCGATTTGCAGAGTGGCCTCGAATCGCTCCCGGCCCGCCGGCATGACTCTCGGGCCCCGCGACCTGATCGGGCAGATCTTCGATGCCGATTCGCGTATGGCGAGTCAAGACGACCGCTCGCTCAACGATGTTCTCCAATTCGCGAACGTTGCCGGGATACGAGTACCCGCGCAAGGCCGACATCGCTTCGTCGGTGAATCCAATCACCTGTTTCCGTGCGTCGGCGGCCTTAGCCGCAAGGAAGTGCTCGGCGAGAAGCGCGATGTCGCTCATTCGCTCCCGTAGCGGCGGCAACTGGATCATCACCACGTTGATTCGGTAGTACAAATCCTGCCGGAACTGGCCCGAGGCAACCAAATCCTCCAAAGGCTGATTGCTTGCCAGAACCACGCGCACATCGACCTCGATCGGTTCGTTGGACCCCACCGGCTCGAACGTGCGCTCCTGAATGACGCGCAGGAGCTTCAGCTGCATCCCGGGCGAGGCGGAGTTGATCTCATCAAGAAACAACGTGCCCGTGTGCGCCGCCAGAAACCTCCCAGCTTTGTTGGCGTGGGCTCCGGTGAACGCTCCCTTGACATGCCCGAACAGCTCCGACTCCAGCAGCGTTTCGGGGATCGATCCGCACGATATCTCCACGAAGGGGCGGTCTTTTCTCGGCGAATTTCGATGGATCGCTCGAGCGATGACCGACTTCCCGGTGCCCGACTCGCCGCACATCAGCACGGTGGTCTTGCTGGGCGCGACCGCTTGAATCACGTCGTACACACGCCTCATCCGCGGATCAGACCCGATCAGGTTGTCCAATCCATATCGCTGATCGAGTTGCCTTCGAAGATTCGTGTTGTCGGCCAGGAGGGCGTGCTGGTTCACCGCCTTCTCCACGGCAATCCGCAACTCATCATCCACCACCGGCTTGGTGAGGTAGTCGATCGCGCCGGCACGAATGGCTCTCACGGCCGCTTCAATCGTTCCGTAGCCCGTGATGATGATCGGCACGATGTCCGGGTGTTGGCGACGCACCTCACGCATCAGATCAAAGCCGTTCATGTCCGGCATCGACATGTCGGCGATCAAGACGGCAAACGGCTGCGGCGAGCTGGGTTGGCCCGTGGACGGGATTGACGCGCGGCACGCATCATCCAGCGTCCGAAGCGCCTGCTCGCCGCTGGTTGACCACACGGTGTCATACCCGATCTGCGCCAAATAATGCGCAATCGATTCGGCGACGATGACATCATCATCGACAATCAGAACGCGTGCCCGGCGCTCAGTCACGAGTCACCAGCCTTTGAACCGGGACCTGCACTCGAAGGATGGCCCCTGCTTCGAAGGGCACGTTGGTTAACTGAAGATCGCCTCCGAGCTCGCGCACAATTTGCCGACACAGGTCCAGGCCGAAGCCGTGGCCATCCGCCTTGGTGGTTTTTCCGTCTGGCAGGTCACCCTGCACTCCATCGCCAGTATCGGAAATCAGAAGGATCAACCGGTTTTTCGAATCAACCGTCAGCGAAAGTTCGGTTCGACGTGGAGCGTTCTTCCCTAACGCGCACGCCTGAATAGCGTTTCGAAGCCCGTTCAGAATGATCGGGCCCAGCGGGCCTGAGCGAAGTTGCGCAGCATCGGGGGCCACCTGAACGACCAGTTCCACGTCGTTTTCCTGTGCAAGAGGCGAGAGAATGACCACCATTTGCTGGATTTCGGCCCCTATCGTTCGGCCATCGTCAAACAGCAGTGCCGAGTCAAGTCCCGGAAGGCTCATCGCCCGATCGAGAATGAGCGCGATCTGCATCATCCCTTGTCGCGCGCTCCCCAGTCTGGCAAGAACTTGATCAATGGTGGCTGTGTCGCGGGCACTTGGATCGTCCAACGCCTGTTGGGCCAGGGCCAGTGAGCGGATCGCTCCATCGAGCAGCGTGTTGAGCTCGTGAGCCAAGTGCCTAGCCGACAAGTTGGTTGCGGCGGGCTCGGATTTCGCCGTCGAACCGGATTTGGAGCGGGCGCGGGCCATGCCACGCAAAAGATCGTCGCCGCGCCAACCGGGCTAAAGGCACAATGTTGCATTTTTGCAACACGCCAGT
>JAKEEP010000146.1 GCA_022616475.1 Phycisphaerales bacterium | reverse complement strand
TCTTGAGGGGTCGTCAGGTGATGTCGTGTCCAGCATGCGCTGATCTTGGACACGTCAATCGCTGCGCTTGCCCAGCGCCCAAGAGAACTCCGGCATTCTCAACGCCACCGAGGCTGTTAGGACCGCCGCCGCACCGGCGCTGACGAGCACGGCTAACTCAATGAGGGCCCATCGCCACGCCAATTCATGGGCAGGCAACAGGCTCCTGGCGATTAGCACGAAGCCAGCCATGATCGCCGTCACTGCAACCGTGCGCAGCCAGCTCATTCGCACGGTTGAATCGACCAAGTCGTCGGCGTATCGCCGGCTCAAGCGCAGGAGAATCAAGGTTTGAAGCGTGGCGCAGATTGCCGTCGACCAGGCCAGGCCTGCTTCGCGCAGAGGCGTCCAGATCAGCGTGAAATTCAGTAGAAGATTCAGCGCGACCATGCTCACGGCCACCTTCACCGGCGTCATCGAATCGCCCTTGGCATAGAAGGCGCGGGTGAGCGTGTGCGTCATCGAGTAGGCCCAAATGGCGGGCGCGTAGCCGAGCAGGACGAAGGCCACGCGCCGCGTGTCCTCCGGACTGAAATCGCCGCCTTGATACACGACTGCCGTGAGCGGCTCTCGAACCAGGATCAATCCGATGCTCGCGGGCAGTCCGATGAACATCACCAATCGCAAGCCGCGCCGCAGGGTCGCGGCGAAACGCTCGCGGTCTTCGGCCCCCCCCACTCGCGCCAGTGCCGGGAAAATCGCCGTCGCCACCGCGATGCCGAAGACTCCCAAAGGGAATTCATAGAGCCGCTGTGCGTTGCTCAGCGCTGTCAGCGCTCCGGATTTGAGCGGGAATTCCAAGCCGAAGATGGTCGGTCCGATCGTTGTTGGATAGCTCGCGATCAGATTATCCAGCAGCGCGTTGATCTGAAGCACGCCGAGCCCGATGAACATGGGCCAAGCCTGTGCAAGCACTCGCTTCATGGATGAGGCAAGGGCGTGAGTGAAGGAGTCGGTCGCCGATCCGAGGGATCGCCAGAACAGAAGATTGCGAAAACTGACAATCCGTTGATCGCCCATCGCGCCGCTTCGTTGCAATGACCAAATTGACCACACAAGCTGCACGATGCCTGCCAGCAGCACCGAAAACGAGACCAGTGAAATGTGTGCGATTTCGGCGCTTTGCGAAGGGTTCGCATCGCCGGTGCTCATCTGACGAAAATCCTCGACCGCTCCGCGATACGCGAGTCCACCCCAAGCTGCGGCGACAACGAGTAGATTCAACACAATCGGCGCAGCCGCCGTGGGCCCGAAGCGGCCATGGACTTGCAACATCGCGCCCAAAATGGCCACCAGACATACCAAAGGCATGTACGGCAGCATGATCATCATCAGCTTGAGCGCCAGATGATCGTGCTCGTGTTGGTTCGACAGGATCCACAAGATCAGCTCGCCAAGCAGGGTAATCCCGCCCAGGAAGACGATCATCAGACTGATGGTGAGCGTCGCAAGCCTGCGGGCAACCTGCGGATCATTCTTGTCTAACTGCGAATACACCGGCAGAAACGCCGCCGAGAGCGCGCCTTCGCCGAAGAGCCGGCGAAAGAGATTCGGAATGATGAACGCAAACCAGAACGCGTCGGTCAGCGCGCTGAGCCCGAACACCCGCGACAGTGCTGCATCGCGCGCCAAGCCGGTCACGCGGCTGGCCAGCGTCAGCAGCGTCACGGTGCGCGCGTGTTTTTCGAATTGCTCAGCCATCACGTGCGTTCACGCAACGCGCAAAGGCGCCAGGCGATGAGATTGCGGGTGCCACGACTCATCCCGAAGGGTGCGTCGTGCGGGCGCGCGGCAGGCGTCGGGTGACCGATGTTGCAGCCGGCACGACTCGCGGCTAGGGCCGCCGAGTCGTGGCACCCCTCAAGCTCCTCATTCCTCTTTGCGCCTTCGCGCCTTTGCGTGAAATCATCTTTCATTCTTTTGTTCATCTCGATTTCGCCATCGCCCGCACCACGAGAATCCCCGCCAGGGCAATCGCAATTCCTGCAGCGCTTGCCAACAGATCCAGCCACGAGACGGTCCGACGCAGAATCGGTATTCCCTGGGTCGATTCGTCAATAACCGCCCAGATCAAGACGGCCAATCCGATCAACCACAATTTCGAAACCCACCGCGTTTGCCAGAACAGGATCGTCAGCCCCGCGAAGGCCAGAATGTGAATGGTCTTGTCGGAAGCCCGCACCGTTTCGCCCAGATCGAGCGCCGGCCAGTGCGAGCCGATGGTCATCGCGATCGCGTAAACGATGAACGCCGCCCGCCAATAGGTGACGGCGCGGCTGGAGGAAACCTCATCTTCAGGCAATGGGCTTGGCGGCAAGCGAATCACTCAATTCCAAAGCCGCAATAGTACGCTTGGCCTCAACCATCGATGCGCTGACCGACATCACCCCGCCGCGCATCGGCGCCGGCTGCCCGCTCAGAGGCGGATTCCCCCAGCCCGCGAGCACGGCCGTGGCCAGCATGCGGTAGTCGTGGGCGCCGGGGCACCATGGCTCGTAATCGAGAATCGTCTTGCCGAAGCTCGGCGCCTCGGCCAGCTTGACGTTGCGGCGGATCGCCGGCCGCAGCACCCGGCAGTCGCGCCATGGAACGTCCTGCTCGCGCGCCTGTTCAAAGAAATCATCCAGATCGGCCACGATTTCCTTGGCCAGCGTGGTCTGACTTTCGTGCATGCACAGGATGATTCCGGTGACGCGCAATTCGGGATTGATCGATGTGCAGACCAGCCCGACGGTCTCCAGAAGCTTTCCCACGCCCTGCAACGCCAGAAAATGCGCCTGCATCGGCACGAAGACTTCCCGCGCCAGCGAGAGCGCGTTGAGCGTCAGCAGACCAAGGCTCGGCGGGCAATCGATGATCACCGCGTCGTAGTTGTTGGCCAGCTCACCGAACTTCTGGCGAAGGATGCTCTGGCAGTTGGGCACAGCGGCCAGCTCGCTCTCGGCCGCGGCCAGGTCGACTTCCGAGAGAATCACATCGAGGTTGGGACGGGCATTCACGATTGCATCAGTTGCGGAGCATTCCGGATCGACAAAGAGGTCGTACACTGTCTTGGCGATCTGATCGGGCGTGATGCCCAGGTGAAACGTCAAGTGGGCCTGGGGGTCAAGATCGATCAGGCAGACCCGCGCGCCGGCTTCAGCCAGGGCCGCGCCGAGGTTGACGGTGCTGGTGGTCTTTCCCACGCCGCCCTTTTGATTCATCATGGCTACGATCCGCGCGCCACTGCGACGCTGGCTTGTTTGCGGCGTTGTTCCGGTCATGGCAATCGTGTGGTCTAGCATGTTCGGGAGCTCAGAATCAGAATCGATCAAATCCAACGCATGAATGCACACGCGAGCCTTTTGCTCATACTCTTATTCGACCTTCAGACGTTTGCGCGATGAGAGACTCTGCGTCCGAAGGCCAAAAACCCGGTTTGCAACGGTCGGAGACCGTTTTTCCGATCCGCATCACTTGTTCGATGTCCGATGCCCACGATCACCGATATCGCCGTTTGCATCCGCACGTGGGACTTTTCCGAGACCTCGCAGACCGTGAGCTTGTTTGTGCGCGAGCACGGCATCGTGCGCGGGTTAGCCAAGGGCTCGCGGCGCGAGAAGGGCGCGTTCTCGGGCGGAATCGATGTGCTCACGCGCGGGCAGGTGGTGGCGATCATCAAGTCCGGCCGCGATCTGGCGACCATCACTGCCTGGCACCTGCAAGAGATGTACCGATCGGTCCGCCAGAATCTCGCAGCCAACCGCGCCGGACTGTACATGGCTGACCTGGTGCATCACATGCTGATCGATCACGATCCGCATCCGCAAGTGTTTGATGCATTTGCCACGAGCCTCGGTCAATTGGAGGAGTCGAGCAACGTCGATCTCTCGCTTTTGCAATTCCAATGGACGTTGCTGACTGAAACCGGCTACCAGCCGCGGATCGGCGGCGATCTGAAGGTGGATGAGGTTTCGGATCGAAGATCGACGGTCTTGTTCAGCCCGCTGGCTGGAGGGGTTGTGGCCGATGACGCTGGGTCGTCAAATTCAGCCGAAAGCAAGATCGAAGGTTGGCGTGTCCGCCGTCAGACGATCGAAGTCCTTCGCAGTCTACAGG
>JAKEEP010000145.1 GCA_022616475.1 Phycisphaerales bacterium | reverse complement strand
CATTGGGGCGCGACCGGAAACCAGCCCACCGGCTCGTGATCGAAAGAGAATGCCATAGTCCCCAGGAACCAAAGCCCCCTCCATTCTGGAGGGGGCTTTTTTTCACTTCGCTGAATGTGATCGTCCAGCCGAAGGGTTGTGTCAGCTTCCCGGGGCAAAGTCGACCGCACTGAATCAAGAAGTAGCGAGAACACAATTCGAACCTTCGCCTTGTGTCGATGCTCCCGATGCCACCGATTGACGAGTTTGTTGGGGGCATCGTGGCCTGCCCGGCGTGTGAACACTCACTCAACGATTTCGATGTCCCACAGGTTCGCGGCTTTGTTGTGCACTTTCACCTTGTCGTCGCCACCCTGAGTGAAGACGGTGACGATTTCGCCGTTGTCGAAGACGGCCAGTTGATTGCCGATGGTGCCGTGGAAGAACGCCTCGTCGTGATCGGTGTCGGTCTTGGCATCGACGTGGATGTTGTCCTTGCCGGTGGTGCCGAAGAAGTGCAGCTCATCAATGCCGGCGCCCATGTCGAAGAAATCGCCGTCGCCCATGGTGGTTGTGTCGTCGCCCTCTCCTCCAAGGAACGTCTCGGGCAGCGCCGAACCCACGAAGGTGTCGTTCCCGGGGCCGGCGTCGACGATCACGTCGGTCACGTCGGTGCCGTCGAGGTCGTTGATCGTGGTGGCGTCGTCTCCACCAAACGCGCGCAAATCGATCTGCTCGGTGGTCCCGACGTCCATGATGATGTTCCCGAGGTTGCGGAAGAACCGCAGGCGGGAGCCGTTGGGCGATGCATCGAAGATCTCGTTGCCGGCAGAGCCGTTGAAGAGCAACGTGTCGAAGCCGGCTTCGCCTTCGACGAAGTCTGATCCGTCGCCGGGGTCCCAGATGAAGACATCGTCACCAGCGCCCATGAATGCGGTATCGGCGCCCTGGTCGCCGTCGATCGTATCGTTGCCGTCTCCGCCAAACAGCATGTCGTCGCCGGCTCCGCCCTGCAGCACGTCGTCTCCATCTCCGCCAGTGAGGATGTCGTTGTCGGCGCCGCCGTCGATGGTGAGCAGCTCGAGGAGCGCGCTGAGCCCTGCGGCGCCCGAAACGGTATCCTCTCCGGCTAACGCGTTGACCGTGATGTTCTCGAACGTTCCGATGTCCATCACGATGTTGGCGATGTTGCGGGTGAGGAGGACGCGCGGGCCGTTTGGCTCGATGTCGATGATCTCGGCGGCGGCCGAGCCGTTGAAAATGTGAGTGTCGTTGCCATCGTCGCCATCGATGAGGTCGTTGCCGTCACCGGGGTTCCAGACGAAGGAGTCGTCGCCGCCACGACCCGAGAACGTGTCGGCGCCCTGCTGGCCGACGGCGAGGTCGGCGCCGCCATCGCTGCCGGTGATGGTGTCGTTGCCGACGCCACCGAGGATCGTCGTCGGCCGGTTCACGTTCACCGTAATGATGTCGTCTCCACCCAGCGCGTCGATGCTGATCGCTTGGACATCGTCGGCATCGAACGGAGTCTGGCCTCCGTTAATGTCCACGATGATTTGGTCGCCGACTTGGCTGATGAGGATGGTCTCGGCGGCGTCGGTGGCCGTAACTGTGACGAGACCCTGGTTGATGACGACAACTTGCGCCGAGGCGAGGTCGACGAAACTGGAAGCGGCAAGTACGACGGTAGCGATTGTGAGGCGTTGAAAGAGCATTCCGGACTCCTTTCGAGTTGTTGGGGACTCAGATTTCGCCGGCTCAACGGGCGCCGGACCGACGTGGGGAACGCGTGCCATCCGCCGAGGGGGGCCCGCCGACGGTTGGCAGCCAAGTGATGCGAGGTCTGTGCGAAGTTTGTGTGCGGGATTGCCCATGAGGGGCGCCAAAAGTCGTCCGACGCCCGCGCTCATCAGGCTGCCCCTTTCTGGGTGATGACGCCGCCGAACGCGCGCTGCACAACTAAGTCCGCGCCCTGCACGCGTCGGAGCTCGTAGGACAGCAGGAGCCGGGCGCGCCGAAGCCACGATCGAGTCATATGTCGCGGCAGGTCAAACACCGCCGCGATCTGCAAATCGGTGAACTGTTCGACGCTCCATAACAGCAGCACCGCTCGGAACTGCGGCTGCAGCCGCGCGATTGAAACGCGCAGGTGTTCATCGCTGAAGTCAAGCGGGCCATCGCACTGTCGCGGATTGGCGTGGTCGCCAGACGGCGGCACGAACCACGCCTGCCCGTCGCCGCGCACCGCTCCCTCGCCGCCACTCCAGCGGCGGCTGCGGAATATCCGAACCACGCTGCGCATCAAACAGATACGCGGCCCGTGAGCAGCCATCTGATCATCGTAGCTGTTGCGTGAGGCGGCAACGAAGGCGAGCATCGTCAGGTCGGCCGCGTCATCGAGTGTCGGGGCGAGCTGAATCGCCAGTCGATACACGGGCGTCAGATGCAGGTTCAGCACGTTTTCCAGTTCTTCTCGCATGTTGATTGGTCCCTTATATCCCGATTAGAAGCCGGTGGATTCTCTCAGCAGCTCGTCGATGATCGGTGGGACATTGACGAGCCTCACACCGAGACGGATGAGCGCCCGCAGGGCGGTGACGCCGTGTTCATCTACGAAATCCACACCACTCAGATCGACTCCCACGGTCGTGTTTAGACCAGAGCACTTGAGGCACTCACGGTAAAGCTCGTCGATCCAGGGCAGCATTACGGTTCCTTCCAGCATGAGGGTGACACGACTGGGCTGTGTGTCGTCCTTGGTAATTCGCAACGGCATGGGAATCGGGCCGCGCTATGGGGGCGGACCACCAGAACCAACGCAAGGTCCATGCCAAATGCGCACAGCGCGGGAGCGCGCTCAGAATGCGGCCTGGTGCAGCCGGAGTGCGATTCAATTGCACTTGCCGGGCCCACCGCTTCCCAACAGAATGGGAAGGCTCACAATATCTTGGGATTCAATGCGCCGGCCGGACCTCAGGCCGCCTTCAATAATGGCGTCTGCTTGCGGTACTCTTATGGCTATGGAGATTGAGCCTCAGAACCGGTCGGGAAGTAGAGTGTTCTCGGCGATAGGCGGAATCTTAATCTTCGGTTGCATCATCTCGTTCTGGGCGTGGCGCGCGTGGAGCGATCGACAGGGGCGCGATCACGTAGATACGGCGATTCGAGTTATCGCAGTACTGAAATCGGGCGACACGTTGCCGCTCTGGCGGCGTGGTGGAGGGCAAGCTCCCGCGCCCGAATTGGAAATACGCCAAACGCTCAAACGATATGACCCTGAAGATCGTCGCAAGATCGGCGATCTCGTCAATGCGTTCTTCGCGTACGAGACGGCTTTACGGAATGACATCATTGCTTTCGTGGATGAACACGCGAACGACGAAGAGGTATTCGTGCTCACCGGAAGAACGAAAGACCGATTCGAGGCTCTACCGAAGAAGATTCGATCACCGATGCTGGATGATGAGACGCATGGGCAATATGCGATGAAATGGATGAGGAGACACGGCCTCGTTCCCGTGTTGAGGGACGATTGGAAGCAGACGCTCGGCTTCCTCTATTCCGCTGAAAGAAGCGGCCAAGACGAACTTTTCCACGATCTCTTTGGGTACCACCTGTCAGATGGGGACAAGTGAATCGCTCACGCCGCCTTGAGGAGCGGGGTTTGCTTCAAGTTCGTCGGCGCGGCCTCAAGTTGACGGCTGACATCGTACTTGCCGTGTGCTGCCGGCAGCATTCGATCAGCGTTGACTTGCTCCAGGAACCGATCCCGAAGCTCGCGCGCGGCTGCGACGTATTTCGGATCGTTCTTATGGCGCGGCTTTGGTTCGCGCTTCGGCTTGGCCAGTTCCATCGACGTATCGGCTACCGCATCTTCCCGCTCGATGTAGCGGATTCCGCCTGCGGTCACGATTGCGGCCTTGCCCGGCGGATGGCCTTGTAAATGCTTCGATTGGCTGCGAACCACCGCCATCTTTCGCGCCGTCGTGACCTTCGGTTGCTCCGGCCTTGGGCGCACCAGCGCGCCGCCCGGCAACGTTTTCGGCAAGTCTTTGGACACCTCTGGCAAGCCCGGTAGAATGACCGGCTTGGCATCGCGCCAATGGGTTCCGGGTGGGATCGGCAAAACGATTCGATCCTCGCCCACGGCCCCGGCACTCGTCTGCGATGGGAACCAATACGGCGTTGCCTCATCATTGTCGCGCACGCGCCTTTGCCAGAAGATATGGATGCGCTGCTTAGCGCGGCTTCCGGTCCGGAACGCCAGTGGAATAAACCCAATCGACTCCCAGAAATAGTTCGCCTGAATGTCCTGCGCGCACCAGCAAGAGAACAGCTTGCACCCATAGGCCGCTTTCTCGAATGCGGCCTTGACCAGCGAAGCGCCGACAAGATGCCGCTGCTTGAGCGGCAGGACGTTGAGTTGATAGACGATCCCGACATCATCGCGCTTCATGTACTGATCGCGGGCAATGCAGTAGCCCAGTGGCACAGGCGTCCCGCCTGTGCTCCCCGGGTCCTCGGCAATCAGAATGTGACCGCCTTCGATGTTCGCTTCCAGTTGCTTGGTCGGCGACCAGCCGACCATGTGGCCGTGCATCTTCTGGAGATAGTCGATAAACGCAATGTCGCCCGGTATCGCTCGGCGAATCGTCAGAGAACAGCGCGGCGTTGGTGAGATTGCCAACGCCGCGTTTTCGTTTCTTACCAAGACTCCAAGGTTCTCTGACATGGGTCTACTTCCGGGCTCTACTTCCGGGGGCGGAATCTCACGAGAAGAATAGCTCAAACGCGGCAACCGGCGCTAAATTGGTCCCAACTACGTCCGGCGGCGTCGCCAGGTACTCGATGCTGTCGGCGTTCCCGCCAGGCGCGCCGGCAAAGGTCAACTGCACCTGATTCGGAACCGCGACGCTTGCAATCGTTGGCCCAACCGTCCCCGAAGGGATCAGGTTCAACACCCAGTTCGCCAATGCCGTCGGCTGATTGACTAAGGGCGCGCTGAACGTGATGGTCAGAACATTCAAGCCGCCGTTCCATGTCGCGAACGTCGGCACCGGCGGCGTTGCTGGATTAGGTAACGGGAAACGTGCTGTCCTGGACGAAACCTCCCGAAGAGTTGCGGATCGCCTTCTCTTCAT
>JAKEEP010000144.1 GCA_022616475.1 Phycisphaerales bacterium | reverse complement strand
GTCGGCACGCCATCGGGTCCGAGAGTCTCACTGACGTTGTGGGCATACTGGCCCAATTGCGAAACACTGTCAACGCCGAAGTCCCCCTCTGTGGATTGAAAGTCGCGTATGGTGCCAGTGAGCCGAATGACATCCTCATCGGCTGGAGCTGGTGAAGCGCCCGCGCCGGGCAGTTGGAAAGGCAATAAAAAACCAGCTGCGCCCGCGAGCGTCAGTATCGAGTAAGTGGCTACGGTGGTTATCCTGTTGATTTTCATGACGCACTCCTCCCTGCAAGGCCTCCACTGTCCTTCCTATACAAACCGTACGATTCGGTCGGAACGGCTCCAACGTTGTCGGCGGTACGAATGCGCCGCGAATCGGACTAGACCGCGCGCGAAGAATGGGAAGGGACCGAAGTCTGGGAAGGATCGCGCTGGGATCTGGTGGCGCGCCTTCGATCGTTTAGTGCTTTTTGGGAGTCGAGCAGAACAGGTGACCAGCAGCGCCCTGGGCGGATGATCAGGCCAGGGCGGTCCGCTGCCATGGGCCGAAGGATCGATTGAGTCTGCCGGCCACGCGGTCGAGAGGGCAATCGACGCAAGCCGCTGGGCTGACACGTTGTCGGATGGTCATCGATCCGGCATCATCGGTTGTCTGTGTGTCCGAGACCGAGAAGCCCCCGGCGAGGGCCAACACGCAATATGCCGCGATTGTTTTGTGCACGTGAGTGAGCATGGCGTCCCTCTCTTTTGTTGTAAGCGAAGAGCTATTTCAACGGTAAGAAATTCCGGCGACCGCCGCAAATAAGGCGGCAATGAAAGTGGCCCTGCGAAGCGATCATCCTTGGTGCGCAAGAGTGGAAAGCGGGGTCAAATCGCATGAATGCGTAAGGGGTATGGCGTCTTGGCAGGATGCGGGGTTTCGTTCAGCGAAATCAGAAACAACCAATGCGCGCACGAAACGAAAGCTCGGCCGTTTCCGGCCGAGCTTGAGGGAGCGAATGAATCCGATCGGCGTCACTCCAACAGAATCGACCGGGCTCCCCCACTGCCACCCCAAAAATGGAAGAAGCTCGGCCGAAATCGGCCGAGCTTTGTCGTGACGTTTGGTTGGAGCCAGCGATTCTCAGTCGCCCGGCGCCGAGACGGTCATCGGACAGGGACCCTTTAGTCGGCCGCCCAAGTCACTGCCGGGTACTCGGTGGTCTCGAAGAGAAGGTCGGTGTGAATGCGCAAGACCGACTCGGGCGCGTAGCGTTGAGCCATGAACAGGCGCAGCGTGTAGGTCTCTCCATCGACCAGGCACAGCCGCTCCAGATCGATGCGTTGCGCGAGCACATCGTGAATGCCCCCAAGGTCGATCGCCAGCTTGGTGTCGATGAACACCCAGGCGTCGGCATCGGTGGCCAGCTCGAAGAACTGGTCGGCATTCTTGTCGTAGTTGAACTGAGCCTTAAGCATGTAGGTGAAGTGGTGATTGTGCGACGGCCACGCAGGCGTATTGCCAAAGAGCAGTCCGTCGATCGGATAGAAACCGCCGCGCTCGCTGTAGAGCGGGTCGAGCGTGTCGTCGAACAGGTAGGTGTCATCGGGCTGGCGCACCATCGTGAGGATGTTGAGCGCCGAGACATTGACGCCCATGGTGTCGTTGAAGTACTGGTTGAACGTATCGGCCGAGGTGATGCCCGCGCTGCTGGGCACTGAGTCGAGATTTGCCGGAAGATCGCCGGCTTCGTAGCCGCTGCACGGCAATCCGACGGGGTTTCCGTCGGCGCCCCAGGAGACACAACGTCTCATCATGAGCAGACCGGCGGGGTTAATGGTGTTGAAGTCAATGCTGTGGTTGCCCCAGGGCAGCTCGACGCGGCGCGCGGGCGCCGGTCCAAGGCTGTACCGTTCATCGCCGGTTTCAATCACCATGAGAACCGGCAAAGGAGTTGGTCCTGAACCGATTTTGTGGGCCAGGCACAAGCCTCCAGGGGCCATCGTGCCGCTGGCGTTCCACAGGTTCCACTCCTCAGTGGTTAGAGCGAGCTCGCCCAGCGGGAATCCCTGGGTGATGTCGTGATTGTTGTTGGTGATATTGATCTTCGTGCCCATGTAGTTCCCTTTTTTCGAGCAGAAGCCGAACTCTTGGTCGCTGAGGTCTTTGTCTTCGCTAATCACGCCGATGGGTACGTCACGAAGCTTGATGCCAAGCGCCGCATGGTCGACTTCCTCGGAGACAAAGACGACGTCGTTCACGGCTACGGCCGAGTTGATCTGCGATTGGGTGGAGTTGTCGTCGAGCACTGAGACAGTATGGCCGAAGGCCTCGAGCGCCAGCTTCTTGGCGGCATCCTGCGGTGTAAGCAAGAGCGCATTCTGCACCACCAGCAGCAAGCGCACACCATCATCAGGGTTGGCGAACGCGCCATCAGCCATGTGAGGGGCAATCGTGTTGCCATTGCTGTCAAGCGCGGGCCAACTCACCCGATACCCGTTGGGCAGGAACACCGGCATGTTGGAACTATCCAGGTGCGCGTCAACCAGGCCGGCGTAGTTTCCCAGGCCGCCGGCGGGCATGACCTGGAAGTCGGGGTGGGTCTGATGGAAGTCGCGAACGATACCGCTGAGATAGATCTTGTCGGCGGCAACTTGCGCCATCGCGGCAGAGCCGGCAAACCGATCCGAGAGGATCACGGCGATGACGGCGGCAAGCGGTAACGAAAATGAGCAAGTAATTCGGGGGCGCAAAGTCGGCTCCTGTCCCATTGAACCAATTTGGCCTCCGTCATAAACAGTACGAAGCGCCGCAAGCGCGAGCAAAGGAACCGTCGACAATGTCATCCGACTCTTCGGGGACCCCGCCCTGGGAAAGTGCGGTCAACTAGGCAAGGCCACAGTTATGGGTCATGGCCTCCCTCACGAGTAACAGGTCGATAGCTCCACCTGCGGGTAATACCAGGCCAATATGTCTGAGTGCGCCTGGCCGGTTCTGGCAAGCGCCTCGGCCCCATATTGACACAGTCCCACGCCATGGCCGAAACCATTGCCCTCAAAGTGGACGGTTTGGGAGTCGAAGGCGGCTTTGATGTACGAGGACCGAAGCGGTTTGGGCGGCGCGACAATTCCCTGCGCGGCGTAGTTGGCGGCGCGGCGAAAATCCTCGGCGCTCAGCTCCGCCGATGCTTCCGCATCATCCACCACCCGCATTTGTGTCGGACGACCGTGCGGATTCACGGCTGTCACGTCGATCGAAACCAACGTCGAAAGCGAGGCCACATCGGCTCTGTTTCTGGACTTCCCGTAGGCCGCCAGCCGGCGCGAGAGTGAATCGATCGGCTGGTCGGCATTCCATTTATAGACGGCGGCTTCGGTGCACACATCGCTCGAAGGGCGGCCGCGCAAGGGCGCGACGTCATTGACCGGATTGACCCCGATGGCATCGACCGCGCAAGCGGCGGCTCCGCCGCAACAACTGGAGTAGTAGCCGGAAACCAGCAGGTTCTGGTGCGCCAGAACCACACCGCGAGTCATGGCAACCGCCTGATGCGCGCGCTCATGACCGACCGCGCCCAGATACATCTGCGAGGCGGCGGTGTTGGCCAGATCGTAATGCCGCCGGCCGGCCAGCACCGCAATCTCGGTGCAGGCATAACTGCGAGCCGCCACGGCTTGTGCGGCGTACATCTCGAGTTGCCAGGTCCGATAGAGCTCGCCCGCGAGCACACCCGGAAGGTAAGACTCCAAGGGAACCTGATTGACGACGTCGATCGCGCCCGGCGTCGCCGGCTCAAGATCGCCCCGCCACACCAGCCGCAATGCGCCGGGATACTGTCGCGTTTCCCCCGATGCGCCTTCGACGACCAGCGGAAGAAGCGATCGCTCATCGTCCATTGACTCCAGTTCAATGGCGTGTTTGCCATCGACACCGGCGCGGAAACCGTTGGCATCGGTAATCGACCAGCCTGAAGACTCCATCATCAATCGCAGAGGTCCGGCAAGGACCTGGGTGAGGGCCAGCGGTTGGTCCTCCTGCAGCCGAATCCATTGGTCCTCGACGCCGATCACCAGCGACGTCCAAGGGCGCCGGATTTTCATGACGCGCACGCGGACGATTGGCTCGCTCTGCGGAAGAGCCGGGCGAAACGACGCGGCGACGGTTTGGGCGTCATCCTGGGCGAGTTCGTCAGCCGCCGAGCCTGAATCGGGAAGCCGTGAACGCGAGCACCGGCACCCGGCGAGAATCACAGGCGCAGCGAGAACGCCCGCCACATTTGCCAGGAACTTCCTTCGTGATTGATCGCGCTCCATTGCAATCTTCGATTTCTCTGTCCCCGCAACGACACATCCGGCGGCCGGGCAAGGGGTGATTGCCAGCTGCTGACTTTCCATCGGCCAACAACGGCCCCACCCTTGCGTTTGGACAGCCCGTCGTCCCAGAAAAGGTGTCAGGCGCCTTTTTCCTTAGGCCGGTGCTACTCGCGCTGATTCCGAAAAGGTGCCTGACACCTTTTCTCCGTGGGCGCTTTTCTCGGGAACTAGTCGAGCGACCGCAAAGCAAGCCCGAAGCCCGAGAGCTTCTCCTTGATCTCGACCAGGCTGGTGGCTCCGAAATTCTTCACGCCCATCAATTCCGCTTCGGTGCGAATCGCCAGGTCGCCCAGCGTCTGAATGTTGAGCAGTTGCAGCGCCTTGCGAGCGCGCACGGAGAGATCGAGCACCGAAATGGGCTTGTTGAGCACCGATTCAGGGGCCTGGCCCTTGAGCTCTTCGTAAATCTCCCTGCGAACGCGGCTGAACTGGCCCTCAAGGCCCTGCCCAAGGCGCAGGCCGCGCTGGGCGAGCATGTTCTTGATCTCGACCAGCGAGGTTTCGCCGAAGTTCTTGTAGCTCAGGAGTTCGGCCTCGGTGATCTTCAGCAGGTCGCCCAGCGTGCGAATCTGCATTTTCTTCAAGCAGTTTCGAGCCCGAACCGAAAGCTCGAAATCGGTCACCGGGGTATCAAGCATGGCGCTGCGCTTGGCGAGGTCGCGAGCCTGCTCTTCATCGTAATACATATCGCGCGAGGCCAGCACATCCTTCATGAACAGCCGCGCGCGCTCGTGATTGGGATTGGTGTCGAGGATCTGGCGCAGGCACCGTTCCGACTTGGCGATCTCGCCCCGGTCTTCGTAAATGACCGCCAGGTTCAGCAGCGAATTCACGTGCGGCCGATCGCGGTTGCACAACTGCTCATAGATCGAAACCGCCTCTTCCTCTTCGCCCATCAGATCCAGCAGATACGCAAGGTGGAACGAGTACGTCGCGCTGTTGCTGTCCAGGCGCGTCGCTTTGCGAAAGGCGTCCATCGCCGTGAGATGGTCGTTCTCGGCCTGAGCCTGAAGGCCGGCACGGTAATGGGCTTCGGCCGCCTGCGGATCGGCCTTCGAATCTCCCGCGCCGATGATCGTGTCCAGAACATGTTGTGCCACAGAATTCTCCTTGTTTGCCCCCGGAACTCCGGAACCCCGGAACCCCGGAACCCCGGAATCCCAGATTGGCAAGGCAACCATCCTAATCGGCGCGGTGCATTGGGACAATTCGGCCCCAGACCGCCGAACGTCACCCATACGCAGCCCCTGCCGCACCTGGATTGGCCAGCCTCGACTGGTAGAATGCCGCCAGTGGCCCAAGCCTGACGGGCCCGGGAGCGCTGACACATGCAAACGACCAAGCGAAATGCGATTCTTTGGATCGCCGGCAGTTGTGTACTTGGACTGGGCGCCACAGCGCAAAGCTCAGCAGGGTGAACGACCACATCACCCCTTGCTCTGCGCCGCCAGTTCCAGCGGCCCGACCTGACCCACCATCATCTGATCGGTGAACTGCATGACCGTGTAGCTGGTCATCGTGAGCACGGTCGGCCACGCAATCGTCCAGACTTCTCGCAAAGCGCCTGTTGGGCGCGCTTCCGGGGGCGCAGATATTTCGCCCTTGGATTGGATCGGGTGAGAAGTCATTCTTGTTATACCCCGACGCGAAATGACGGTCGCGGATGGTAGGCAACCGGCGAACGCACTCCAACAACCACCGTTTAGCGAGCGGCGCCCTCGCCGCTCCGTTCCCGCCGTCACACCAACCATCCCTCCGCTTGCGGCTTCGCGCGCCACCGCCCGATGCCACGCAGGCCAGACTCTGCACTCGGCGCGCACAAAACCGCCCCTCCCAAAAAATCAAAATCACCACTTTTCAAATTTTTTCACCCTGCAAAAACAGGCATTTCCCAAAACCACGACACTCCTTGCGCGCGCCAATCGCGCCCTCGGCCCCTCTTGTAGAGGGACTGCATTTTTCTTCGCGCCCTCCTTGCGCTCGTCGGTAGTCAGCACTCAGAACTCGGAACCGCCCATGCGCCCCCTCCGCGCCTATCCCACTTTTTACTCCGTCGCTTTGCTCCTCCCGCGGAATCATCCCCATCTCTGTCAGATACACCGCCTTCAACAAAGCAAAGAACTCAAAAGGACAATTCTGCGCGCAAAAGCTAATCCCTCTCTGGCATCCGCGCGCGCGCCAACTAATCCCCCTCACCACTCCCGTGCCTTCTTCCCCTCACCGCCTCACCGTCTCACCCCCCTTCCCCATCCCCTTCCCCTCCCTGCTCCCTTGCGCCTTCTGTCGACTTGTTGACTTGTCGACTTGTTGACTTGTTGCCCGCTACACTCATAGGACTCAACCCGAATCAGGACCCGACCCATGAACCACCGTACCCTTCGCTCGCCCTTGACCCTTGCCGTGCTCGCTTGTTTGAACTACGCCGCCCTCGCTCCGGCGCAGGAAACCCCCGACGCCGGCAACGAAACCGACGCCAACAAGCAGAAGTGGCTCGAGAAACTCTCCAAGGACGATCGGGCCGCGCTCGATGAAACCCTCGGCTTCGCACCCGCCAAGTTCACCGATGACCTCAAGTGGGTCGGCGGCGAGCCCGCTACCTGGGACACCCTGATCGGCCGCGTCGTCGTGATCCAATCCTGGACTTCGGCAAGCCCCGCCGGCAAACGCTGGCCCCAACGGGTTGGCACGGCGTTGAAGGATACCCCGCCCAGCGATCTCGCCATCGTCGCACTGCACACTCCAGAGGGCGCCGCCGAAGCCGAAGAAATCCTCAAGAAACAATCGCCTCCCGGCAACGTGCGCGTCGTGATCGATGCCACCGGCGCGTTCTGCGATGAGCTGGGCGTCTGGAAGAATCCGGTCAACATCGTGATCGATCGCAATGGCGCCGTGCGCTACGCCGGTTTGAACACCAATGGACTCAAGCAAGCGGTGGCCGAGCTCGCGGCCGAGCCCTTCGACAAGAGCAAGCTCGCCAAGCCCCGCGCGACTGAGAAATCCGAATCCGAATCCCAAACCAAAGCGCCCGACGCGAAGTTCCCCCCCACCACCGGCAGCGTGCGATCCGCCAACGACATTCGCGGCAAGCGCGCGCCGGATTTCTACGTCGACAAATGGGTGACCACGCGCCCCAACGCCGAGGGCAAAGTCGTGGTCATCGATTTCTGGGCCACCTGGTGCCCGCCATGCCGCGCCTCCATTCCACACATGAATCAGCTGGCCTCGAAGTTCGGCGACAAAGTCTGCTTCGTCGGCCTCAGCGATGAAAAGTCCGACAACTTCGAGCTTGGCTTGCGAAAGCACAACCTGAAGCTCAGGGATTTCAAATACTCCCTGGCCCTCGACCCCAAAGACACGATGTCGCGCGTCATCAACGTCACCGGCATCCCCCACTGCATCGTCATGAGCAAAGACTGGATCGTGCGCTGGCAAGGCAACCCGACTTCGCTCTCTGCCGAGACGCTTCAGAAGATCGTCGACGCCGACGCCGCCACTCCCGCCGCCAGCGGCGCTTCGGCCGGCAAGAAGCGCGGCTGGACCCAGTGATCGACAGATCGTCAAGAGCAAACGAGCACGACACTCCTTGACGCGCTAGCGCGCACCCGGTACTTTGCCCGCACATCTCAGCTCTCGTAAGGGGAACAACATGGCCAGAATCCTCTCCCGCCACCGAGCCTTCATCGCGCGCGGTCTGGCGATCGCTCT
>JAKEEP010000143.1 GCA_022616475.1 Phycisphaerales bacterium | reverse complement strand
AGACTGTGCGCGAGGCAAAGCCAACCCGCGAATAGGCCTTCGCACGCGCGGAACCGATCGGCTGGGACCGATACAATCACGGTTTGCGGTTGGTCGGCGACCGCCCCTTGGTCGTGCGGCAACGCGGGGCGAGCCCCGCCGCTAAACTTCACGCCGTTTATTGATCTGAACTTTCGATTTTCGAAGCTGAACTGTGCCTATCCGCAATTTTTCCATCATCGCCCACATCGATCACGGCAAGAGCACGCTGGCGGACCGGCTGCTGCAGGCCACGCATGCGGTTTCGGACCGCGAAGCGCGCGAGCAGATGCTGGATTCGATGGACTTGGAGCGCGAGCGCGGCATCACGATCAAGGCGTCGGCGGTGACGGTTCAGCACACCTACAAGGGGCAAGAGTATGAGCTGAACTTCATTGACACGCCGGGGCACGTGGATTTCGCCTACGAGGTGAGCCGGGCGTTGACGGCGTGCGAAGGGGCGATTTTGGTGGTGGACGCGACGCAGGGGGTTGAGGCGCAGACGGTTGCCAACGCCTATTTGGCGGTGGAGAACAATCTGGAGTTGATTCCGGTGATCAACAAGATCGATCTGCCGGCGGCGCAGCCTGAGCGCGTCGCGATGGAGATCGAGCAGGTCTTGGGACTGCCGGCCGAGGATTGCATGTACGTATCGGCGAAGACAGGGAAGGGGATCACGGAGCTTCTCGATGCGATTTGCGAGAAACTGCCGCCGCCAAGGCCGCCTGAAGTTGAAGAGACTCGCGCCCTGATCTTCGACAGTAACTACGACGATTATCGCGGAGTGATTGTGTATTTCCGTGTGTTCGACGGCGAGCTGAATGTGGGCGACAAGATTCGGATGATGGGGACCGGGCGGACATTTCAGATCACCGAGCTAGGGCGGCATCGGCCGCAGCCTGAGAAGGTCAAGACGCTGGGGCACGCGCAAGTGGGCTACATGGTGGCGGCGATCAAGACGCTGGAGGATGTGCGGGTGGGCGACACGATCACGCTAGATGCGCGACCGGCGAGCCAGCCTTTGCCGGGGTACAAAGAGCCGCAGCAGATGGTCTTCTGTGACTTTTATCCGGCGACGGCCTCGGCCGAATCGCCTTCCGCTGGAAAGAAAGGGGAGTTCGAGGCGCTGCGCGATGCGATCAACCGTCTGCACTTGAACGATGCGAGCTTCACGTTTGAGACCGAGCATTCAGAGGCGCTGGGGTTTGGATTCCGGTGCGGGTTTCTCGGGTTACTGCACATGGACATCGTTCAGGAACGGCTGGAGCGCGAGGGCGGCGTCGAGATTGTCCAGACCGCGCCGACGGTGAGCTATCAAGTTGAGTTGACCGGCGGGGAGATTGTGGAGATTCACAACCCGGCCGACCTGCCTGATCCATCCACAATCCGGTCGATCCGCGAGCCGATCGTGAAGGTGGAAATCATCTGCCCGACCGAGAACATCGGCGATTTGATGCGCTTGTGCGAAGGCCGGCGCGGCACGTTCAAAGCGCAGAAATTCATCTCCGAGGGCCGGCAGATTCTGGATTACGAGCTGCCGCTGGCCGAGATCATTTACGATTTCTACGACAAGTTGAAATCGATCACGCGCGGCTACGGCACGATGGACTACGACATCGTGGGCTACCGGCAAGACCGACTGGCCAAGGTGAGCATCCTGGTGAACAACGTGCCGGTGGAGGCGTTGAGTTTGATCTGCCATCGCGACAACGCCGAGCAGCGCAGCCGGCTGATCTTGCAGAAGCTCAAGAAGCAGATCGATCGCCACCAGTTTGAGATTCCGCTGCAGGCGGCGATCGGCGGCAAGATCATCGCGCGCGAATCGATCAAGGCGGTGCGCAAGAACGTGACGGCGAAATGCTACGGCGGCGACATCACGCGAAAGCGCAAGCTGCTGGAGAAGCAAAAGGAAGGCAAGAAGCGGATGAAGACGATCGGGAGCGTGACCATTCCGCAGGAAGCATTCATGGCGGTGCTGGACCAGGGAGAGTAGCCACATTCGCTCATATCTTGTACAACAAATGGTGTGATCGAACTCAAGATCGCATCGTGGGCGCGCTTTCGAGAAGTGCTTGGTCGATTTGCCGCCTTGCCGAGAAGTCGTCGCCGTCAATGGGTCTTCCGAGGCCATCCTGCGACTTCGCAATCCCTTTTGGCTTCACTCGATCGCGATGACACATTCTTCGACGATTCGACCCGAGCGGACCATGTGACTCGGCTGCTCGATGAGTTTCGACGCGAGGCGATTCGGCTCCACCTGCCGTGGTCGCAATTGCCGAATAATGAAGGATTTGAGTTGCTCGCGCGCCATCACGGGTTGCCATCGCCGCTTTTGGATTGGACCGAGTCGCCGTACATCGCGGCATATTTCGCATTCCATGCCGCTCATCCAAAGCAGCCTGAGCCGGTCGCAGTGTTCGGTCTCGACCGTGCGAAGATTCCAATCAATGCCACGGAAATTGATTTCATTGACGATCTTGAGCTGCTACGATTCAATGACCGTGGGCTGAGACAGCGCGGCTTGTTCCTGCGGGTGTCGTCCATTCAGCGGAGCGTCGAGGAGGCGCTTGGCGATTCGCTTTACAAGTTTGTGCTGCCTCTAAACGAGCGCCGAGTCGCTTTGGCCGATCTGGATGAGATGAACATCAACCATTCGAGCCTGTTCGCCGATGCGGATGGCGCCGCACGAACAGCTGCCGAAAGAGTGGAGTAAACGAAATGCCTTCGGATTTCAACTGGGAAGCGCCGCCTCTGAGCGCCGAGGATCAAAAGCTTATCGAAGCTTACATGGCCGTAGGTCAACCACTCGATGAGCTCCCGTACACCGAGGCGTTCGACCGAATCGTTCGCCTGATCGGGGCTACCAAAACTGAGGAATCGAAGCACAGTACCTGGAAGAGGTTGCTCTATCTTCGCAAGCGCGCGCTATTGCCTCGAACCTCCAGTTCGAGCGGATCTAGTGAGAACGAGAGACGAGCGAAATCCGCATAACCAAACAGCGGCAAGAAGCGGATGAAGACGATCGGGAGCGTGACGATTCCGCAGGAAGCGTTCATGGCGGTGCTGGATCAGGGAGAGTGAACTGTGGCCGTCTCGTCAGGCGTTCGGCGTCACGTTCGACTGGCGTTGATCGCGATTGGATTGGCCGTCGCTTCAGTGATCGGGATCGCGTGCGGTTCGGCAGCGTTTCTGGACTTCGGCAGCACCGTGGCGCGGAGCCAAGGCGCTGGTTTAAGCGAATCCGAGTGGTGGCACTTCTCACGCCGAGAGGTTTTTGGAGGCGTGCGCTATACATCAACGGTGATGGTGCGTGCAATCGGATACAAGGAGACCGCAGATCGATTGCCTTTGCCGTCATGGGTGGTGTTGCCGCAGCCCCAGGCCACCGGCAAATGGTTGACCAACGATCACTACGAGATCGCCGAGGCCCGCGGCTGGCCTTGGCCGTGCATGTCGTACCGCTTCAGCGGTCGCGGTCGAGCGACCGCCCGCAGTGGCGAAGTCACCGGTGGCATCGCGATGCAGCCGTGGAACACAGCGGCGTGGTATTCGCCGCGGGTGTTGCCGTATTCCCCGATCTGGCGGACGATTTTCGCCGATCTTGCAGTGCACTGGATGATTTGGGTTGCACTGATGGTTGCAGTCATCGATGGGCGGCGTGCGATTCGCCGGTGGCGGGATCAATGTCCCAAGTGCGGCTATTCACTGCGGGGCGGCGAACATCGACAATGCCCTGAATGCGGAGAAGCGCTTGCTTAGCTGCCGTGGTTGCCACACGCTCATCTCGACGTTCCACCAGGGTTGCGATCATCGCTTTGTCGGCGGGCGCGCTTTGCACGCTCGCATCGGCCTGGTTGGCGGCTTTGTTTCTTGGGTTCCCGAATCGCTGGGAAAACTTCAACGGAAGCATTTTCGACGATCCAGCCAAGGGTTACCAGATTGTTTGCTACGTTTCACGACAGGACGCGATCGGAGGCGTGCGTTACACGGCTGGCCTGCCGCGCGTGCATCGTGATCTCAGAGAGCGTGATCGAGTGCTCCTGCCATCGTGGGTGGACTTTTCTCCGCCTACCCCGGCAGCTATAGAAGATCTGGGCCAATACGTGGAAATAGCCGAAGCGCGCGGCTGGCCTTGGCTGTGCTTCTCATATCACTGGTTGGAACCAATGAGCGCGGATGGTGTGATTCGAGGCGGCATTTCCCTCGAACGGCCGCTGAGCGTTGCCGGTCAGGTGTTTCCCTCACACGCGCTGCCATGCACGCCGATCTGGCCCGCTTTGATCGGAAACCTGGCGCTCTTTTCGTTCTTCTGGTTCATGCTGCTCTGGGCGCCTTATGAGGCTCGCCGGTTCTGGCGCCGGCGGCGGGGCTGCTGCGTGGCGTGCGGGTACTCGCTGGCCGGTGGGGCACACGCCAACTGCCCCGAGTGCGGGGAAATTCTGGCTGAGTTATAGGCTCAAGGCTCAGCGATTGCCGCACATCGCGCTAATCGCGCGCGGTTGGCTTGCCGATTCCTGCGTACTTGTGCGCGCGAGCCACGGCTGGCCGTTCGCCGATTCCCGCTTGGAGAGAGCCATGAACGACGCTGCCACGATGATGCGCTACGACGCCAACAAGAAGTCCACATCGGTGGCCTATTTGTTGTGGTTTTTCCTTGGCATGTTTGGAGCGCATCGCTTCTATCTGGGCCACACCGGAACAGCCGTGACTCTGCTGGTCATCACGCTGGTCTCGCTTCCACTCATGTTCGTCCTGATTGGCCTGCTCACCATCTTGATCCCGTGCGTTTGGTGGCTGGTGGATGCGTTCCTGATTCCGAGCATGACGCGCGACTCCAACAACGGCTTGGTGCTGCACCTATCCAGGACGACGCCCCCGGCAACCCAGACCCACCGCGCGGCGGCGTGACACTTGGGCGACCAGACGTCGGACGTTGCAACGTTCGATTCGTTTGCTGTCTGAACATTTCATTTCCCGATACAGAACGTCGCAAAGACGCGAGTGAGGATGTCGTCGGGGGTGATATCGCCGGCAAGGGAGGACAGGTCGTCGAGCGCGCTGCGCATCGATGCGGCGAGGAGTTCGGGATTGCCGAGCGAGCGATCCGCACGGATGGGGGCTACCAAATCGATTGCAGCGCTGAGATTGACCGCAGCCGAACGCAAGGCGGCTTCATGGCGAGGCTGAAGCGAGAGAGCGTCGGCCGCAAGGCTGACGGCGCGGTCGGCCAGACGGTTGGCGATCATTTGGCACAGCACCTCCAGGTTGCGGCCGGTGAACGCCGAGACAGCCAGAGAGTGCTGAGTGCCGCCCCCGGAAGAAGCTGAGTGCTGCGTGGGTAGCGTGGGCGGGAGATCTGATTTCGTCCGAACCAAGACTTGGTTATCCGCGATCGACGGTGGCTGGTTCTCATTCATCGGCACACACTGCAGGATCAACTCGGCTCGGTCCAGAGCTTGCCGGGCCGCCGACTGCATCGCGCGGTTGATGGCTGCAGCGTCCTGATCATCGAGGCCGGCCAGATCGACGAGCATGACTTCGGCGGGGCCGTGGGCAGTCGAAATGGTCAGCGGCTCGCAGAGCGCATCGCGGGTTGTACCGGCGGTGGGTGAGACGACAGCGCGCTCGCGGCCAAGCAGTGCGTTGAAGAGCGCGGATTTTCCGGCGTTGGGCTCGCCGGCCAGCACCACCCAGGGAATGGTCTGAAGTTGCTCCGTGCCGACCGAGCGATTGAGCTGATCGTCGATCCGCTGCTTCAGATTCGTCAATCGATCGAGCAAATCCGCCGGCGCGATGGCGATGACATCCTCCTGATCGGTGAAGTCGATCCCGGCTTCGACCAGGGCCAGCGCTGAGGCCAGATCGTCGGCCAGGTCGTGCGCGAACGAGCCGAGCCTGCCCCCGGTGAGCATTTGCGCGGCGCGAAGTTGCGCATCGGATTGCGCGGCGATGGTGGCGGCAACCCCCTCGGCCTGGGTGAGCGAGATGCGGCCGTTGAGGTAGGCGCGGGCGGTGAATTCGCCGGGGAAGGCGCGGCGCGCCTCGATGCCGCGCTGATCGGCCGAGTCGATCAAGGCATCGATGACTCGCTCCAACAAGATGGGATTGCCCGGGAGTTGGATTTCGATGGAGTCTTCGCCGGTATAGGAATGAGGACCGGGAAACCGCAAGGCATACACGGGCAGTTGCAGCGCCCAAGAGGCTCGCAAGCCTGCGTGAAAGCCGCCGCGCAGCATCGGGGGGCTTTTGCCGGGCTGACCGCTTTGACTCGCCTTT